>CABUKW010000119.1 GCA_902492275.1 uncultured Peptococcaceae bacterium
ACTGCTGCCATCTCCATGTATCACGACACATATCCTCAACTGTCCTTTCAGCAACCCAGCCTAATTCTTGCTTTGCTTTTTCTACACTTGCGTAGCATTCTGCAATATCACCATCTCTGCGCGCAACAATTCGATAAGGCACTTTCACCTGATTTATTCGTTCAAAGGTCTGTACCAACTCTAAAACACTGGTACCTTTTCCAGTTCCCAGATTATGAATAGATACGCCTTTATGACGCTGCAAATACTCAAGTGCTTTTACATGGCCCTTCGCTAAATCTACTACATGAATGTAATCTCTCACACCGGTACCATCAAGCGTAGGATAATCATTACCAAATATCTGCAATTCCTTCAATTTTCCACAAGCAACCTGACTGATATAGGGCATCAGATTATTGGGAATTCCTTGCGGGTCCTCTCCAATGAGACCGCTTTCATGCGCCCCAATCGGATTAAAGTATCGCAATAGAGATACCGCACATTCTGAATTTGCCTTGCAAAAATCCTGTAAAATCTGCTCACTCATTGCCTTCGTTTCGCCATAAGGATTTGTCGTCATTTTCAAAGGCATATTTTCTGTAAAAGGCGCCTTATTGTCACCATAAACCGTAGCAGAAGAGCTGAAAACGAGATGCTTCACCTGATATTTCTGCATCATTCTGCATAAATTCAATGTACCGACTAAGTTATTGTAATAATAGTCTATCGGTTTCTCCACCGATTCCCCTACAGCTTTTAATCCCGCAAAATGAATAATGCCATCAATCTGATTTTGCTGAAAAACTCTCTCTAACGCTACGGAATCCGTGACATCAATTTGATGAAACTTTAACTTTCGCCCTGTAATCTGCTCTGTACGTTGTATAGCGTCCAATTTACTATTGCAAAGATTATCTGCAATAACCACTTCATGCCCGGCTTTCACCAATTCCACGCAGGTGTGGGTACCAATATAACCAGCTCCACCAGTTACTAAAATTTTCATGTTTTCACCACTTTAATTTTTCTTTAACCTGCTGTCTCAATTTTTTCAATCGTCTGAAGGCTTACCCTCTTATGCACCTACAGTACCTGCCTCCGGCATCTGCACAATTTTGGCATTGCCAGCTTGCACTTTCCCATCACCATGATGGTATTGCATCTGCGGATGATAGGTTGGTACTGCCTGCTGCAAGGTTTTCACCAGTTTTTCTTCATTCTGTACATCTAACGCTTTTTTCAAATCCACCAGACTTTGCTGCAGCACTTCGTCTGCCACTGCTGTAATAGTGGCGATAAAAATCTTGCTGTTCTGCGTACTCAAGGTGCCTTCTTCGCTCATCCGCAATTCTTCATAGAGCTTTTCCCCTGGCCGCAGCCCTACAAACTGGATATCAATATCTTTATAAGGCTCCAACCCGGAAAGCCGAATCATCTTTTCCGCCACATCCAAAATACGTACCGGCTGTCCCATATCTAAGATAAAGATTTCTCCGCCTTTGGCCATACTGCCAGCTTCCAGCACCAGCTGCACTGCCTCTGGAATGGTCATAAAGTACCGAATAATATCCTTATGGGTAACGGTCAGCGGCCCGCCTTTGGCCAGCTGCTGTTGGAACAGTGGAATCACTGAACCATTAGAGCCAATCACATTGCCAAACCGTACTGCCACAAAACGGGTTTTCCCCTGTTTGTTCAGCATCTGAATCAGCATTTCAGTAAACCGCTTGGTTGCGCCCATCACATTGGTGGGATTTACCGCCTTATCCGTAGAAATCAACAAAAACCGTTCCACCCCATACTGATTCGAAAGCTCCGCCACATTCTTAGTACCAAAGATATTGTTTTTTACCGCTTCCTCCGGGTTAAACTCCATCAATGGCACATGCTTATGGGCTGCCGCATGAAACACAATCTGCGGATGATACTTCTGAAACAGCAGTTCCAGCTTCTCTCTGTCCCGAATGCTGGCAATCTCCGTTACCATAGGGAATTCATCGCCATAGCGGAATTTCAACTCTTGCTGAATGGAGTACACGTTATTTTCATAAATATCTAACAAAATCAGCTTTTTGGGTTTTAGTTTGGCCAACTGCCGCACCAACTCGGAACCAATGGAGCCGCCTGCTCCTGTTACCAGAATCACCTTTTCGCCAAAGCTCTGTGCCGCTGCGCTGTTATCTAAGGAAATACTTTTACGGCCCAACAGATCTTCGATATTAATTTCCCTTAGCTGCTTCATCAGCGGCCGGTTTTCCTGAATCAAAGCCGTCATATCAGGAATAATATAAGTCTTGCACTTGGCTTCCATACACTTTTCATAAATCCGTTCCTGCTCCTGTTGGGTAGCGGAAGGGGTACAGATAAAAATGGCTTCAATCTGTTTTTCTCTGCATAATTCCGGAATTTGATCCACATTACCGGCTACATGAATGCTATGGAAAAACCGCCCGATTTTTTCCGGGTCATCGTCCACCACGCACACCGGATGATACTGATTCTGCGGATTAATCTTCATATCCCGCAGCAAAAAATCTGCAGAAGACCCTGCGCCTACCAATAGCACTCTTTTTTCTTCCGTACCCCCGCTGTTCTTCTCCTGACTCATCTGTACGGAACGCAAATAGCGGTAAATCAAACGAATGGAAAGAATCTCTACTGTAATCAGCAACGAAATTAAAATATAAAAGACCAATGGCATGAAATCGCTGCTCAAATAAGAAGCTGTTGTATAAACAATTCCGCATCCCAGCGTCACCACAATACAATAGAGAAACTCGGTGCTGCCTGCATAGCGCCATAGGGTGTTATACAGCTTACTGATTAATAAACCCGCCAAATATACTGCGCCCAGCATCACCATATTCCAAAACCAGACCGACGTCGTTCCCGTTCCCTCTCCATAGCGGTATAGACCTGCTATCAAAAGCCCTGTGGCCAGCACTGCGACCATATCAACTGCTAATAAACACAGCTTTCGCCAGAAAATATGTCCTGGTTTCATCATTGCCCCTCCCTTGTCCCCTTACTTTTTCTTACCGGCAGCTGGTTTTCGTTTTTTATGCTTTTTCTCGCCTGTCTGCCGGTCATAATAATCATAGTAGTAATAATCTCTGTCATAGTAATAGCTGTTGCTGCCCTTATGCTTCACTTTATTCAATACCACACCCAAAATCTTGGCATGGGCTCTGTCCAGCTGCTCTTTTGCTTCCTGTGCCGCCCGGTAATCGACCTCGCCCTGCCCAATTACCAATACGACACCGTCCACCTCGGCTGCCACCAACGCCGGTTCAATAAATAATCCTACCGGCGCCATATCGTAAATCACCATATCATAGTCCTGCTTCACCAATTCCATAAAATGCTTAAACTGCTGAGAGCCTATCATTTCTACTGGGTTGGGCGGAACTGGGCCGCAGTCAATAAAATATAAATTCTCATATTCGGTTTTACAGGTAACTTCCGCAATACTTTTTTCACTTAGAAGCACATTGCTAATACCTGTTTCATGGCGAATCCCCAGAGTATTGCCCAGGTTGGGCCGCCGTAAATCGGCCTCCACCAGTAAGGTCCGTTTCCCGGATTCCGCCATTGTAATACCCAGCAAGGTAGCTGTCGTCGTTTTCCCCGCGCCTACCTCACAGCTGGTCAGCAATAAAGACTGCACCGGCTTGTCCACGGAGGAAAACATAATATTGGATTTTAAAGTTTTTACTGTCTCCAGCACATGCCGGCTCAGATTATCATATTGAATTCGCGCCATTTGCCCTTCTCCTTCATTTGCATGATTGTCCTGTTACCGTTCTGTAAAATCCGGTATTTTCGCCAGTACCGGCAGATTGAGATACCGCTCGATATCATCGCTGGATTTAATCGTGGTGTCCAAGAAATAACGCAGGAAAGAAATCGCCAGCGCAATCATCAGACCCACCATGGCGCACAGCATGGTGTTTTTCATCTTTGCCGGTCCGCTGGGTCCTGCCGGTACAGCAGCGGTATCGATCACCGTCACGTTATCCATGTGCATGATCTGCTGCACGCAGGCTGTAAATTCTTCGGTTAAGATGTTGGCCAGCTTGGCCACGCCCTTCTGGTCTACGCCGGTTACCACAATCTTAATCATACGGGTATCGGTGGCAGAGCTGACTGAGATATCGTAGTCACCCAAATTCAATAGTCCCATGCGCTGCGCAGCCGCTTTGGTGACTCGTTCGCTCTGTAGAATTTCTATATAATCCTTGGACAGCATCAGGCTGCTGTTTAAATCCGTAGCGCTGACAATTTGCTCCCCATTGGCGTCGTAATTGTTGGCCTGCGTGGTATTCATAATGTATAACCGGCTGGAAGCCGTATAGGTTGGCGCTAATAAAAACTGATTGACCAGAAATCCCAATACCGCCGCTACCACCGTACAAACGGCCAGCAGCTTCCAATTCTTTTTCACAACCTCCCAAATCTCTTCCAGAGAAATCTCCATTTCGTCTTCCAAAATTTCCACCCTTTCTTCTTTCTTTGCGCCGACAGGCGCTATGTATCAAATGCAGTCTGTTCTGGCATACTTAAACCCATCCCATTAAAACGCGGCAGCCGCTTTTTCTTCAGTAGCTTCTATCTAACATTTTCTTTACATTTTGGAAAAATTGCGGTATACTAAAGCCACTTTTTTACAGAAAGGATCCCGCTTATGCTCGATTGTCATTGCCATATCCTGCCTGCTGTTGACGACGGCGCTGTCGATTTACAGCAATCCATTGCCATGCTGCAATGCGCCAAACAGCTGGGCATCACCCAAATTATCGCTACGCCTCACATGAAACGTCAGCCTTTCAGCTGGACTGCTATCGAAGAAGCTTACGCACGTTTAAAGCCGGAAGCGGAACAATTAGAAATCCAATTGCAGCTTGGCTGTGAGCTTTATGCACCGTTACTATCCGAACTGGGCTTTGATAAAATGCAACAATTTTGCATCAGGGGCACCAACCGGCTGCTGTTAGAGTTTCATCCCCATTACCTGCCGGACAATCTTCCTGCCTATTTCAACAACATTTTCTGCCGTAACATCACGCCGATCTTGGCACACCCGGAACGCTATGGCACTGTGCAGAACAATCCTGCCATATTGCAGGAGATTGTGCAGATGGGCTGTTATCTGCAGATTAATGGCCGCAGCATCACGGCCAACCCTTTTGACAAATGCAGCAACACTGCCAAAAGACTGCTGAAATTATATCCTTCGGCATTTTTATCCTCCGACGCCCACTGTGCAGAGCATTACCAGGGTTTGCTAAAGGCGCAGCAGAAATGGAACCGATTGCGGAGGGATTTACCATGAAACAACAGTATGCTTATCACCAACAGATCCGGCAGCAGCGTCAAAAGCTTCGTATACAGCGCACCATCTGCTGTGCCATGCTAGCGCTGCTGCTGCTCCTGATTTGGGGCAATTCTTTGCAGCCAGCCGAAGCTTCCAGTGCCATCAGCACCGGCGTCTTATCCAAGCTGCAGCCGCTGTGGCTCCAGCTCACCGGCGCCAATTTTCCTTTATCCCATCATTTGCTGCGCAAACTGGGACATTTTTCTGAATTTTTCCTGCTCGGTTTGGTTTCCACCTTAACCGGAACCACAGGCCGCAAAAAGCTGACTTCTAATCTGCCCGTGATTCTTTATACCGGCCTTGCCGTGGCTGTGGCAGATGAAACCATTCAATATTTCAGCCCCGGCAGAAGCCCGGAAGTCCGTGATATTCTCATCGACTACAGCGGTTTCTGCTGCGGCTTGCTGGCAGCACTTGCCTTGTACAAATTGCTGTCAGCTATGTATCAGGGTCTGACGCATTAACGCGGCAGGCCCCATTTTTATGGATTCCTTACAAAGTTGCAAAGTAATACTCTCTTTTAATTATCCGTTTTTATCTGCTAATGCGATTTCCATGTTGCTGAAGATATTGTTCCAGCCGGTGCTGGTGATGCTGCCAGTCTCTACAACCCAGTGCACCGTACTGTTTGTCTCATCAATGGTGCCTGTCAGCAACGCTCTGTCAGAACCAGCATCATAAAGAGTTTTCAACGCTTCCTTTGCTTCATCGTCATCTGCAATTCTTGCATAAACATCGTCTACTGTAATAACAATCTGACTGTTAACTGCATCCGATACTTCTTTCGTAAGATCTTCTGTCAACGTAAAGCTGTATGAGTTTCCACTGACTGTTCTCATCGTAATGTTAGTGCCTTCGGCTAAGGTCGCTTTTTTTACAGTTACATCTTCTGGCATATTGATAATTTCCATCGTTGCATCTACATTGTCATCCTCTACATCTACCGCTGTGCCGTGGGCATACTCGATATAAAGATTTGTTACACTCTCTGTTACAGCGCTGGTATCAATCTGGCTAGGTTTCAACTGGCCGCTGTTGGATGTGCTGCTGCCGCCAGAACTACTACTGCTGCTTCCACCGCCACCGCCTGCGGCTGCTGTTACTGTCACCTGATAAGTGGCCGTTACAGTCTGATAGCCATCGGCTTTTGCAGTTACGGTAATGGTCGCAGTCCCTTTCTCTACCCCTTTGATGGTGACTTTGCCATCTTTCACCGTTACAATGGCAACATCCGTATCGCTGCTGACTGCTGTAATCACAGCATTTTCTGCAGAAGCTGTCACTGTAATCGTCCGGCTCGCCCCTTTTGCTATGGCGCCCTCTGTTGCGCTCAGCGTTATGCTCTGCGCTGCCAGTTCTTTTACGCCAAATACACGGTCTAATGCTGCCACTGCTTCTGCTCTGGTCAATGCTTTTTCGGCATTGAAGCGATTGGCTTCATCGCCAATCATATAACCGGCATTGGCTACTGCGCCTACCACGCCTTTGGCCCAGTCTGGTGTTGCCGCTGCATCGGCAAACTGATTTGCTCTTGCTGCATCGGACGGCAGGTTTTTAATGCGGGCAATGATAGCCGCCGCCTGCGCTCTGGTTACACTATCATTTGGACGGAAGGTATTGTCTTCAAACCCTCCTATGTAGCCTTCATTCACGGCGATCGCTACCTGCCCGGCATACCAGTCGCCTGCCTTTACATCACTGAATGTTACGGCATTTCCTGCAGCCTGATATCCAGCTACACGGTTTACCAGAGCTACAAATTCAGCACGGCTGATTTCATTGTCTGGACGGATGGTTCCGTCTTCATAACCGGAAATCAAGGCCTGACTTTCCCATTTAGCCAGCACAGAGCCTGCCCAGTGTCCCTGTGTGTCTGTTGCTGCAAATGCGGCTGTCGGCAGTATTACGCTTAATCCAAACGTTGCCAATGCTACTTTTGCTGTTCTTTTTGTGTTCATTGGAATCTCCTCCTGTTTTTATTCCTTAGTTGGCTTATCAATCGTCTGACAATGTATATCCTTTGTCTCTACGAATAAAGCAATGCATGTAATTCAGTTCTGCCGGCATTCAAATCCATATCCAATACCATCTCTCCCTCTAAGAGCTTATACGCGCCTGTTTTCGGAAAATTGTATTGTGTAAGACTGGGATTTTGCAGCAATTCCTCTCCAATAGCCTTTAATGTAAAGAAAGATACATTGGCAGACAAACTGCTGCGTGCTGCTTTCCACAACTGTTTTGTCTGTTTCTCTGCTTTTGCTTTATTCATAATGGCATGACATACTGCTTGCCAATGGGCAATCGCGTCGCCATCTACGGTCAATTTTGTATAAGCTTGCAGGCCGCCTGTCCACATCACCGTTTCCCCAGCAGTGTAGGCTGTACCCAGAAGCCGGTTCAGCTCACTCGCTTCAGCTGCGGTTAATACAACTGTAAGGCCTCCCATTTTATCTGATACCTGCCAGATTGCCTCACTATTCATGAAAACATATTGATTGATATCCAGCTCAAAGGCCTGGTTGATGGTATTGATCACACAAGGCAAACCGCCCAGCTCATAGCTTGCCGCCAAGGTTGTCCAGCCATAGCCCTGCACTGGCAGCAGCATCGTTGGTTCCAGCGCAACAAGCTGCTTCTTTTCTGGCTGATCTGAAATCAAATAGAAACTGCCATCTAATACCAGTAAAATATTATCTACATCTTCCTCAATTTTTTCCCGCGCATAGATTGCTGTCGGAATGGAGGAAGCGTCTGCATGGAAACTGCGCTGCAGAGCAAAATCCGTTTGACTGGTTGTGACAGACGTGCCCTCTTCTAGTAGGGACAGCTGCGGTTTCTCCTGCATACTGGAGACTGCCAGCACGGCCAAATCCTGCTCGTCAGCTTCTACCACTGCCACCGTACTATGAAAGATTGGCGAAATCTCTCCATAAATAACCACGCCGGTTATCAGAAAAAACAGCAGGAGCAGACAAGCCATTCCAATCCATATCATTTTCTTACGACTTTCTGGCGCCTTTGGCATAAAATTTTTATTTCATCCCAATCTTATAAATTTTTACTCAGCTTCCTGTTTTGAAGCGTCGGCATAACCCTTCAGCATCCGTCCAAACTCCACGCTGCCTCCGCTGCTTTGTACCAAAAGCAACGCCTCATCCAGCAAATGCAGCAGCTCTAACAGACTGCGGAACTGTACGGTATAATTCATCTTTTTCCAGCTGATATTCCCCTGCCAGCTGGAATTGGCCCGATACTGCAAACTCAGGATAAAGGTGGCAAGCGGGATCCCCTCTTCCATCCCTGTTTGTTCCAAGACCGCCTGTTTTTCTTGGGCCCTTGCAGCAGCCGCCTGATCTCTTAATTGCTGCACTTTTTGCTTGGTCAGCAAATAATTTGTCTGAATCGAAACAAAACTTCTGGTTTCTGTAGTGGCCTGCGGAAAATTCAGCTCATCATACAGCTCTTCCAGCATAAAAATCATCTGCATGCTGCTTCGAAAATAAATTTTTTGTGGCAGACAGCTATTTTCCAGCGTCCCACACAACTCTCGATTTTCATATTCATAAATCTTGATGATGCTGGTACGGCATATCTCATTCTCCGGTGCAAACAGCATTCTGACACCTCCATTACCTCTTCTGATGTTATTATCTATACCTTTTCGACACATAAAAAAATAGATATACGGTTCGATTTTTTACAGTATATCTGCTAAATGTAGTATCACTTTTGGCGTTCCAGTTCATTGGTAGATTGTTTAAAAGGTATACTTTTTCAATTCTAAAAGGTTTCCAAAAGTAAACACAAAAAAAGTACTCATTTAGCATTTAACTGCCAAATGAGTACTAAATAAATTTTTAAATTTTGTGTTCTAAAAAGTATAGTTAACTACACCTAGTTTCTACTGGCTATCTCTTAATATACCACAAGAGTCTTCAAATTGAAATATTATTTTTTGTATATTTTCCAGCCAGATTCTTGCAATGTCTATGCGAAACACATTTTGCCGGAAGTACAGCAATCGTCCTTTCTGAAATATACTATAACACCTCTTCTTAATAATTACAAGAGAAATCCCCTAAAAAATAAGGAAAATAAACGCTCGTTTATGACTATAAATAAGAACTTTCCTTCGAAATTTTACAATTTCCCTCTGTGAGCGATCTTAGAAACCCAATCCTCTTTGTCTTTTTTCGGGTTCTGTTAAGCTGAAATATATAGTCAACCGCTCCAATATAGGATATACTAGAGTAACGAGCATTACCAAAAATTTCCCACAAAAGGAGCGGTCGTCATGCACAATCTTGCATCAATATACTAAAAAAATTATCTGTCCTCGCTGTTTCTCTGATCACCTTTATCTCCATAGTCATGACAAGCACGGAAATCAAAAATACAAATGCCGAAACTGTAATCGTCA
>CABUKW010000120.1 GCA_902492275.1 uncultured Peptococcaceae bacterium
AATAACCGCATTGGCCATCTCGTAAATCATTTTTTTGGTGATGACAAAGCCGGGATTTTCCTCCAAACCGCCGAAGTTGATGGACACCGCCGGTACAAAATCCAAACCAGCCCGGTCTAAGGCCTTGCGCAGCAGACTGATATAATTGGAAGCCCGACAGCCGCCGCCAGTCTGCGACATCATCACCGCTACTTTGTGAATATCATATTTGCCGCTCTGCAGCGCGTCCATCAACTGACCGATGGTCAACTGGGCCGGATAGCAGATATCGTTGTGGCAATACTTAAGCCCCATTTGGATGATATTGCTGTTTTGAGTTTCCAGCACTTCCATTTTGTATCCTTCCCGCTGAAAAATCGACTTCAGCATGGAAAAATGAATGGGCAGCATCATGGGCACCAAAATGGTATACTCTTCCTTCATTTCTTTGGTAAAGATCAACCGTCCGTTTTTATCATATTCCAATTTCGCCATACACTGCTCACCCCTTCGCTCTCTGTTTCTGGGCGATGGCTGCAAACAAGCTGCGCAGACGGATTTTGACCGCGCCCAGATTATTGATTTCATCAATTTTAATTTGCGTATATAAATGACCCTTCCGCTCCAGAATATCCCGCACCTCGTCGGTGGTGATGGCGTCTAAGCCACAGCCGAAGGATACCAACTGCACCAAATACATGTCGGGCTGCTGGGTTACATAATGGGCTGCATTGTACAGACGGGCATGATAAGTCCACTGATTTAAGACATTGGTGTGGAACTTACTCTTGGCCAAGGGCAAGCAATCCTCCGAAATAACCACCGCGCCATAGCTGGTAATGAGCTGGTCAATGCCATGATTGATTTCCGGATCCACATGGTAGGGGCGGCCGGCCAGCACAATAATGGGCAGATGATTTTCCCGGGCAAATTGGATGGCCTCTTTGCCGTAGCGCTTCAAATCCTTCAAATAAGCTTCCTGCTGCTGATAGCCCCAAGCTGCAGCAGTCTTGGCTTCTTTTAACGTCACCTTATCCTGCCGAAAGGCTTCCTGCAGCTTTTTCACAAAATGCTTTTCATTGTGGGGCCCTAAGTAATTGCTCATAAAGCGCACTTCCTGCAACAGCGACATATTGGCCGACAGCACCTCTGGATAGTAGGCCACCACCGGGCAATTATAATGGTTGCCGCTGATATGCTCGTCAAAGTTATAGGGCAGACAAGGATAGAAAATCTTCTGTACGCCCTGCTTCTGAATTAAATGGGTTACGCTGCCGTGCATCATCTTAGCCGGATAGCAGACCGTATCGGACGGAATGGTTGCCTGTCCTTCCAAAAACAGATCCCGGCTGCCGAAAGGCGCCCGCACCACTTCATAGCCCAAATTGGTCAAAATGGGATGCCAGAAATGATAATTTTCATAAATATTCAGACCCATGGGCAGGCCAATCCGCCCCCGTTTCCCTTTAACGCTTTTGCGTTTTAAAATCTGGTCCCGCTTATAACGATAGGCATTGTATGTGATATTGATAAAGTTTTTTTCCTGACTCTTAATCGGCCGCTCACAGCGGTTGCCGGCGATCAGCTCTCGATTGTTGTTAAACCGGTTGACCGTCAGCTTACAATGATTACCGCATAACTGGCAAACCCGCTCGGTGGTTTCATGAGAGAAGTGGGCCAAGCCCTCCATATCTAAAATCTGAGACTGGGCCAAACCCAAGCCGCGGGCATATAAGGCCGCCCCGTAAGCGCCCATCAAGCCGGCAAGATTGGGTCGAATGACCTCGATACCAACCTCCTGCTCAAATGCCCGCAAAATGGCGTCGTTAAGGAAAGTTCCGCCCTGCACGATAATATGGCGCCCCAAACTTTCCGCTGAAGTGGCGCGAATAACCTTATACAGCGCATTTTTCACCACGCTAATGGACAGCCCCGCCGAGATATCCTCGATTTCGGCCCCTTCCTTTTGGGCCTGCTTCACCGACGAATTCATAAACACGGTGCAACGGGAGCCTAAATCGACCGGATGCTGAGCAAACAGCCCTAGGGCCGCAAAATCCTTCACCGAATAACCCAACGCCGTGGCAAAGGTAGAGATAAAAGAGCCGCAGCCGGACGAACAGGCTTCGTTTAAGAAAATGGTATCAATAACCTGATTGCGGATTTTGAAGCATTTCATGTCCTGTCCGCCAATGTCAATGATAAAGTCCACATTGGGCATCATTTTTTGCGCCGCCGTCAAATGGGCCACCGTTTCCACCAGCCCGTCGTCCAGCGAAAAAGCGTTTTTCACCAATTCCTCGCCATAGCCGGTGGCCACGCTGCCCACCACCCGCAAATGGGGATTAACGCTGTAAATTTCCTGCAACGCCTCCTGCACCAGTTCTACCGGATTGCCGTTGCTCAACATATATTTGCTGTAAAGAATTTCATCCTGCTCCCCGACGACCACCAGCTTCACCGTAGTAGAACCGGCGTCGATGCCGATAGTTACTGTACCGGCATAGCCCTCCAGTTGGCCTTGGGGAATGACAGCCCGGTCATGCCGCGCCTGAAACTGCCGGTATTCATCCTCATTGGCAAACAGCGGCGGCAATCCGCTGTCGTACTGTTTGATTTCTCCAGCAGCCTCCATCCGCTCTGTCAGCTTGGCAAAATCCACCGGCTGTTCGCTGCCCGCATACAAAGCGGCCCCATAGGCCACATAATATTGGGCGTCCGCCGGAAAAATTCCGGTGTTGCTGTCCAAATGCAGCACATCGATAAAGCTCTTCTGCAAACCCTTTAAGAAGGTCAGCGGGCCGCCCAGAAACATCATTTTTCCTTTCAGCTCCCGGCCCTGGGCCAAACCGCCAATGGTCTGATTGACCACCGCATGGAAAATGCTGGCTGCCACATCCTCTTTGCGGGCGCCCTGATTTAACAGCGGCTGCACATCGGTTTTGGCAAACACACCGCAGCGGGATGCAATGGGATAAATGCGCTGAGCCTGCAACGCCAGCTGGTCCATTTCCTCCACTGACACATCCAGCAACACAGCCATCTGGTCAATAAACGCGCCTGTACCACCGGCGCAAGTGCCGTTCATGCGCACCTCTACCCCGTTGGTTAAAAACAAAATTTTGGCGTCCTCGCCGCCTAATTCTATCACAACATCAATGGTTTCCGGATATTGCTCCACCGCAATCTGGGTGGCCACAACCTCCTGTACAAATGGAATTTCAAAATAATCTGCCAGTCCCAGAGAAGCCGAGCCGGTCAACGCCAAGCAAGCCTGCTGTCCCTGCAGAATTTCCTGCCCAATCATCAACACCAGCTCGTGAATTTTCTCTTTAATCATGGCCCGATGGCGCTGATAGGATTTGTACACAATATTATGATTTTCATCCAACACCACGCACTTGATGGTTGTGGACCCGACATCAATTCCAATTTTATACATACTTCCACCTCTATTATGGATTTCAGAATATTCTTATGACCATACCCTTGCTATTATACCCAAACTAATTTCAAAACTCAACTGACAATTCATGCTTTTTGTCACAAAAAGCGTTCTATTGTCTTTTCCCTGTCTAAAGCGATTTTTAAACAAAAAATTTATTTATCGGCCCGATGGCGCCAATCCAAAACCTTCCAATCCAGCAAACAGCCGCCTTGCGTTCCTCTGCTTGCCGCCTTTTTCACCGTAAGCCATCTGCAAAAGTTAAGAACTTGTTAAGAGATCTGGAGTTCCAGATTGATTGTTTACAACGCAAAAAAAATTTATGGTTATGATTATTCCTAAATTATCGTTCCTAATCAAAATCGTCAATAGAGGGTTAGTAGCTGATGCCAGCAAACGCAAAAAAGCAGCTTCCTGCATGAGAAAACTGCTTTTTTTAATCAACTGCAACCTGCCAACTTCTCATTTCTAACTTGACAATTCCAATTTTCTTTTACTTGGCCTGAACCCGATTGCCTTTCAGATGCATCTTAAATTCATACCAGATGGGGCTGGCAATGCACAGAGAAGAATAGGTCCCTGCCACAACGCCGATAATCATGGCCAGAACGAAAATTCTTGTGGTTTGTCCGCCAAAGAAGAACAGTGCCAACAGCAAGATTAACGTACTGATCGAAGTATTCATCGAACGGGTAAAGCTCTGTTTGATACTGTCATTGACCAAACCGGACAGTTGATCCTTTTTCACCCGACCCATATTTTCCCGAATTCGGTCGAACACAACGATTTTATCATTGATGGAATACCCAAAAATGGTCAGCAACGCCGCAATAAAGGTGCTGTCGATTTCCAACTGGAAGATGCTGAACAAAGCCACTACCACAAAAATATCGTGGAACAGTGCCAACACGCCGGCAATGGCAAAGTGCATTTCAAAGCGGTAGGTGATATAGGCAATCATCAGCACCACAGCCAGCGCCAGAGAAATCAGCGCGTTTTTTTTCAGCTCGGCACCCACGCTGGGCCCTACCAAACCGCTTTCCACGATTTCAAATTCACCGAAGCGGCTTTCCAAATCGGCCATCACAGCATCCTGTTTGGCCTGGTCCATCTCTGCGGTTTTCAGCAGATAGGAGCCGTCGGACATTTCCTGAATTTTGCTGCCTTCCAAGCCGTTTTCCGTCAACGCAGTGCGCAAATCAGCAATATCTACTTGCTGGGCAAACTGTACGTTGATACGGTTGCCGCCGATAAAGTCAATGCCCAAATTCATGCCCTGCACCAACAGAGATACCAAACCGGCAACCAGCACGATAATAGAAATGGCATACCAGATTTTTCTTTTTCCGATTACATCAATCTTCATCACAGATACCTCCCTGCAGTCCATATAATTTAGGGTTACGCACCAGGTTGGAAGATACCAGTGTGGTCAACATAAAACGGGTAAAGGTAATAGCAGTAAACATACTGGCCAAAATCCCGATGGTCAGCGTTACGGCAAAACCGCGCACCGAACCGCTACCGAAGCCAATCAAAATCACCGCGGCCAGCAAGGTAGTAATGTTGGAGTCAAAAATGGTAGCAAAGGCCTTTTTGAAGCCGGATTCAATGGCCACCCGCAAGGTTTTGCAGGCCCGCAGTTCTTCCTTAATCCGCTCAAAAATAATGACGTTGGCGTCTACCGCCATCCCTACCGACAACAGGAACGCCGCAATCACCGGAAGCGTAATAGTAGCTTTAATGGCCACATTAGCGCCGATTACCAAAATAGAGTACAACAGCAGTGCAAAGGTAGCCACCACGCCAGGCACCCGATAAACCACAATCATAAAGACAGCCAGCGCTATAATCCCAATGATAGCGGCCTTGATGCTCTTTGCAATGGAGTCAGCGCCCAATTGGGGACCGGTAGTCTGTTTTTCTACAATCGTTAAATCTACAGGCAGTGCGCCGCCCTGTAGCATCATAGCCAGACTCTGGGCCGATTCAAAGCTATCAAAGCTACCGGAAATCTGGGCCTTGCCGTTGGTAATGGCGGTCTGCACACTGGGTGCAGAAATGACCTGGTCATCCAGAATGATAGCAATAATTCTGCTTTCTCTGGTGCTTTCGCTGGTGCCATAGGTATTAATCAAATCGGTGGTGGCATTTGCAAAGGCTTTGGTGCCTTCACTGTTAAATTCCAAGGCAACGCCATACATTTCAGAAGCGTTGATAGCTTCCTGATCCATATAGGCGCTGGCTTTGGTCAACTGCCCGCCTTCTAAAATTAACTCGCCGTTGTCATAACGGACAAACTGCAGCTTGGCGGTGGTGCCAATGACCCGCACCGCTTCCTCGGCGTCTTCCACCCCAGGTAATTCTACAGAAATCCGGTTGCTGCCTTCCAAGCGCACTTCCGGTTCGGCAACACCCAGCGCATTGATACGGTTTTCAATTACACTTTTGGCTGCTTCCATATCGTCTTGCGAGGTTCCATCCGGCGCTTCCAGACGAACCGCAACACCGCCCTGCAAGTCCAACCCCAATACCGCGTGATCCGCGCAGATAGGGAAGAGGATGCCGGCGGCGATTACAACAATCAGCACTGTTGCAATCAATGTTCCAACTTTTTGCCAACGCATAAATCGCTCCTCCTAAAATTCAAATACTTATCTATTATATAGCTGTTTTGTCAATAGTGCAAATATTTCTTCACATTTTTTGCAATTTCCAGCGAAACTTTTCTGAAAAAAGTATCGTCTCCGACAGCCCCTTTATGCAAAGCGCTGCTGCTCCAAATACCTGCGGATTTCCGACACGTTGACAAATTTCTGCACGCCCTCTTTTTGGCTGACCACCAGCGTCGGCGCCTGCATAATGCCGTATTGCTGCACCAAATCGGCATGCTCCTCGGCGGCTACTTTGGTATAGGGCACTGTGCTCTGCTTCAAAAAGGTCTCGGCCATTTTGCAGTTGGGGCAGGTTTTGGTGGTAAACAGCAAGACCTCCTCCCGTCCGGAACAATAAGCGGCTTCCGATTGGGCTGCCGTCTGTTTTTCCGGCTGCTGTCCCTTTTTCAGCACCGAATGGGCCACATCATACACCTTGCGGTCCTGAAATTCCTGGGTTTTGCCGTCGTTCCAATGCTGCACAGGCCGATAATAGCCAGTAATGCGGCTGTATACCTCCGTTTCCGCGCCGCAGACCGGGCAGCGGTACTGCTCGCCGCTCAAATAGCCGTGCTGGCGGCAAATCGAATAGGTTGGCGACAGCGTATAATAAGGCAGCGTATAATGCTCGGCAATCTTGCGTACCAAAGCAGCGGCAGCCTGCCAATCGGGCAGCTTTTCCCCTAAAAATGCGTGAAATACTGTACCGGAGGTATATAACGTCTGCAGTTCATCCTGAATATCCAGTGCCGAGAAAATATCCTCTGTATAGCCCACTGGCAAATGGGAACTGTTGGTGTAATAAGGTGTGCCCCCCTTTTCCGCCGCCGTGATAATATCGGGATAGCGGGCCACGTCATGTTTGGCCAGCCGGTAAGTGGTCGATTCGGCTGGCGTTGCTTCCAGATTGTACAAATCGCCGTATTGCTCCTGATAATCGGACAGCCGTTCCCGCATGTGGTTTAACACATCTTTGGCAAACTGTTGAGCCGGGCGCTGGGTTAAATCCATGGCCAGCCACTTGGCGTTCAGGCAGGCTTCGTTCATGCCCACCAGACCGATGGTGGAAAAATGATTGTCAAAGCTACCCAAATAGCGCTTGGTATAAGGATACAACCCTTCCTCCAGCATTTTAGTAATTTCTCTCCGTTTCACCTTCAACGAACGGGCCGCAATATCCATCAGCTTGTCCAGCCGACGGTAAAAGTCACTTTCATCGGCTGCCAGATAAGCAATGCGGGGCAAATTGATGGTCACCACGCCTACCGAGCCGGTGCTTTCCCCGCTGCCGAAGAACCCGCCAGATTTTTTGCGCAGCTCCCGCAAGTCTAAGCGCAGCCGGCAACACATACTGCGCACGTCGCTGGGCTGCATATCGCTGTTGATATAATTGGAAAAATAGGGCGTGCCATATTTGGCCGTCATCTCAAACAGCAGGCGGTTGTTTTCCGTATCGGACCAGTCAAAATCTTTCGTAATAGAGTAAGTTGGAATGGGATATTGAAAGCCCCGTCCATTAGCGTCGCCTTCAATCATGATTTCAATAAAGGCCTTATTAATCATGTCCATTTCTTTTTTGCAGTCTTTATATTTGAAATCCATCTCCTGATTGCCCACAATGGCGTTGAGCTCCGCCAAATCAGCCGGCACGTCCCAGTCCAGCGTAATATTGGAGAAGGGCGACTGGGTGCCCCAACGGCTAGGCGTATTTACGCCGTATACAAAGGACTCGATGCACTTTTTCACCTGCTCGTATGATAAATTGTCCACCTTCACAAAGGGCGCCAAATAGGTATCAAAGGAAGAAAAGGCCTGGGCCCCTGCCCATTCATTCTGCATAATGCCTAAGAAGTTGACCATCTGGTTGCACAGCGTCGACAAATGCTTGGCTGGCGCCGACGTAATTTTGCCGGAAATACCGCCCAAGCCTTCCTGAATCAGCTGCTTTAACGACCATCCGGCGCAATAGCCGGTCAGCATAGACAAATCGTGAATGTGCAAATCGGCATTGCGGTGGGCGTTGGCAATTTCTTCATCATAAATCTCCGAAAGCCAGTAGTTGGCCGTAATGGCGCCGCTGTTGCTCAAAATCAAACCGCCTACCGAATAGGTAACGGTAGAGTTCTCCTTTACCCGCCAGTCGGTCACATCCAAATAGCTGTCCACCAATTCCTTATAATCCAAAATGGTCGATTTCATGTTGCGGATTTTTTCCCGCTGCTTCCGATACAAAATATAGGCCTTGGCCACATCGGCATAACCGGCCTGAATCAGCACATCCTCCACACTGTCCTGAATATCCTCTACCTGAATCTGGTCCTGCTTGATTTTCGGTTCAAAATCTGCCGTTACCTTTAAGGCCAGCAAATCAATAACACTGGGATGATATTGCTTCTCCTGCGCTTCAAAAGCCTTGGTAATGGCCTTGCTGATTTTGGCAATATCAAAATCGGCGACAGCGCCGTCTCGTTTCACCACTGTATACATCTCAACACCCCTATTTCTTCTTTTTTTCTCTCGTTACGCTTGGTCTACAGTAACACCCCGCAGCTTTGCCTGCGGCAGCCAGGGCAGCACCACCTGCCGCAAGGCCTCCAGTTCGGCAGCCGAATAGCTGTGCAAGCCGGGCTGCAACACCCGCTCCGAATTTTCAAAGCTCTGCAAAAAATAACGCTGGGCCCCTTGGAGCCACCGCCCAATGGCCTGTAATTCCTCCGGCCCGTGCAGCTCCCGCACCACCGTTGTGCGGAACTCATAGGACAACCTATTCTGCAACAAAAATTCCACGCTCCGCTGCACCTGAGGCCAATAAAGAGCCCCCACGCCACAGGCCGCGCCATATTGGGACGGACTGCTCTTGATATCCATAGCCACATAGTCCACCAGACCTTGCTCTGCCAGATGCTGCAGCCGCTCTGGAAAGCTGCCGTTAGTATCCAGCTTGACCAGATAGCCCATGGCTTTAATTTGCTCCAAAAGCTGCGGCAGTTCCGCCTGCAGCAACGGCTCGCCGCCGCTGATACAAACGCCGTCCAGCAGACCCCGCCGGCTTTGCAGAAAGGCCAGCAAACCGGCTTCGGTATACTGGCTGGGCTGGCCACAGGGCAAAAGGTCCCCATTTTGACAAAAGGGACAGCGGAAATTACAGCCGCCAGTAAACACCGTACAAGCCACCTGGCCCGGATAATCCAGCAACGTTAATTTCTGCAGTCCTTGCAAGGATACCATCTCTTCACGCCCCTTCCAAACATCTGCTTCAAATTATAACACCTTTCCCACCGCCATTCAAATTGTCACCAGCGCCGCGCCCCGCCGTCAGAAAGGCAGACAAACCCATTGATAAAGCCATTTTTTTACTTACAAAAAGATTTTTAATATTATCCAGTCCGTTTATTTTATATATGATTTTGCTACATTTAGTATAATTTTTTAGGTTTTTTCGAAAAGCACAGCTAAATCTAGTATCTCAGTTGGATAACAGGAAAAGAATCTGTCTCAAAATGATTCTTCGAAAATACAGGAGGTAGCCTCCCTTTTTCTCTTCATTTATGGATAAAATTCACTGGCCAACAAAAATTGGACATGAATGTTTAATAAAGCAATCAAATTGTAAAATTATACATGTCATAGAAACCCTGCGACAGCCACTCTAAAAATCATCAGACAGTCCAATATCGATGCTATAGACATAGGAA
>CABUKW010000121.1 GCA_902492275.1 uncultured Peptococcaceae bacterium
TAGAACGGCAGAGGGTGCCGTTGTTCTGGGCGCAGCGCAACGGAGCAAACTCAAATCGCTGTAGGACTATTGGTTGAGCAGAAAACCAGCATTTTGGCTGTATTTTGTACCCCCCCTATTAGAGCGCAAAATACAGAAAACGCTGGCAAAAACAGAAAATCGGCATGGAAAATGTTTCACGTGAAACATTTTTGTTCAACAGTTGAGAAGCGATGCGGGGGCGTATCGCCTCCCCATCTGCCATGACGAACGTTTATCATAAACTGTTGCAGTACCATCATAGAAAAGTGATGACTGGGCGCAGCGCCCACCCATCGGTGATAAGAAACGATTGTGTATGACATTGCATAATGCTTTGTTAGCAGGGGTCGGTAAATCATAGACCCTCTGCATTGCGACACGCAATTTGATGATAACAGCATCTTCAGAGCATCGAAATGAAGTGCGGTAAATAAAAATGAAAAGATAACAGGGAGGTTTCTATGGAAAGTATTACCTTAGTAGAACAAATTGTCAAAGCATTGGACGAAAAGAAAGGCATGGACATCAAGGTGTTGGATATCCATGCGCAGACCGGTATTGCCGATTATTTTGTAATCTGCAATGGTACCAGCACGCCCCACACTAAGGCGCTGTCTGATTTTGTGGAAGAAAAGGTGGAAAAGGCCTTACATGAACGGATTTTGCGTCGGGAAGGCTATCAGGGCGGCAGTTGGATTTTATTGGATTACGGCGTGGTGATTGTGCAGATTTTCAAGCCGGAGGAACGTGCTTATTACAATTTGGAAAAGCTGTGGGGCGATAGTCCAGAAGTGGACATTACGCCCATGCTGGGTGAATAGAGATGGCTTATGAAGCGCTGGCAGACCTCTATGATTGTTTGATGGAGGATATCGATTATAAGCAGTGGGCCGCCTATATCCACCGGCTGTTAGAAAAAAATCATTGCGCCGGTAAGCGGCTGCTGGATTTGGGCTGCGGAACGGGCAATATCACCATTCCGCTGGCGCAGAAGGGCTATCAGATTACGGCGGTGGATCGGTCGGCGGAAATGCTGGCGCAGGCCCAGGCTAAGAGCGCTGCTTTGAGGCTGTCCGTTGACTGGCGGCAGCAGGATATGACTGCCTTGCATTTGGCCGATGAAGCTGGCGAGGAACCGCTGTTTGATGCCGTCATCGCGACCTTTGACGCTTTTAATTATCTGACGGAGCCGGAGGATTTGCAGGCGTTGCTCCATCGGCTGAACGGCTTATTAAACGACGGCGGCATTCTGCTGTTTGATGTGCAGACGCCCTATAAGCTGCGGCAGTATCTGGGCAACAATATTTTTACGCTGCACCGCCCGGAAGTGGAATATATATGGGAAAATCATTTTGACGAGGAAGAACAGCTTTGTCAGATGGACATTACGTTCTTTATCCGGCAGGAAAACGGTTTGTACCGGCGGGTGACCGAGTGCCATCAGGAGAAGGTTTATGACTTGGATATGCTGAAAACCTGGCTGAGATTCAGCGATTTTGAGGTGCTTGGCGTTTATCGGGAGCTGACGGAGCAGCCGGTGCAGCCGGAGGATTATCGGGCGGTGTTTGTAGCCAAGCCCATGCTGTATGACGAGGAGCAGGGCTGGTCTGCGGCGGAGCCGTTGGACTGGGAGAAACTTGAAGTATGAGAAAAAAAGGGCGCTGGGTCGTTGTGCTGTGATAAGGCGGCAAAAGGGCCAGCGCCTGCAGTGGCAAGACAAGAATCATGGAAGAGGGATTGGGAGTGACAAGTGATGCAGATTGCGTTTTTTGATTCCGGCATAGGCGGCTTGACCGTTCTGCATCAGGCCAAGCGGAAGATGCCCCGAGAGGATTATCTCTATTATGCCGATACGGACCATGTTCCCTATGGCCGTAAAACGAAAGAAGAAATCCGGCAGTATGTGCAGGAGGCTGTGGATTTTATCGCCGAGCAGGAGGTGAAGGCCTTGGTGGTGGCCTGCAATACGGCTACCAGCGTTGCCATTCGGAGCCTGCGAGCCCGGTACAGCTTTCCCATTTTAGGGATGGAGCCGGCGGTAAAACCGGCGGTGAACGATTTACACTGCACCAAACGGATTTTGGTGACGGCTACACCGGTTACTATTCGGGAGGAAAAGCTGCAAAATCTGTTGCATCAGGTGGATCAGCATCATCAGGTGGATTTGCTGCCGCTGCCCCGCTTGGTCGAATTTGCCGAGGCCGGTAATTTTAGCGACGGGCAGGCGGAGGCTTATCTGCGGGAAACGCTGGCGCCCTTTGATTTGCAGCAGTATTGTACGGTGGTGCTGGGATGTACCCATTTCAATTATTTTAAGGACAGTTTTCATAAAATTCTGCCGGAGGATATTGTCATGCTGGACGGCAGCGATGGCACGGTCAATAATCTGCGGCATGTGCTGGCCGAGAAGAATCTGCTGGAAACCGGTACGGGGCAGGTGCAGTATGTGACCTCCGGCCGGTCGGCGGAGCAGCTGCGGCCCAAATATGAGCGGCTGCTGCAGCGTTTAGAGGAAATGCTTACTTATTAATGGAGAGGAGAGAGGGTTATGTTACAGTTATGGAGAGGCGCGAAATTATTTGCCCAGCGCCTGGGATGGATGGAAAAGGGCTTGCTGCAAGTTGGTTTGTGCGCGTTGGCGGTTTTAGTGGGCACGACCACGCCGCGCAAAAAGAAAGCGCAGACCAGCATTTTGGCTGGCGGTGTGTTTGTGGCCGCTTGTCTGCCTTTGATGAATAAATTTTTGGACATTGCCGAAGAAATGGCGGAAGAAAACCAAAAATAAAAAGCAGCCGAAACAACGGCTGCTAGTGGGAGCGGGTATTGATGTAATGGGGATGCAGCTTGTCGTACATAATCTTCTGACTGCTGTATAAACCATAATAGCCGGAGAACACATAGCTGACGGCGCAGGCGATACAGAACAGCAGCGCGCTGTGATGGCCGAACAACTCCACGCTGAGCATCATGGAGGCCAGCGGACAGTTGACTACGCTGCAAAAAAGAGCAATCATGCCGATGGCGGCGCCGAAGGCCGGGTCCAGCCCTAAAAGGGGCGCGGCTACGTTGCCCAAGGCAGCGCCTACAAACAGGGCGGGCACGATTTCGCCGCCTTTGAAGCCAGCGCCCAAGGTGAGGGCAGTGAATAGAATCTTCAGCAAAAAGGCAAAGGTGGGGCAAGCGCCGGTCATGGACAACAGCAGCATGTCGGAGCCTTGGCCGTTATAAGCTCGGGTGCCGGTCAGCAAGGTGAGGGCGGCCACCAGACAGCCGCCGACAAAGATGCGGCCGTAGTCGTTGGGCAGCAGTTTTTGATAGAGATGGCCAGCCTGATGAATGACCACGCAGAACAGAATGCTGACCACGCCGCAGGCCATGGCCAGCAAAATCACCTTCAAAAAGAGGAACACCGACAGCTCCGGTGGATAAATCTGTGGAAAGGCGGCGCCGCCGATGCCGCAGGTTTGGATAATGCCGTAGGCGATGGAGGCCGACACAATACAGGGCACAAAGGCGCTGTAGTGAATAACGCCGACGCTGATGACCTCCATGCTGAACACCGTGGCAGCGATGGGCGTGCCGAACAGGGAAGCGAATACGGCGCTCATGCCGCAGATGACAATGATGTTGATATCGGTATCCCGCAGGCGGAATAGCCGTCCCAGCGCTTCGCCGATGCTGCCGCCGATTTGCAGCGCAGCCCCTTCTCGCCCGGAGGAGCCGCCGCACAGATGGGTGACGATGGTGCCGAAGAAAATCAGCGGCGCCATGCGAATGGGAATATGCTGCTTAGACTGAATGGAAGCCAGCACCAGATTGGTGCCCGGATCTTGGGCCAAGCCGGCGCGGCGATAGGTAAACACGATGAGCAAACCGGCGAAGGGCAGCAAAAAAATCAGCCAGTCGTGGCTCTGGCGGGCGGCGGTGACCCAGTCGATGCTGAGATGGAAGGCAGCGCCTACCAAACCGCAGACCACGCCGGTGATAGCGCCGAAGATGAGCCAGCGCACAAACCACAGCACGTACAGGCTGCTGTAATTGAATTGAAAGCGCAATTTTTGTTTGATTGTTTTCCAGTCTGGTTCCTGCAAGGTGAACAATCCTTTCTGCAATACAGTTCTTACTATTCAGTATATCGGGATTGGGCGCGGGAATCAATGGTTTCCGGCAGCGAAGGCTGTAAAAATTTTTTAGCGTATCGATTGGATTTGCGGCAGGAAATAAGATTGTAAGGTGTAATACATAATTGTAAAAAGAAAAGAATGGGACAGGGGAACCCTTGCTGCGGCAGGGCCATCCTGCCAGTGAAATTGAGGAGGAACAAGGATGCAGACGTTATTACAACAGGTGGAGGAAACCATCGCTTATATTGGCAGCAAAACCGCTTATCGACCGGAAACGGCTATCGTGTTGGGTTCGGGGCTGGGCCGGCTGGCCGATAAGCTGGAAGATGGGTGCAGCATTGCTTATGAGGAGCTGCCCCATTGGAAATCCAGTACGGCGCCGGGGCATAACGGCCGGCTTTTGTTCGGTCGTTTGGGCGGCAAGCCGGTGGTGTGCATGCAGGGCAGACTGCATTACTATGAAGGCTACAGCATGGCGGAGATTACCTATCCGGTGCGGGTGATGGCGCGGCTGGGCGTGAAAAATCTGCTGCTTTCCAACGCCGCCGGCGGCATCAATCTGGACTTTGCTCCTGGCGATTTAATGCTGATCACCGACCATATCAATTTTATGGGCTGCAATCCGTTGATGGGGCCCAACGAGGCCGATTTTGGGGTACGCTTCTGCGACATGAGCTATGCCTATCATCCGGCCCTGCGACAGATTGCCTTGGAAGCGGCTGCGGAGTTGGGACAAACTTTGCGGCAGGGGGTTTATGTAGCGACGACTGGTCCCAGTTATGAAACGCCGGCGGAAATCCGCATGTTCCGAGGCTGGGGCGCCAGTGCGGTGGGTATGTCCACGGTGCCCGAGGTGATTGTGGCCAATCATTGCGGCTTGCGGGTGCTGGGGATTTCCTGCATCACCAATATGGCCGCCGGTGTACTGGACCAGCCGCTGACCGAAACCGAAGTGCTGGAAACCGGCGAAAAATCGGGAACGGCTTTTCAGCCGCATTGTAGAAAAGCTGTAGGGAGTGATGGAGATGCTGCAAGGGGCTGTATCATTGGGGCGTTGCAGGCCCAAAAAGGAACAAAAGCGGGGAAGGCTGGTTTTTCTGGCAGCTATGACGGCGTTGGCCGTAGGGCTGACGGCTGCCCTCAATCTGCTTAGTCCGGAGCTGCCTGCGCCGTTGGATCATGCCATTCCGGTGATTGCCGGACTGGAAAAGAATCCATACCAGCAAATCTATTATTACGAGGCCGACAAGCAGCAGCGCTATGAGGCTTATCAAGCCGCCCATGCTGATTTAGCGGCGGAGGATGTGGTCTGGCAGGTGAACGCCGGCTTAGACCAGGAGTTTTATACCAACATTATCACCATTGCCGATACGGAGGCGCTGCCGCTGATTGTCAATAAATATCATCAACTGCCCGACGGCTATGTGCCTGCCGATTTGGAAACGCTGCCATCGGGCAAGCCGGCCACCAAAGCTACCTGTGCGGCCTATAAGGCCATGGCGGCCGACGCCCGTAAGGAGGGTTTGTCATTGTACGCCGCTTCAGCCTACCGCTCCTATGATTTGCAGAACCGACTTTACAACGGCTATCTCAAGCAGGAGGGCGGCGATAGGGCGAAGGTAGACACCTACAGCGCCCGCCCGGGTCACAGTGAACATCAGACAGGTCGGGCCATTGATTTGTGCGGCTCCTTTGGCTCTCTCAACGATTTTATCAACACGCCGGAAGGGCCTTGGGTGAATGAAAACTGTTATAAATATGGCTTTATTGTTCGCTATCAGCAGGATATTGTACCGCTGACCGGCTACAAATATGAGCCGTGGCATATTACTTATGTGGGCACAGAGGTCGCGCAGGCCATGCACGATTTGAATATCCGCTGTTTGGAAGAATATGTTGTAAAATATATTGACCATCAGCCGCCTGAAGGGGTATAATACAACTGTTCCGCGGGAGCCTGGAGCCCTGCAGGAGCCAATTTATGGATAGCAAGACAATTTGGGAGAGCCACCTGGATCGGTAAAAGGACCGGGATGGATGACAGGAAAGAAGGGTAACGGCTGTCAGACTGCGCTCTGACAGCCTTTTTTCTTTGCTTCATTTGGGCTTTGCCGCAAAAATCAAATGAGGTGAAAGCATGGAAGTACAAACAGAAAAAACAGCAACACGCAACACGACAGGACAACGGATTTCCACCAGGAAGATGGCGGTGGCTGGGATGCTGGGCGCAGTGTCTATCGTACTCAGTGTAACCGGCTTGGGTATGATTCCCATGCCGTCTTTGGCAGGGCGGGCTACCATTATGCACGTGCCGGTGATTTTGGCCGCTATTTTGGAAGGGCCGGTGGTAGGCGCATTTACCGGATTTATCTTTGGGCTGTACAGCTTTATGACGCCGGTGGGCGCCATTCCGGCTGACCCCATTGTGCGTATTTTGCCCCGCATTTTAATTGGCGTGACGTCCTACTATACCTACGTGCTGTTTCGCCGCTCCCGGTTGGGCGCAGGCATGGCGGCAGTGGTAGGTACGCTGACCAACACCATCGGTTATCTGGGACTGGCCAGTTTGATTGGCTATATGCCATGGGCCGCTTCACTGACGGTGGTAGTGACGCAGACGCCTTTTGAATTGGTGCTGGCGGTGGTATTGATTCTTGTTCTGCACAAAGCGTTTGCCCGCAGAGGATGATGAATCTTGTTATTAGCTTTTGATATTGGAAACACCAACATTGTCATCGGGGTGTTTCAGCAGAAAAACTTGCTGGCCGACTGGCGCATTGCCAGCGACCGGCTGAAAACTTATGATGAATACGGACTTTTGGTAGAGCAGCTCTTTCAGTGCAGCAATTTGCGGCGGGCCGACGTTACTGATATTATCATTTCTTCGGTGGTGCCCAATCTGACCGATGTGCTGAAGCTGATGTGCGAGCGCTATTTTCACATGGCGCCAATGGTAGTGGGTAACGGCTTAAAGACTGGTATGCCTATCCGTTACGAAAATCCCAAGGAGGTAGGGGCTGACCGCATTGTCAATGCGGTGGCGGCCATTGAGCTGTACGGTGCGCCGTTGATTATTTTGGATTTTGGCACAGCCACTACCTTCTGCGTGGTCAATGAAAAGGGCGAATATTTAGGGGGAGCCATCGCTCCAGGTATCGGCATCTCCTTAAATGCGCTGGTGGAACGAACAGCACAGCTTCCCAAAGTAGAAATGACTGTGCCCGATAAGGTGATTGGCAAAACGACTGTTCATGCCATTCAATCCGGCTTGCTGTACGGCTACTGCGGCTTGGTGGACGGTATGGTGCGGCGCATCGCCAAAGAATTGCACACGCCGCTGGAACAAATCAAAGTCATTGCGACCGGCGGGCTGGCAGAGTTGATTCACGCCAATTCGGAAACCATTCAGCAGGTCAATCAGATGTTGACCTTACAGGGCTTGCGAATTCTGTACGATAAAAACAAAAAACTGCGCGGCAGGGAAGAAAAGGGTGGCGTTTGATGCTGGATGTATGCTTATTGGGCTGCGGCGGTATGCTGCCTTTGCCCAAACGTTTTTTAACGTCGCTGCTGGTGCGCCATCAGGGGAAAAGCGTTTTAATTGACTGCGGTGAAAGCACCCAGGTGGCGCTGCATTTATGCGGCTGGAGCGTCAAACAGATAGACCATATCCTTATCACTCATTTTCATGGCGATCATGTGGTGGGGCTGCCTGGCTTACTGATGACCATGGGCAACAATGGCCGCACCGAGCCGGTGCATATTTGGGGCAATCCGGGCTTGCAGCAGATTTTGGACGGCTTGCTGGTGGTTTGTCCCCAACTGCCCTTTTCCGTAGTTTGTCATGATGTGACGGAAAGCGGCTATCAATTTTCGCTGGGCGCTTTACAGGCGCAGGCTTTGCCGGTGGAGCATCGGGTGCCTTGTCTGGCTTATAGCCTGTCGCTGAGCCGTTCTGGCAAATTTGATGCGGCGCGGGCCAAAGTTCAGCAAATTCCGGTATCTTTTTGGGCGGCGCTGCAGCGAGGAGAAACGGTTACCGACGGCGAGAAAACCTACTATCCCCACGATGTACTGGGCGCGCCCCGCCGCGGTCTGAAGCTGACTTATGCTACCGATTGCCGGCCCAGCGCTGGGCTGGTACAGTTGGCGCAGGGCAGCGATTTATTTGTAGCCGAGGGCTTGTACGGCGATGACGCCAAGCAGCCCGGCGCAGCGGAGAAGGGCCATATGGTGTTTTCTGAGGCGGCAACGATGGCGCGGGAGGCCCAGGCGCGGGAACTATGGCTGACCCACTACAGTCCGGCCATGCTGGAGCCGCAGGAGTATCTCTTCGCAGCCCAGCAGATTTTCGCCAACAGCAAATGCGGCGACAATGTAATGACCGCCACGCTGCGGTTTCAAGATTAGTAGCAAGCATTGTTACAGACAAGAAGCAGAAATACCGATTACAGGAATTGCAAGCGGCATTTCTGCTTTTTTGTGATGGAAAACAATTGTCAGATTGCCCGTTATGTTGTATGATAGAACATGGGAAAATTCTTGATTAAAATGTGCAGAATATGGGTAAATATTTTGCAGTAAATTTGAAAAAGGAGACGAAAATTGATGCATAATGTGCGAAAAATTCAGGAAGATTTGATTTATGTAGGAGGAAATGACAGAAGATTGGCGCTGTTTGAAAACCATTATCCAATTCCCAGAGGCGTATCCTATAACGCTTATGTGGTGTTAGATGAAAAAACAGTTTTGCTGGACACTGCTGATGCAGCCATTTCCGGACAGTTCTTAGAAAACGTGGCTTATGCTTTAGGCGACCGTACACTGGACTACATTATCGTAAATCATATGGAACCGGATCATTGTGCAAATCTGGGCCGTTTATTAGAACGATATCCCGACATGCAGGTGATCTGCAACAGCAAAACCTTGGGCATGATTCAGCAGTTCTTTGCCGAAGATGTTTCTGGTCGGGCTACCGTAGTAAAAGAAGGCGATACCTTCAGCAGCGGTCGGCATGTGTTCACCTTTGTGATGGCGCCGATGGTTCATTGGCCGGAAGTGATGGTAACGTATGACACCACCGATAAAATTCTGTTCTCCGCCGACGCATTCGGTACATGGGGCGCTTTAAACGGCAATCTGTTCAATGACGACGTAAATTTTGACCGCGACTGGTTGGATGACGCCAGACGGTATTACACCAACATTGTAGGCAAATACGGTTCGCAGGTGCAGGCGTTGCTGGGCAAAGCAGCCGGTTTGGACATCCAGATGATTTGTCCGCTGCATGGCCCTGTTATCCGCAGCGATTTCGGCTATTTCCTGGACAAATACCAGAAATGGAGCACCTATGAACCAGAAGACAACGCTGTTATGATTGCTTACGGCACCATCTATGGCGGCACCGCCAATGCTGCTGAAATTTTGGCCAATAAGCTGGCCGAACGGGGCGTAAAGAATATCGTGGTGTACGATACCTCCGCCACCCATTCGTCTTATATTCTGGCCGATGCGTTCCGCTGCAGCCATCTGGTATTCGCCAGCTCCACCTACAACAAC
>CABUKW010000122.1 GCA_902492275.1 uncultured Peptococcaceae bacterium
TTGGTGTGGTAACTTTATTCTAATGAACTCTATCGCTTTTTTCTACCTCTTTTTGGTCTCACATCTATTGTAACTCTACAATTGGTTAAAAAGTTTTTCCAGTTTCAGGCTTTTATTGGCTGCCTTCGTCATTGCTTCGCTTACCCAACCATTCGCGCAGAAATCCGCGCTTCCAGCACGTTTTTTATGTTCTCGATGTTTTTTATGTTTTCTATGTCTTTATTGTTTTTATGTTTTATTGTTTTGTGTTTTATTTATGTTTTTATTGATGTTTTAATATTTATATATAATATATAAGCGTTTGTGGAATGATGAGGAGGAACCGAAGGGTGTCAACAATTCTTTACACCTTCTGTGGAGATATCGAAATAATGCGGAAAATTAAGGTGTAAACAGCTCTTGACACCCTTGTGGAATTGCGGAAGGAAAATACTTCCTGCCCGATGCCTTTGCTGTGGAAAATCCCCTTTTCTGAATAATGTAAAGGGCGGCGGCACTTCTTGCTGTTGCCCCTTGATTGTCTACCAGCAAAGGCGGGTAAGGCTGTCAGCGGCGGGCGCAGTATGTGCCGTTCATCTTGACCGCCCGCTGGCTCGGCTGGCTTTGCTATCACTACTATTGTGGATTTACTTTAGCATGCTATAAACACATTCCAGCAGTGTTGACGCAAGTATGATATTTATGATCCGGTAGTATTTGGCGTAATATTTTTGTATCAATATTCCTAATCCAATCCATGTTATGGTTGCGACTGTTCCAATCGTTGCAATAATCATTTCAAATAATAGCAAAATGCTAAGGGATGTACTGTAATCTGTAATATAGCCGGTCAACGCAGTAATACCAAACATATATATTTTCACATTTACAAATTGAAGCATAAAGCCTTTCATAAAAGATGCAGATTTGCTATCGTTTCCTATATTTGGTTTGCTTACAGCAATATGAAAGGCTAGCCATAAAATATAGGCGGCTCCGACGTATTTTAAGATTTTTAGAACATCGGGGAGAAAGCTACTTACGCCGAAAACAAATATTGCACAAATAGCTTGGACAACATAATAGCCCGCAAATATTCCTAAAAAAGTGGATTTCCTTTTTTCCACCCATAATTTGTTATTGTATTTAGTGCAAGAATATTTCCCGGCCCCGATGTAAAAGCGTTGATGACACAGTATAAGAAAAAGCTGGTTAAAATATAAATTGGCATGAATTTTCCCTCCATGCCAATCAATATATCATGTTTTTCTATTCATATAAAATTCTGTTTAGAAATGCTTATCCATAGTTTAAAACTATGGAATAGGCTTTCCATAGTTTTTCAAGGCGTTCACATATATTTGTCCCAATTCAGATAACTCCTGTTTCTCGTTCAAAATATATCCAATGTGCATTTCCTCATCTTCTGCAAGCGGAACCGCAACAATTTTATCTCCCTGTAAATATCTTGGGAAAATGCCACTTGATATGGTGTAAGCGTCCATACCAATCATAAGATTAACAATAGCACCTCTATCGCTAACCTTAATATTTTTCTCTGCCAAAACCGTACTGAACAATTCTTCTGAAAAATAGGAAGATTCATAGCTGCCTTGTATAAAGTTAAGTCGTGGATATTGTCCGAGTTCTTTTAGTGTAACGAATGGTTTTTCGGCCAAAGGATGCGTAGACCGCATAAACACATGAGGCTTGGCAGTAAACAATTCATAAAAAACCAGTTTTGCTTCTTCTAACGCTCTGTGGATAACCGCCTCATTGTTCTTGCAAAGATAGATAATACCCAGATCGCTAAAACGGTTTTTGACATCTTCCATAATTTGATGGGTCTGTGTTTCATTCAAAATAAATTCAAAGCGTTCTTGTCCAAACTGCTCTACCATTTCAACAAATGCGTTCGTTGTAAAAGTGTAGTGCTGCGTTGAAACACCAAACCTAGTTTTAGGGGGCAGATGAGAGATGTATTTATCCTCTAACAACTCCATCTGCTGGATTACCTGTCGGGCATAGCCTACAAACTCTGTACCTTCCTTCGTTAATGCAATACCGGAGCGGCTCCGAATAAAGATGGTTATTCCGACTTCTTTTTCAATATCTTTAATGGAGTTTGAGAGACTTGGCTGTGAGATATACAGTTTTTTAGCAGCTTCTGTAATTGAACCGCTCTCGACAACCGCAATGATATATTTTAACTGTTGTGTCGTCATTTTATCACTACCTTTTACCGAACTTTTATTTTATTGTATCATAGAACCAGCATTTTTTCTATCATCATACTTCAAAACGGAATAGTACAGGGTGGCTGCCTTAGTGCTTCTTTACCATACACAAACATTTTAGCCGGACATGAAGCATGACAAAACCATCACAAAAATTAAGGTGTAAAACGATGTTTACACCTCAATTCTTGCAAAGATAGGCTTCTGATCACTGTCGTTCCAGTTCACAGATGTAGCAATACAGATAAAGAATAACTCGAAACCAGTTCATGCGGACTGCCCCGCTTGCTCGATTTCAACGTCTTTGAAAAAATACTGCACAATCTCTGCGGCACTTTTTCCCTGCTCGGCCAAAGCCCGGGCGCCCCACTGGCTCATGCCCACGCCGTGCCCGTAGCCTCTGCCTTTCACCATCAGCTGACCGTCGCGGATATCAATTTCTTCTACCAGATTGGACTTCATGGTTTCGCCGCCTAATGCCAAACGCAGTGCTGCAGCGCCCACGGTTAAATCGTCAAATTGATATTGCATGACGCGGCCCGATTCACCTTGTTGGGCAATGGCAACCTTGCTGAAGGACTCTCGGCGTGTTCCTGTCACCTGTTCTACGGCATCGGCCAGCTCAGCCATGGAAAAATAGGTTTCCCAACTGGTATTGGGATTGTCGGGCAGGGCAGCGCCAGGGTCTTCTACGCTTTGAATGTAGGGCGTTTCTTCTTTGTCATAGGACAGTCCTTCTAAGGCTGACGCTGCGGTGCGGCCGCCGCCGTCGGCAAAAAACCAGGCTTTAATTAGTTGGCCCTGATAAGTGATAACCTGATTGGCCGTATCGTCCACAGCCTGCTTCACATTATCGTTGATTTTTTCTGCATTGTAAGCCTGAAATTCGTTGATATCGGTGGAAGCGTCGGTACCCCGCTCCGGTACGCCGCCGTCTTCCATTTTTTCCAGCGTAAAGGTACGGGCCATCATGGCCTGTGCCGCCAGCGCTTCTACCGGCCAATTCACATCCATTTCCCCGGCTACCACACCGTATAAATATTCCCGCAGAGAAATCTCGACGGTCTCTCCTGTTTCGTGCTGATAAAGGGTAATGGTCGTATCGTCTCTCGGCCACTGATTTCCACTGGCTTCCGGTTCGGTCCGTTTTTCCTTGCTGCAGCCTGTCAGGCTTCCTAACAGACAAAGCAATAACAATAACACCAGCAGAATCTTTGCTTTTTGTAACGGTCTCATAAAAAAACCTCCTTTGCAGAAAGTATTCCACAAAAGAGGATATTTTAATCAATTTCCTGGCCTTCTAATAACCGATACAAATTTTTGGCGTCATCGGCCCGTACATTATCCCGCACTTCTAAAATTTCGGCCCGCACCTTTCGCTCGCCGAACCCGATTTCCAAAATATCGCCCGGTTTTACGTCAGCGCCGGCTTTGGCCACCTTGCCGTTGATTTTTACCTTGCCGCCGTCGCAGACATCTTTAGCCACGGTCCGCCGTTTGATAATACGGGACACCTTTAAATATTTATCTAACCGCATGGAGTTCACCGCCTTTCTTTTGTATACTGCGCTACTGCAACATATTGCAGCCGGTCGGTGGAATAAAAAAAGCTGCGGCAGTAAGAATTTTCATCAAATAACGCGAAACCCTTACTGCAACAGCCCTCATCATTACCGCGACCGGTAACTAGTTTTTCTTTGCCACAACGTCTTTCAAACCTTTCCCAGCTTTGAAAGCAGGTACTTTGGTTTCTGGAATTACGATATCTTCCTTGGTCTGTGGATTTTTTGCTTTGCGAGCTTTCCGTTCTCTCACTTCAAAGGTACCAAAGCCAACCAACTGCACTTTATCACCTTTCTGCAGACTTTCGGTTACGGTTGCTAATACTGCATTTACCGCCTTTTCAGAATCTTTTTTGGTTAATCCGGCTTTTTCGGCAACGCTTGCCACTAATTCAGTTTTATTCACTGAAAATCCCTCCTAAAACTCCTTAAAATTTATTCCTTTCACACTGCGAGCAAATCTGCTACAGACATCTTATCATATTTTTCGCAGAAACAAAAGCCCCCAATGCAGAAAACTTTAGAAAAACAGCCATTTTTAAAGATTTTTTTCCTTTTCAGCCTTACAGGCTTCCCACAAGATATCTAATTCTTCTACAGTATACTGGGCAAATTCCTTTTTGTCTAGCATTATTTTTGCTTCCATGGCGCGAAATCTGTCGACAAACTTCTGCACAGAACGGTTCAGCGCCTGCTCCGGGTCTACTTTGGCAAAGCGAGCCAAATTCACTGCCGAAAACAGCAAATCGCCAATTTCTTCCTCCACATCGCCGTCACCGGCCAAAGCAGCGTCGATTTCTGCCAGTTCTTCACCGATTTTAGCCTTAGGCCCTTCTATGCTGTCCCAGTCAAAGCCGACTCGATGGGCTTTCTGCTGCACCTTTTCCGCTTTCATCAGCGCTGGCAGCGTGGGCGGCAGCTTGCTCATAATGCTCTGCGCTTCGGGCTGTCCGGCCTTTTCCTGCTTTTTAATCTCTTCCCAGTTGGTCAGCACCGTTTCCGCATCATCGGCCTTTACATCAGCAAAAATATGGGGATGGCGGCGAATCATCTTCGCTGTGATAGCCTCCACCACATCCTGCAAATTAAAAGCGCCCTCCTGTTCAGCCAATTTGGCATGAAATACCACCTGCAGCAGCACATCGCCCAATTCTTCCTTGAGATGGTCCATGTCGTGACTGTCGATAGCTTCAATAACCTCATGGGCTTCCTCCAGCAGATTTTTCCGCAAAGATTCATGAGTCTGCGCCTTATCCCACGGACAGCCATGTTCTCCTAACAGTGTATTCATCACGTCGGTTAAAGGTTTCACTGTATCGTCCATTTTACTCCCTCACTAACTTTAGTTTTAACAACAGAGCCGCCAGTTTATTCCCCACTTTGGGCATTTTGCGGATAATTTCCAGGCTGACACCGCCAATAGCCAGCAGCACCACAAAATAAACGCAACCGCCAATGACGATAGCAGCCAGCGTAGCCAGTCCATTGCTGCCCAACAGCGCAAACAGCCCATAATAACTGCCCAATACCAAAACAGCCATGGCTGCCACACTGATGACAGGCTTTATAATATGGTAGCGCAGGCTGAGCCAGCTCCAACCAATACGGCGGGATACCTGAAAAATATTGTTGGCCGCCGCTACCGCAAACCCAACCACGCTGCCCAAGGCCGCGCCGCGAACGCCCATTGCAGGCATGGCGGTACAGGTATAGGTGATAACAATTTTAATGGCCGCACCCAACAACAAGCTGTACATGGGCACCATAGCCTTGCCCATACCCTGCAGCGTACCGGCGCTGATTTGATACAAGCCTACCACCAGCACAACGGCCGCCGACCACAGCATGGCCACCCCAGCCCCCGGCTTATCGTACAACAATGCCATAATGGGCCGTGCCAAAGTCATCAGGCCTACAGTGGCTGGCAATACAATCAAAATCGCCAGCTGCATGGCGTTGGAAAAATTAACCGTCACATTTTCTTTTTGCCCCATGGCCAAGGCCTCAGAAATATTGGGTACCAGACTGGCAGCAATGGCAGTGGTTAGCATAAAGGGCAAATTAATAATGGGCTGCACGCAAGTGGACAAATAATTAACCTCAATCAAAGCAGCCTCTTTGGTCAAACCGCTAGCCATCAACCGCGGCAGCAGCAAAACCGAATCGATACTTTGCATAATGGGCAGCACCAAACTGCCAATGGAAATGGGAATGGCTAAGGCCAAAACTTTGCCGAGAATTTGGCAATTGCCAATGGCGTTTTCTTCTGCGCTCTGCCGCTTTACGCCATGTTTGCGCTGGTAAAACAAAAAAACAGTTAAAATCAGCAAGAACGCAACGCAGCTTCCTACCGAAGCGCCGGAGCTGGCGCCAGCAGCCACCACCGTATCGCCGTAAGGCAGCAGTACAAACAGCGCGGTAATAATCACGCCCACCCGCACAAACTGCTCGGTAATTTGGGACAGCGCAGTCGGCACCATCTGCTGCAAACCTTGAAAATAGCCGCGAAACACCGCCTGCATACAGGTGAAAATCATTGCTGGCGCAATGGCCCGCAAGCTCAAAGCCGTACGTTCCTCATGCAACACATGAACCGCCAGCCAATCGGCGTTGATAAAAATAAACCCGGCCACACAAATTCCCACAACCGACAGCAGCAGCAAAGAAAGCTTTAAAATCCGCATACTCATGCCAGATTTGCCCTGTTCCTCATATTCGGCCACCAGTTTGGAAATGGCCAGCGGAATCCCCGCTGTGGACAGCGCCAGCAACAGGTTGTACACCGGATAGACCAGACTGTAAATTGCGCCGCACTCATCGCTGGCAATACGGGCAAAGGGAATGCGGTACAACGCGCCCAGACATTTGGCCAGAATTCCGGCTACGCTGAGCACCACCGCACCTTTCACAAAGGATTTTCCAGACACAATACTCGCTCCTCTTTTCCGCAGCGCCCGAAAACGCCGCCTGTTATTTATGTTTGGATATATCTACCTATGTAATATTAGCGTAATTGCTTTGTAAAAGCAATCTTTTCTTTTTTATTTGCAATCCTTTGCGTTTTTCTTTGCTACTCTTCGCCTGTTCCTCCGTAATCTGCACACTTCCTTGTCTGTCCGTCTTTGTCAAACTAGCGCGCATTTCTGCGCTGACGTTTGCCACGACTTGGACAGACTGCGGAACTGTGCATCTTAAGTCGGAATTTTGGCGAAGGTATCGGGGAGTTTTTACACCCATAAAACGGTAGCAAGTGCCCTGATTTTTCTGTATTCTATTCGTTAAACACGTTGTAGGGACATCTGCCACTAGCGCGTTTGAAGCACGTTTTTTTGTGCGAATGCGCTGAAAGCTGTCCGCTGGCCACAGGCCGGATTGTTTGTCAGAATTTAAGCGAAGCTAGTGAGAGAATGAAAGAAAGTGACCGGAAACATCTTCCAAAGCCCGAAACCAGAAAGTAGCTTCTTCGCCGCTCCACGCCCTTTCTAATGGGCGCTCAGAATGATGGTGTAGGGCACTCTCTGTCCTTTTATGGGTTTCGCCACCCCGCTACCTTCGCCAAAATTCCGACTTGGGATGGACAAATGGCAAGCTGTTTTAGCCGAGATGGACGTTAGTCCAAATCGAGGCAAACAGCGCAGTAATTTGTCCAGAGCCACGGAGGGATAGGCGAAGTGTAGCAAATAAAACCGAAATATAGCAAAAAATAAAAAACAAAAAAGACTTAGTTCAAGAAATAACTAAGATATACCGCTCATATTAATAACTCCAATTTATGCATAGAATAATTATATTTACACAATTTCTTTTATTTGGTATAATGAAAGTATAGTTTTATCAAATTTTGAAGGGAGACATGTATTTATGATGAAAATGAACAAAAAAGCGGTTGCTGTCGTCACTGTGCTGATGATGTTGGCGCTGTGCCTGACTGGCTGCGGCAGCAGTAATGCTGACCAGGGCTCTGACAGCGACGGACAGCAGAGTTCTGCCGCTGCCACCAACTTGGTATTTGCTTCCGGCGGTACCTCCGGCACCTATTATCCTGTAGCCGGTGCTATCGCACAGGTATGGGAAAACAATGTGGAAGGTGTTAGTGTAAATGTACAGGCTACCGGCGCTTCCGCCGAAAACCTGAACCTGGTAAACCAGGGCGATGCTGAAATCGCAATCGTGCAAAATGACGTTATGTACTATGCCAACACTGCTACAGAAGGCTTCTCCAACGCAGATCCAAATGAAGGCTTTTTAACCTTAGGCACTGTTTATCCAGAAGTTTGCCAGCTGGTTGTTGACGCCAACGCCGGTATCGAAACCGTTGCCGACTTAAAAGGCAAATCCGTATCCATCGGCGCATTCGGCAGTGGCGTAGAATCCAACGCCAAACAGATTTTGGCTGCCGCTGGTCTGAGCACTGATGATATTAAAGTAGAAAATCTGGACTTTGCTGAATCCGCAAGTGCAATTAAGGATAAAGCTATCGTAGCCGCTTTCATCACAGCCGGCGCTCCAACCACCGCCGTTACCGAACTGGCTACCACCAATGACATTAAAGTATTGTCTTTGGATCAAGCTACCATCGATGCTCTGTGCGAACAGTACAGCTACTATACGCCATACACCATCGCTGCCGACGTTTATGGCGCTGACGAAGACACCCAGACCGTTGCTGTAAAAGCTACTATCATTGTAAAAGCTGATTTGGACGAAGAACTGGTTTACAACCTGACCAAAGGTCTGTTTGAAAATCTGGACGCTGTAGCTGCAGCCCATGCGAAAGGCAATGAAATGAGCTTGGAAGGCGCTGTGGAAGGTGTATCCGTACCGTTACACCCAGGCGCTGCTAAATACTTTGAAGAAAAAGGCGTATCTGCTGAATAACAATTCAGCAATTCCCGCTTAGGAAAATGAAAACCAAGGTTGATAAAAACTATGCCGCAACCACAGTTTTTGTGGTTGCGGTTATTTTAGCGATGACCATTCTTTCCTGTAAACATTTGTTTACAGCTCCGGTACAATGGCTGGTCATGGCCAATGCTGACACAAATCAAATCTATTTTGAAAAACCATTAGAAGCCGACGGCGTGTTCTCGGTATCCTACATCCATTCGGTCAACAAAACCAATGTGGAAGAATATTATCGCCTGGAAAACGGCCAGTTATACTTGTTTAAAGCCCGCTACCGCTCTTTTGGAGCCGGTGTGGCTACAGAACTGGCGCCTGGTCAAACGCTGCGCTATGAAGACGGCTATATGGTCATTGAAAATATGCATTATGAATTGCCTTCTTTAGTTTATAAGGTGGGTACTGTCAGCGATATGCTTATACATATTGGACAGCAAACCTGGCACATGAAAGAATTGGCACCTTCTTTAACCAGTGTCCGGTTCACTGTACAACTAAAATAATCTCACAGAAAGACCAACTATAAAAAGTCAAGCAGGTAATAGAAAAAAATAAAAAGAAATTTTCTGGAAAAAAGAGCATGACAAAAAGGCCAGCTATCATGCAAGCCAAAATCTGGGTATAAGGAGTTAAGCTTTA
>CABUKW010000123.1 GCA_902492275.1 uncultured Peptococcaceae bacterium
CGTATAAAATGCTCCAACCAATAATGGCGGCCGGCGAAGCGCTGGGCAATCCACCTAACAGGAAAATAGAAGCCAAAAATACAAAGGTGAATACCCAAGGTTTTCCTGTTACAAATTTACGGGTAATGAACCACAACGAAATAAATTTTGACAATCCATAATAATTGATGGTGGCGCAGAAGATGAAGATAAAGAACATCATCACCACAATGGGGTCCCCAAAGCTGCCGTTCAGCAGCGCTTTGGGTTTCATGCCGCCAATCAGCATTAAAGCTAACAAGCCAGCCATACTGGGCCATACAATATCAATAAATACCCATCCATATAAAACGCCTAAGAAAATACCGATTAAATTCATCCCTAACGGTGTTAAAGGTTCTACCGCAGGTAGTTGACCGAACCCGAACATGATAATCAAAGAAATGACAGAATGTACATAATACATTGTATTTTTCTGTTTTTTCGCCTGTACATTGGCAGCCATCAAAATCTCCTCCTTTTCATAGCAAGCCCTTTTCCTTTATTTCGTTTGCTACGATAGCTTTTGTCATTCATGTAATGAATATTATCTATTTTTTACAATTTTCTTGCCGTCCTTATTTTTTAGAACGCACAAGTGTTGAAAAAAGCGCTGCAAAATATTTTGCTGTTTTATAAATCCGCTGGTCTTTTCTCATGATTGCAGCTTGCTGTTTGCAAGGCTTTTTTCCGTACAGATTTCATTGGCCAATGTTCTGTTCCTTTTGACATGCTTATCATACCGCAGACTTATAGAAATGAAAAGAATACTTTATCAATATTTATTATTGATATTTTAAATATTAAATAAATACTATAATGAATTTTGTGAATATTAGCGTTAATAAAAGCCTCTCCTGCCAGCCCAGGCTAATCGGACTGGTAAGAGAGGCTTTTTCTTATTTTTGTATAATGTTATCGGCCTGCTAATTCTTTTTCATAAAAATAAAGTTATCCGAATAATATCGCGTAATCGGGTATTTATATTGTTCTGTAGGTACTGGCTTCCAGGCAAACCGCATCTGCTGCGCTTCATCCTGCTCAATGGTCAGCCAACCCAAATAAGCGTCGTCCCGCTGCGGATAATCCTCCCGATAATGTCCGGCGCGGGATTCCTTGCGCTCTAACGAAGCCCGCAGATAAAGCTCACTGACAAACGCCATGGCCCGTACTTCCCGCAGTTTCAGCAAATAATGGGCATCTTTAGCCGCCATTTGCGGAATTTTGGTAAGCTGCAAAGTTTTCAATCGATGCAGCGCATCCTGCAAAGCTGTTTCAGTCTTTAAGATAGATACATTGTAATGGAACATGATTTGCTGAATTTCTGTCAGCACTGCTTTTGGCGATAATCCGTCCTTGCCCAGCGGGGCATAAATTTCCTGCTGCAAGGCGGCAAGCTCTGCTTCATCCAACGTGATTTCCAACCGAGGCTGTTCTTCTAAAAAGCGCGCTACGCCTTCACCAGCCAGATATCCGGTTACAGAGGTGGTCATCAACGCAAAGCCGCCTGCATACACGCCGGGCTCCGTGCTTCTGGCCGTACCAGCAGCAAATAAGCCGGGGATGTTAGTTTCGCCATAAATGCCGGCATCCATCCCTCCATAAGAAATAGTCATCTGCGGCACCCATTGGGTATTATCCCGAAACAAATCCATGCCCAAATCTCGCAGCTTTTCATAATTCATCAGCTGCCAGCCGTTCTGCGGCTTGAGCAACACCAAATTATCCGGATGAATCTGACTGATATCAAAATAGATCGGGCCTCGCCCTGCTCGAATTTCCATCGCCATAGCAATGGTGGTGAAATGAGGGTCCGTATTGGCGTTCAGCACCGGCGAGTAGGTTTCCATAAACGGCTCGCCCAAAGCATTGACAAAACGACCGCCTAACGGCATCAAGGTTGTTTGGCCTTCCCAACCAAAATATTTGGGCATATTCCAGACTCTGCTGAATTCAAAGTCTTTCAGACGAGCGCCTGCCTTATACACCATCTCTACCCCTTCACCGGTAGGCGTGTTTTTGCCATAAGAGGTTTTCCAGCCGCCTACACCAGTAGCTGCCACCACAGCCTGTGCTTTCACCACATAGAAATCGCCATTTAAGGTGTCAAAGCCCACCGCGCCGATCACACGGCCTTCCTGCTTGAGCAGATCGGTCATCAATATACGGCCCAGACGTTTCACGCCCTTCTGCTGCAACTGTTCTACCAAACCGCGCACCATCATTTCGCCGCCTCTGCCCTTCAGCTGCGCCGGATACAGCTTTACATGAGATAAACCCCGCTGCGGCACACTTTTAAAAGAACCGTCCTCCTTCTTAAAGAATTCACAGCCATACCGCTGATAATCCTGCATCCGGTCAAAAGAATGCCGCAAAATTTCTTCCATCAAAGGCTGATCGCACAAACCGTCAAAATAATAAACAAAATCCTCCATCCAATCGTCAATATTCTCACTGGGCTGCACAGCATCAAAATCGCCGCCAGCCATCGTCATCAAACCGCCCCAGTCTTTGGGTCCTTTATCAATGATCAGGACATCCTTCTCCGGCTGTAGCTCCTTCAAGCGATTAGCCGCCCACATACCGGCAGAGCCGCCGCCAATAATCAACACATCGGTTTCCAATAGCTTTCTCTCCATTGTCATCGCACCTCATTTCTCCATTAATATTCCTGCGCAAAAATTCTTGGCAGTGCTTCCCGAAAAGGATGCACGTAAATCGCGCCGGCTGGACAATACCGCTCGCAGATATAACAAGTCATGCAATCCTCCGGATAAGCAATATAAGCCTTTTTCTGCTCATTCAATCGAATAACATCCAACGGACAGCGGTTTACACAGCTGCCGCAGCCTATACATTTTTTAGCATCAATGCTCCCAATCATCCAATCTCCTCCATTCTTGTTATTTCTCATTTCTTTTGCAGAATAACGACAACATGGTTATTCCCTGATACATTCATTTTACGTTTTATTTATAAAATCAAAAAGAATTGTTTATCAATGGTTATCATTGTTATTTTGAATGATAAAACAAAAAAACTGCTGCGTAGCGTTATTTGCTAGAACTATAGCGAATTATAAAATGTATCGTATTTTTATTTTCAATTTCATCAAAATGTCACTTTACAATTTTTCAAACTTTACTTAAACATATTTAAAAAAATTATAAACCTGTCCAATAAATTCGTCAGGTTTTGACTTGACACTGACAATGCTGACTTGCATTTTTTCCTTATAGATAATATTTACATATTTAATTATCATGGAAGTGTAGTATTAATAAATTTTTTAGGAGGGTTTTATATGACAAGAAAAAGAGCAATGATGATTGGCTTAGATGGTGCCGATCCAGCTGTCATCAAACAAATGATTGCAGAAGGCAAATTACCAAACTTTAAAAAATTTCTAGAACAAGGGGTCGCACATAATAGCTTAGGAATGTTAGGTGTCAATCCAACTGTTACACCTCCAAACTGGACTAGCATGGCTACCGGTAACTGGCCACGTACGCATGGCGTAACAGATTTCTTTACACATACTTTAGGAAATCCATTAGATTTATTCCAATTAAACTGGGATTCCCGTTTAGTTCAATCAGAAATGATTTGGGAGTCTTTTGAACGGGCTGGGAAGAAAAGTGTTTTGCTTAACTATTGCGAAGCTTGGCCACCTCGCGTAGAAAATACACAAAATATTTTCATTGATGGCACTAGTGCCACACCTTTCTTGCGTGATTTCGTTGATTTCCAAAAAGTAGCTGAATTCTCCAAAGCAGAAACAGAAGTTCGTTATTTCCCACATTATGTTGATCCTAGCAATGTAGGAGACTGCATTGTTTATAGTGACCAATTAGAAGAAATGAAAAAAGCTGAACCAGGAGATGATGTTCCTACAATTGATATGGGCGCTTTCTATAATAAACCTGGTGTAGAAAAAATTGATGTTTCTTATCCTGAATTAACAAAAACGCCGCCACCAATCAAATTTCCTACTAACGTTGTTATTGATAGTATGGAAGATGGCGGAGAAGCAGCATCTACAAAAGCCAGCGCAGATTTTATCTTTGCACCATTAAAAGAGGCCAAAAATTGGAAAGGTGAAATTCCTGCCAATTCTTTGGAAAGCGTTGTTGTAATGAATAGCGGTTTGGAACGTCGATTCATTTTAATTACAGCTTCCGATGGACATCTTTACGATACCATCCAAATTTTCAGCAAAAAAGACTACGCTACTTGCTTAGGAACTGCTAAAAAAGGAAAAGATCCCTGGAGTGATTTTATCTACGATTCGTTTACGATTGATGAAACAAAAAAGAAAGTAGCTTATCGTATTCGACTATTAGAAATTGAACCAACTGGAGAAAAAGCTAAAATTTTTATAGGCCAAGCATTAGTCATGGAAAATAGTACTTATTTTTACCCTGAATCCTTAATGTCAAATTTCTGGGAAAAGGTTGGTCCTATTTGCAGCATGGCAAGTTATGGCCGTCATGAAGCACAATCCGATCAGGTTTCTATGGAATCATTTCAACAAATTTATGATTGGCACAAGAAAGCAACTGATTATTTGCTAAAAGAAGTGGCCCCTGATTGGGATCTATTTTATTTACACATTCATGGAATTGATACATGTAACCACTGGTATATTAATCAAGCTATTCCTGGTGGTCATGCTGAATGGGAACGTATTAAAACTGTTTGTATTGAGGGAATATATGAAATTACCGATGATTTAATTGGTTATTATATGCAATATATGGATGATTCCACTGCATTGATTTTAACATCTGACCACGCAGCAATACCAAGATCTCCTGGTCATGACAATCCTGGTATTGGCGATATGTCTGCTTTAACACCAAAGGTTATGATTGATTTAGGCCTTTGTGAAGTATACCGTAATGAAAAAAACAAATGGAAAATTGATTGGAGTAAAACTACTGCCATAATTCAGAGATCTTCTCACATTTACATCAATCTAAAAGGTAGAGATCCGCAAGGTATCGTTGACGAAAAAGATTACGAAGAAACTGTCGCCAACGTAATTTCAAAACTCTATAACTATAGAGATCCCAAAACAGGAAAAAGAGTCATTTCATTTTGTTTAACACGCGAAGAGATGGAAGCTATTGGAATGGGTGGACCACACTGTGGAGACATTTTCTTTCAGGTAACTCGAGATTTTGGCTTAGAACATTCAAATTGTATGAGTCATGTTACAAATTACGGATACTCCCTACTTTGTTTATGCATAATGGCTGGAGGTGAATTCAAAAAAGGGGAAATTATTTCCCGTCCAATCCGTCTGGTGGACATTGTTCCTACAATTTGCTATCTATGCGATGCTCCAATGCCTCATGATGTAGAAGGTGGCATCATTTATCAGGCAATTAATAAACCATACTAAATTTACCACCTGACTAATGATAAAGGAGAAATCATCATTCCGATTTATAAAAAACACTTTAATAGAAACTCGGGATGATGATTTCTTATTTGCAAAGACTTCTATGAATATATTTTTAACGAAAGGAATGTGGGCTATAATGACTAAAGAAACAAACAAATTTTATTACCTGCACTGCTGCATCGGCATATTGTTCATGTTTTTCTTCCAATATATACCGGCACCTGCTCCCATTACACATTTTGGCATGCAAATGCTTGGCATCTTCTTAGGTCTAATTTATATGTGGTCATTCGTTAATACACTTTGGCCTAGCGTGTTAGGATTATTCGCTCTATGTTTCACAGAATATGGAACCTCAGCGCAAGTGGTAGCTGCTTCATTTGGAAATTCAACAAGCGTCTTATTATTCTTTTTCTTAGCCTTAGTTGTTATAATTGAAGAATCAAATTTGGCACAATACTTTTCTAATTGTTTTTTATCTATAAAACTTTTCCATAAACGGCCATGGCTATTTACACTCTGCTGGTTCCTTGTAGTTGCTGTTATGGCTTCTTGCTGCAATATGTTTTTGATTGCATTTACCTTTTGGTCAATTTTTTACGAAATTTGTGCGCAAACCAATATGAAAAAAGGAGAAAAATATGTAAGTCTAATGATTATTGGCACTCTTGCTTTCGCAGCCATTGGTTCAATTATTATGCCTTTCAATGGGATCGCCCTAATTGCCAATTCAGCATACGCAAACATGGGACGACAAGGAGTTATTTACCTTTATTACATTCCAATGATTTCTCTAATAGTTTTCACTATGATTATTGGTTATGTGGGTATGATGCGCTTCTTATTCCGTGCAGATATTAGCAAATTAGCAGCTTTCGATATGAAACAGGTAGCACACAAAAAATATCCTATGACTAAAATACAAAAAATTATTCTCTGTATCTTAATCATTGCTATTATCTTTTTACTGATGCCTGGAATAATATCCTCCACAACATCCTTTGGTAGTACTATCAATAAGTTATCAGCTACAGGCATTGTAATGGGTGTTTTTACTTTATTAAGCTGTATTAAAATCAATGAAGCACCTTTACTTAGCTTTGAAAAAGTAGCTGGTAAAATGCCTTGGAACTTGTACTTTATTATTACTACTGCAATGGCTGTTTCTAGCGCATTGACTGCCGAAGGAACCGGTGTAAAAGAATTTGTTTTACAAATTTTAAATCCTTTTGTTACACAAATTTCTCCATGGGTATTTATTATCTTTTTGGCTGTTGTTGCAGTCATTTTAACAAATATCGCTAATAATATTGTCGTTTGTTTAACATTACTTTCTATTTTGGCTATGTATGCCTCTGCATATCCGATTAACGAACCTGTTGCATTAACTATACTAATGGTTTGTGCATGTCTGGGCTATTTATTGCCATCTTCTTCTGTTACAGGCGCTTTAATGCACGGAAACGACTGGCTAACGACTAAAGAAATATATAAATATATTTTCATTTTACTCATTTGGATGACTCTCTGCACAATTATCGTCGGAATTCCGTTGGGAATGCTATTCTATTAAAGTTAAAAAAACTCTTTGGGTAAAACTATTGCTTTTATGTCTTTCAAAACACTTCACATATAAACAAAATTTTAATATTGTTAAACTACAATAATTTTTCACTAGCCTGCAAAATCAAATTTCAATTTGGTTTTGCAGGTATTATATTGCCACACATTATATGCAATCGCACGAAAAATATATCATTTTCCATGCGTATCTAAAATACGTTTTTGGTTCTTAATACTATCAACTTTTACTTGTTCTAAAACATCTAACAAAATCCTCCAAACAAGTTCACCCTCAGACGTCAATGTACGTGTTTTCGTTTTTGCCAATATAATGCTTTTTTCTACATTTGGTGTCATATCCAAAACACAACTAATATTGGGATATTGTTTGTAAAGTTCAGGAAAAAGCATACACGTCGTAACACCTATCGCCAAACCATTATTAATTAGTTGTCGATAGGTATTAAGATTATTCACATAAAAAATATTATCAATTGAAGTTGGCTTTCCTCTATAAACAGCTGGATATTCTGCTTTATAAGGCTCATATATTACAATTGGAAATTTGATATATTCTTCATAAGTCGTTATTTTTTTTCTGGATAATGAAAATTTCTTGTTGACTAAAATGCAATATCTATCTTCAAAAACTTTTATTGTATCTAAATATTTCAAAATATTCTCTAGCCCTGAATCTTTTCCTTTCAAAAACAATGGTTCCATTGCAAAAAGTGCTATGTCTGCTTCACAAGTTATTAAATCATTTAAACTATCTTTTGGTTGTAAAACCTCTTTAAAACGTATTTGGATAGTAGGCGCAGAAACTTTCACTTGCTCCAAAACAGGAATCATAATTTGCGGTGTCATATAAGTAGATATAGATATCCTAACAACACATTCATTTTTTATAGTTTTTGAAGCATATTTTTGGGATAAAACATCTATCCTTTGCATAATACCAACAGCATCTTCATAAAATAAACATCCCACATCTGTTAGCTGCATCCCATTTTTTGAACGAACAAATAATTTCACATTGTATTGTTTCTCCAATCGACTAATTGATTCACTCAAACTTTGTTTGCTGACAAATAGAGCATCTGCAGCAGCTGTTATTGACCCTAAATTTGCTACTGTTATAAAATAATATAATTGTTTAACCAACACAATATTTCAACTCTCTTTTAATCATAAAAATATACTAATGTAGTCCATTATAACATAAACCTCTCTATTTTCAATGTCACAACCACATAAAAATATTACAAGTTCACCATTCTATATCGCTCTACCTATTCTATACACTTTTTTATTTTCTATTTCAGCAGCATATTATTTATATAAAACAAAAAGCTGCTGCACGACACTTGGCCGCACAACAGCTTCATTCATTTCATCTTCTTTTTAGACTATTCGCTATTCATATCCTGAAAACGCTGGCTTTCCCGCTCCAACAGCTCCACCACCTTCTGTTCCGGCAGCGTCATAGGGTGATCGCCGTGGTGAAGCCAACCAACGGTCATATCCACATCAAATTCCGGCACATCTAACTTGCACAATTGTACGCTGTAGGTTCGATTGCTGTTTTCAATCTCTTTCTGGCATAATCAGCATAGACTCTGTGCTGGCCACATATCGGCGCAAGTTGGCCAAATCATTGATAGACACCACTTCCCGCTGATAGCCCCGCTGCTTGAAGAAATTATATGTCAGCTCATCCATTTTAAAGGCCAATGACACCAAATCGTACTGTAAAAGCTCCGAAAAGGCAATTTGCTTTTTACCGCACAGCGGATGGTTTGCGCCCACACAAATACGCTGCTTATCCTGAAAAATCCGAACAAACTCCAAATGATACCGGCGCAACTCTGTGATAATATCACTTTCGTTGAGCGTATTAAAATTAATAAAGCCCAAATCCAGCTCTTTCTGCGCCACCGCTTTTATAATATCTTTAATATACTGCCGCTGCGCCAGTACGCAAAGCCCAGGATACTGCCGTTTCACCTGAATCATCATGTCGGTAATCATATTCATACAAAAATGACTGCTGCCGCCGATGCGCACCTCACCGGTAATCTCATTGCTGTCAAAGCCGGTTGCCAACAATCCGTCCCCCTCTGCCATGATGGCTTTGGCGCGAGCCAGCACCTGTTTTCCCTCCGCCGTAAAGGAAACACCCCGTTTGCTGCGGTTTAAAATCGTGATGCCTAATTCCTCCTCTAAATTGATTAACGCCAAACTGACTGTGGACTGGGAGATATACAGTTCCTGTGCCGCCCGGGAAATCGAACCGTACTGA
>CABUKW010000124.1 GCA_902492275.1 uncultured Peptococcaceae bacterium
AATAAAAATAGCATTCCTTCACCGGCTGGCCTAAAATTTGCTCCACCGCGTACCGATACAGCGCAATTTGTCCGCCATAACGCTCTAAAAGTAAATGTGTCTGGCTTTTGCCGAGGTTGTCGCTTTTGTAATCCACCAACACCCAACCGCTGTCTGCTTCCTGCCATAAGCAGTCGATAATCCCCTGCACCAATATATTTTTTTCTCCCGCAGGTAGGGTTTCGTCCAGCATGTGACTGTCCAACGCAGTGATGAACGGCATCTCCCGATAACGTTTATCCTTGTCTGCAGCTAAAAACCGTTGTCCCAACGAGCATTGATAAAAGTCCAACACACCCTGCAGCCGCAGACCGTCAGCAGCACCAGCGGCAATGAACTTATTGGCCTCTAAATAGGCAATCAAATTCTCTAGATAGTCGGCATTGATTTCTGCCTCCAAATCTACTCGACTCAACAACAGATGGAGTAGCGTTCCCCGCTCTGCCGAGGTCAGCCCTTCCTTGGCTACCACTGCCTCTGGCCGGCTGTCAAAGCTGAATTGCAGCTGTTCCTCATCATGAAAGGGGTTTACCTTTTGCTTTAACTCCGTCACGGAGGACTGTGCCTTTACCGTAATAAATTGAGGCTGTTCGTACTGCCAGCTCAACTGGGCGTCGATCGTCTTCTGCCAACGGCCGCTGGTTTTTAAGGGCTTACCTTCTTCCAAGGCCTGCCGTAAGGGCGGCGCCAGCCGAACCTCACTCTCCACACAATCTATACTGCCAGCCGGAATGAACTGCACCTGCCACAACGGCTGGGAAAGCGGCAACGGCAGCAGCCAGTCCAAATAACACTGGGCTTTTTCCACAGGTACCTCTTTCTTTTTCTCTGCATCAGAACAACTACCTAAAAGATATAACCGTTCCCGTGCTCGGGTCATAGCCACATAAAGCACCCTCTTTTCCTCCTGCAGAACCTCCAGCCGTTTTTTCTGAGCAACCACTCGCTGGGCAATGGTCGGATATTTAATTTCCAACTGGCCGTCCACCGCAGAAAAAGCCAAGCCGTAGTCCTTATGCAACAAAAATTCCTGCTGCGCGTCGCGGAAATTGAAACGCCGCCCCAAGCCGCCGATAAACACGATGGGAAATTCCAAACCCTTGCTTTTGTGAATGCTCATAATACGCACCACATTTTCGTTATCGCTTAAAACGCGGGCTGGCTCCAAATCGGCCTGATTTTCCTGCATTTGCTCTAGGAAGCGCAGAAAAGAAAATACACCTTTGAAGCTGGTTTTTTCATAAGCCCGAGCTCGCTCGTGCAACGCTCGCAAATTAGCTTGCCGCTGCACGCCATCCCGCAGAGCACCCACATATTCATAAAAGCCTGTGTCCTTGTAAAGCTGCCAGATTAATTTACTTAAATCCAGTTGTCGTGCCAGTTGCCGCCACTGCTGCAACTGCTTTAGAAAATTTTCTGTTTTCTGCTGCAAACCACTATCTACCATCTGCAAACCATCCGGTGCAGCCGCCTTTTGCAGACAGCCGTAAAAATAGCCTCGGGGCTGCAGCATTCTCAATTGCGCCAGTTCTTCTTCGCTGAACTGGAAAAAGGGCGCTTTCAACACTGCTAGCAACGGCAAATCCTGCAAGGGATTATCAATCATATGCAACATGGCCAGCAGCAATTGAATTTCCCAGGCGGAAAAATAGCCGTCTCCGGTATCTACCGCCGCCGGAATTCCAGCTTCTTTTAAAATACGGGCATATACAGCGCCAGCGCCCTTCGGAGCCCGCAGCAGTACTACCATATCCCGCCAGGTAACAGCGCGGTACTGCTGCAATCTTTTGTCATAAACCTGAGCCTTTTCTGCCATCAACTGCTGCATCTGCTGGCAGAGCAACAAACCCTCTTCTTCCATGGCTGATAAAGGCTGTTCCGCTGCTTCGCTGTCTTCTGCCGGAGCTTGGCCATCAGTCAGCACCAAAAGCTGAATTTGCTCCGGTACCGGCTGCTGCCCTGCCAGCACCTCCGGATAATCGGCACCGTAAACCAAAGCAGCCTGCTCATCATATAATAAGTCGCCATCCTGTCCGGTCATCAACTGGGCAAAAACCTGATTAACACCATTTACCACATTTTGCCGACAACGAAAATTGCGGTTTAAATCTAAGCGCTGACAACAGCCGTTACCGTTGGCAGGAAACTGCTGATATTTTCCGGCAAAAAGTTGAGGGTTGGCCATGCGAAAGCCATAAATACTCTGTTTGATATCGCCCACCATAAAGAGATTATCATCCCGGCTGACCGCCTGCAAAATAGCCTCCTGCAAATCATTGATATCCTGATATTCGTCCACCATCACCTCGGCATAACGGCCTTGCAATACCTGAGCCAACTCGGTACGCTGCAAAACGCCGCTTTCCTCTTCTTCATAAAGCAACTGAAAGCAGAAATGCTCCATGTCGTGAAAATCCATCAAACCCTTTTCTGCCTTTTTTTGCTGAAGCGCTTCCATCAAAGCCAACGCCAATTCCACCAAAAGCTGCCGCGTTGGCTCTTGGTCCGCGATATCGGCTAATTGCTCCGCTTGAGAACGGCTAAAATATTCCTTGCGCAACTTTTCCAACTGCTTTTTGGCGGCATCCCGATATGCGGTGACCTGCTCTTTACACCCTTCATCAAAGGTGCCCTTTTTGGTAGCAGGTAAGCGACTGAAACCGCCAGCGGACAATTTTTCAGCCAATACGTCCCAGCCTTCTTCTAACGCTGCCAGCAATTCACAGCTCCAGTCGTACTCCCGCTCCATATGGAGCAAATAGCCCTGCAAACCAGCGTCGGTGCTGGCTAAATTGACTGCGTTAATTAATTGCCTCTGTACAAACCGCAACTGGCGGACCACTTCTTGTTGTGCTTGGGCGAACCAATCAATCTGTCCGGCTTTTGTCAGATCTTGTAGCCATTTTTCCGGCTGCGCCATACTTTGCGCCATTTGATATATCTGTAGCAACACGCTCCGCAGTTGTTCATCCTCTTTGCCGCCGTAACGGTCTACCAACTGCACAAATTTCTCTAAGCACTCCTCATCGCTGTAATAACGCTCCAGCACTTCGTCCAGAGCTTCAGACAAAAGTAATTGATTTTCTGTCTCATTGGCAATTTTCAGCTGTGGGTCCAGCCCCAGCCGGAAAAAATTCTGCCGCACCAAATCCAGACAAAAGGCATGCAGCGTGGTAATCTGTGCTTTCTGCAACAACATACTCTGCCGGTATAAATGTTCGGACATAGGATGTTCCAGCAGTTGTTTCTGAATGGCAACACCGATGCGCTCCTTCATCTCTGCCGCCGCTGCATTGGTAAAGGTAACCACCAGCAACTGGTCCAAATCAACAGGGCAAGCCTCATCGCTGATGATTTGAATAATTCGTTCCACCAGCACCGCCGTTTTGCCGGAGCCGGCTGCTGCCGCTACCAACAAACTTTTTCCCCGCAAATCAATAGCCTGCTGTTGTTCTGTTGTCCATGTAGGCATTGGCCTTTCCTCCTTCCTCCTGCGACAACCGCCGCCAGATTTCTTCCCGTTCCAACGGCAGCAGTTCCTCGCTGTTTTTTAATATATCCACTGTCTCAATCTGACAAATAGCCTGATAGTTGCAATATTGGCAGCCGATAAACTGCCGAATGCGGCAAGGACGCACCGCAATATTCCCCCGATGAATTTCTTCGCCCAAAGCGGCAATCATCCGTTTAGTATGCTGCAGCAATAGGGCTAATTGCTCTTGCGTTACCACTGTCGTATTTCGTTTGCCAAACAGTTCCAAAGGATTTTCCAGCTCGGCAAAAGCCTCTGCATCCTCCAGATAAGGCGCAGCTTTAGTTAATAACGATAATGGCAATAATGTACTACTTCCTGTACTCAAATCCCGCTGAGCCAGCTTCAGGGCTTTCATATCAGCCACCAACAAGCCGTCAGCTTTTAGCTTGCTGATATGCAGCGCCTCTGCTTCTTTGGCACTGACAGGACCTTCTGTACTGATGATGCCACTGCGGAAGAAATAATAAAGCACACCGGCAGGCAACAGTGTTTCTTCTGCTGGTACTAGCTGCGCATAATATTGCAGTGCCACTTGTAAATAGGTAAGCAATTGAATTTTTAAACCATAATAAATATCGGCTAAATTTAAACCTTGCGTACCGGTTTTGAAATCAATGATGCGCAGATAGTGCTTGCCATCTGCCTTGGCCTGTTCAATGCGATCAATCCGTCCTTGCAGCGTCAGCAGCGTACCATCCTGCAAAGCAATTTTCCAATGGGGCAGCTTGCTTTTGCCAGTGCCAAAATCGGCCTCCAAGGCGACTGGAACAAAATCCCCCCGCTGGCCATGTTCCATCAGCAGTAAAGCCGAATGTTCCAGTGTTTTTTGCAACCGGTGACGCAGATATCGATAACGACCAGTGCTGAGTAGAATTTCATTCTGCATAGCCGGCGCTAGTTGCTCCACAATCATGGCCATGATAGCCTTTACCTGCTCCGCCTCTAACGATTGCCAGGAAATTTGCTGCTCCAAAAGATAATTGCTGAACTGTTCAATGGCAGTGTGATAAAACTGTCCCACATCTACCGCTTCCATTTTATACAACGACCGTTCTTTTAAGCGCAGTCCGTAGGTCAGAAAATAACTATAAGGACACTGCCGGTATTTTTCCAGCGCCGACACGCTGAGATGCAGCGGTGTGCCGTAGACTTGGGTGCTGCTTAATTGCCGCTGGGTCAACTGCTCCTCGTGCTGCAGGCTGTGTCGCACCTGATGAAACAACGGTATGGGATGTTCCAGAAACCAATTATACAATTCTGCCCATATTTCCTGCCGCTCCGGCGGCTCAGCAGCGGTTAAATGACTGCCCAGCAGCCCCATGGCCTTATTGGGATGATTAAGATAGGGCAATAGTTCCTGTCCCTCTCCGGGGGGCCACTGTACAGGCTGCTCTGCCAGCTCTGGATATAAGCGGTGCAGTTTATCCACAATACCGGAGGGTCGTAAGGCTTTGCCGTCCTCATCAGCCAACGAATAACTGAGCGATACATCATCGGACGCTCTGGTTAGAGCTAGGTATACAAGAAATTGTTCGTCATAGAGCTTCTGTGTGCTGTCCGGCGACAGTTCCAAGCCCATTTCTTGAAGAGTTTGTTTTTCTAAATCGTTGAAAAATCCGTCCTGCTCTGCTTTGGCCGGAAAAACACCTTCATTGAGACCCATTACAAAAACAGCGCGTAGGTTGCGGCTACGGGAATGGGACAAAGAACCGATAAATACCTGGTCCAAGCTATTGGGCAGAAGGCCCAAATCCAGATTATCAAACGCCGCATGCAACAAAACGGAAAACTCCTCCGCAGAAAGGGGCATGTCCTGCAAAAGCTGGTCAATCTGGTTGAAAATCTGAATCACCCTATCCCAAATTTGCTGATGTACCTGCACCGTTTCCAGCAAGCCCTGCTCTAACGCCTCTTGGCACATTGCCTCCAGTTGCTTGGGTACTTGATAAGCCTCCAGCATCGCATACAACGCAGCAATAATCTGAGCGGCAGTCTGCGGCTGGGCTAGCGTTGACTGCAACTGTCGCAAAGGCGCTGCAATCTGTCGTCGCAAAGTATTAAGCATGGCCAGCAGTTCTTCATCGTCGGAGCCATAAATCCATTCCTTTTGCTGATACCAGCTACTGCCCCGAATACCATACTGTAATACATAGTTTTCCAGCAAATCTAACTCTTGCTGGGCAAAAGGCAATAAATCAGTTTTTAAAAAACGAAACATACTTGGATAGGACCAACCGCTATGAAAAATCTCAAACACAGACAGCAGCAATTCTGTCAATGGATGCTGATACACTGTTTCTTTATGATCCACAAAATAAGGAATTTCATAGTCGGCTAACACGGTTTCCAATAACAGCTCGTATTGATCTCCCCGCGTAAAAATGCCAATTTCCTGATAACGATAGCCTTGCTCCCTACAAAGCTGACGAATTCTGCGAGCCACCGCATCTACCTCAGCCATGCGGTTCTGCCCCTGTAGCAAAGCTAAATGGGCAGGCGTTCCCTGCCATCTGGCTGTGCCAATGGAAAAATATTGCTGCTCCAAAAATTCCAAATCCGGTGCCTGCTGCCAGCGCAAAGGCGTCGCGCAAACCAAATCGGGCAATACGGGAATTTTCTGCTCTTGGGCCAGTTGCCGTAATCGCTGTAAGGTTTTCATGGTACTGTGAAAAGCCGATTGCCGACCTAAATTTTGATTTTGCAAATCAACCGGCAGCACAATATGCACCTGAGCCGCTTGCTTCATCAAAGCGCCCAAAACGGCAAATTCCTGCGGCGTAAAGTCATAAAACTCATCTACCCAGATTTCCGTATCTTGCAAAAATTCTTTTTGATCCAACCGTTTTAACAAAAGCTCCAGCACATCCTCGCTATCCAGATAGTCCTGGGCCAAAAATCCATCATACTGGTCATACAGTGCTGCGAGTTCCCTCAATTTGCAGGTAAACAACGTCTGTGGCAGTTCCTGCTTAGCTATGGTTTGCTGCAATCTCTGGCTGCTGATTTGATAGCGCTTCAATTCTTGCAAGGCCTGTCCGATTTTTAACAGATAACCAGGCCGATTGACCGACTGATTTAAAAAGGGATAGTTCTCCGGCTCCTGCTGCAGCAAGCGTCGCAAGATGAGCAGCTTGCCCAAATCATCAACGGGATGACAGGCCAAACCGCCGGTCTGCTGCATTACGGTACGCGCCAACCGTTGAAAACTGAGAATTTCCAGCGTCAGCACACCGGATAGTCCGTATTGATTGATTAGTTCATATTGATAACAAAAGGTCGCCTGTTCTGGCACCATAATGATTATTTTTTTGCATCGTTTTTCCTGCAAGCTATCGGCAATGGTTCTCATCACATAGCTACTCTTACCACTACCGGCAGGACCGACAATAAATTGTACAGCCAATACAATTCCCCTTTCTTTCTAATTTTTTATAGTTTTCATACTGCTTTTCCTAAAATTGCAACAAATTTTTCAGCAATGACTTCCCCATCATTCCCTTGCTGCAAAAAGTTTTGCTGTTTATTTCCGATTGTGTCCTTTATTATAGCATTTTCCTACCTGCTTTGATAGAAAAATCGAAAAATAATTTACAATTTCTTGAAATCCAATACTTTCTATGCTATACTATACAAAATGGAAATAATTGGAGATGATGCTATGCTGGCGCAATTAAAAAGTACAACCTTATTAGGATTATCGGTTCATCTGGTGGATATTGAAGTGGATGCAGCGGCAGGACTACCTGCATGGAATATTGTAGGGTTACCTGACACAGCCGTTAAAGAGAGCAAAGAACGAGTACACACTGCTATCAAAAACGCCGGATATGAATTTCCGCCCCGCCGTATTGTGGTTAATCTGGCCCCGGCCTACCTGCGTAAAGAAGGGCCTAGCTTTGATTTAGCCATCGCCATTGCTATCTTGACCGTTACCGAACAACTGCGTTGTGACAATCTGGACTCCTATCTTTTCTTAGGAGAACTCAGTTTAGACGGTTCTTTACGGCCAGTAAAAGGGATACTCCCGATTTCATTAGAATACAGCCGCAGCAGTTATCAATTACTTGTGCCTGCAGCCAATCAGGAGGAAAGCGCCATTGGCGGCACTACCACTTACGGTTTTCAGCATTTGCGGGAGGTAGTACATTTTTTAGAGCATCCAGCTCAGTATCAGCCGGTGCAGGTAAAATTGCCTGAATTTTCAGCATTGGCTGCTATACCCAGTCCCCATGACTTTTTGCAGATTAAAGGGCAAACTGAGGCCAAAAGAGCCCTTGAGATTGCTGCCGCTGGGGGCCATAATATTCTTATGGTCGGCTCGCCCGGTTCCGGCAAAACCATGCTGTCGCAGGCCTTGCCTACTATTTTACCACCACTGACCTTTGCAGAAAGCCTTTCCATCAGCAAAATTTACAGCATTGCTGGCCTACTGCCGCCCAACCAGCCACTGATACTACAACGCCCTTTCCGCTCACCCCATCATAGCGCTTCCACAGCCAGTATCATTGGCGGCGGACGGATACCTCATCCCGGAGAGGTATCATTATCTCACCATGGTGTATTGTTTTTAGACGAATTTCCTGAATACCGTCGAGAAGTCTTGGAAGCCTTACGCCAACCCTTAGAGGACCAAGAAGTGACAGTTTCCCGGGTACAGGCCCAGGTCACATTTCCCTGTCAGTTTTTATTGGTGGCTGCTATGAATCCCTGTCCCTGCGGTTACTACAATGACCCGCATCGGGAATGTACTTGCACACCAGGACAATTGCAGAAATACCGCAACAAAATTTCTGGGCCATTGTTAGACCGTTTCGATTTGCAGTTGGAAGTTGTTCCTGTTACCTTTCAGGATCTACACCGCACCACAGCAGAAGAAAGCTCCGCTACCATCCGACAAAGGGTTATCGCTGCCCGAGAGCTACAGCAAAAACGATTTACCCAGTCAGGCACAATCCAAAACGGTGCGATGACAGCAGCAGAAATTCAGCAATACTGCCAATTGGATGAGAAAAGCCGCAAATTTTTAGAACAGGCTTTTCAAAAGCTGGGACTCAGTGCCCGCGCCCACAATCGTATCTTAAAAGTAGCCCGTACCATTGCGGACCTGGCAAATAGTGAAACAATACAGTTGTCCCATTTAGCAGAAGCTATCCAATACCGTACCCTTGATAAAAAGCTATGGATGGAATAAAATCAAGCAGTAACATAAAAGGATTTTTGCTCTATATCCTAACTTTCAAAAGCAAAAATCCTTTTTTAAATTGCAATTATTTTCCCGTCAAATCGCACAGAGGCCGGAAAGACATTCGATGAATGGGACATGGTCCTAACTCCGTAATGGCTTGTATATGTTCCGCAGTGGGATAGCCTTTATGAACAGCGAACCCATAGCCGGGATACTGTTGGTCATAAACTTCCATTAAGTGGTCCCGATAAACTTTCGCAATGATAGAGGCTGCTGCGATAGAAATACTTTTATTGTCACCTTTCACAATAGCCTGGGAGGGAAGTTGAATTTGTGGATTGGGCAAACCATCTACCAGGACAAAATCTGCTGTCTGTTTTGCGTTTAACCCTTCCACCGCCTTCTGCATAGCTAAACGGCTGGCCTCTAAAATATTGATTGCATCTATTTCTTTTTCACTCACTTCCGCAATCGCCCAGGCA
>CABUKW010000125.1 GCA_902492275.1 uncultured Peptococcaceae bacterium
CATGGAGAACACGGGGAGCATTGCGACTGCGGCCATGACCACCATCATGGAGAACACGGGGAGCATTGCGACTGCGGCCATGACCACCATCATGGAGAACGTGAGGAACATTGTGATTGCGGCCATGACCATCACCATGGAGAACGTGAGGAACATTGCGACTGCGGCCATGACCATCACCATGAGGAACATGATATACAGGTCAATACGGCGGTTTCTGGTAAGGGACAGAGAGTGTACTTTATTGACGGTTTGGATTGCGCTAACTGTGCTGCCAAGCTGGAACGGCATTTAAAGGAACTGGCTTATTTTGAGGATGTCACCATTGACTTTATGGCGCAGAAGCTGATTTTACAGGTAAAAGATCTGCAGACACTGCCAGCGGCTCTAAAAGAAGTCGAAGCGGTGATTGAACGGGTAGAGCCTGGCGTAACCATCAGCGAAAAGCAGAAAAAGGCCAAGGGCACCTATCATGCCCACAGCCATGAACATGGTCAGCATTGCGGCTGCGGTCACGACCATGACCATGAACACGGGCAGCATCAGGAACAGCCGTTTCAAGGGCAGCAGCCGGCGCAGCCTGCTGCGGTTAAGCCTAAGGCAGCGCCCTTTACAACGGAGATGAAGCAATCGGCGATGAAGATTGCTGCCGGCGCTGTGTTAGTATTGCTGGCTAATGTGTTAAACCTGTCGGAAATGGCTCAGTTCGGCGTGTATCTGCTGGCTTATCTGATTGTGGGCGGAGAAATTGTGCTGCGGGCTGTCAAAAATATTACCCGCGGACAGGTATTTGACGAAAACTTTTTGATGGCGGTGGCCACCATCGGTGCTTTCTGTGTGGGAGAATATCCCGAAGGTGTGATGGTAATGTTGCTGTATCAGCTGGGCGAGTTGTTCCAGGACTATGCCGTACATCGTTCTCGCCGTTCTATTGCCGATTTGATGGATATTAAGCCGGAGGTGGCCCATGTAAAGCAGGGCGACCAGTTCATTTCGGTTGAGCCGGACGAAGTGGCGCTGGGTGATATCATTCAAATTCGGCCTGGTGAAAAAATTCCGTTGGACGGCGTTGTTTTGGAGGGACATTCCGCTTTGGACACCGTAGCGCTTACCGGCGAATCGGCACCGCGGGATGTTGGCCCTGGCCAGCAAGTGATGAGCGGCTGCATCAATACCTCTGGTGTGCTGCTGGTACAGGTGGAGAAAGAATATGAGGATTCTACCGTCGCCAAGATTTTAGATTTGGTGGAAAACGCCAGCAGCAAAAAGGCAGAGGCAGAAAACTTTATCACCCGTTTTGCCCGGTATTATACGCCGGTGGTGGTGGCTATCGCAGCGATATTGGCCATCGTGCCGCCGCTGGTTTTGCAGGAGCCGTTCAGCGGCTGGATTTACAGGGCGCTGACCTTCCTGGTTATCTCTTGTCCCTGCGCCTTGGTCATCTCCATTCCGCTGACATTCTTCGGCGGCTTGGGCGCCAGTTCCCGGCATGGGATACTGGTAAAGGGCAGCAACTATCTGGAAGCGCTGGCCCAGCTTGAAATTGCAGTATTTGATAAAACCGGTACGCTGACCAAAGGCCAGTTTGCCGTTACTGAGGTGCATCCGGTAGGTATCAGCGAGGAACAACTGCTCTACTATGCCGCTTGTGCCGAAAGCATCTCTAACCATCCCATTGCCCAGGCGGTGCAGCAGGCCAATCAAAAGGCCGTTGCAGTCCAGGCTTTGCAAAGCGCAGAGGAAATTGCCGGACACGGCATTTCGGCAGTGGTAGAAGGTCGCACCGTTCTGGCCGGCAACTACCGGTTGATGGAACGGGAGCAGGTGGTGTGCAAACAGGTGGAAGAAGCGGGCACCATCATTTATCTGGCGCTGGATAAAAAATTCTGCGGCTGGATTGTTATTGCCGATGAAGTAAAATCGGATGCCCAGGAAATGATTACACGGCTGAAAGGGCTAGGCGTCAGCCAGATTGTCATGCTGACCGGCGATAATCAGAAAACCGCTGAGCAGGTGGCGGGGCAGCTGGGCATTACCAAAGTATTCAGTCAGCTCTTGCCCGGCGATAAGGTGCATTGTCTGGAACAGCTATTGCAGCAGAAAAGCCAAAAGGGAACCATCTCCTTTACCGGTGATGGCCTCAACGACGCGCCGGTGCTGGCCCGTGCCGATGTAGGCGTCGCCATGGGCGGTTTAGGCTCCGATGCGGCCATCGAAGCCGCCGACGTTGTCATCATGAATGACCAGCCCAGCAAGTTGGCTGACGCGGTAGAAATTGCCCGAGCCACACGGCGCATTGTGAAGCAAAATATTGTTTTCATTCTGGCTGTCAAGCTGTTGGTATTGATTTTAGCTGCGCTGGGTTTGGCAACCATGTGGATGGCCGTTTTTGCTGATGTGGGCGTGGCAGTGTTGGCTATCTTGAATGCGGTTAGAATTATTCGTAAATAATCAAGACCGTTTGGTTACACACAAAAATCTGCAAATACATTGATGGAATAATAAAACCATGCTGGCGTTCTGCACTGCGCGGAAGGCTGGCATGGTTTTTGTGTTTGGAGAGCAAAAGTAATTATGCAGGGAAAACGGAAGAAAAATTAAATATTGACCGCAGGATTTATGAAGAGGGAACGCCCCCGTTACCAGGCAGCCGAAAAATATGATATCGAAGAGTTTCTGGTTAAGCTGCTCTGCGAAACGATGAATAATGAATCGAAAAGGCTTCTATCATTGGAAGAAGCTGTTTAAAAGCCATCTCTAAAAACCATAGCATTCCTTTTGCATGGACGTTGTTCTGTTATGTGAATACTATAAATAAAAATAATGAAACTATCGTGAAAAATAGTACGAAGCGGAGAAAAAAAGCCTTGCAAATGTATTTTCAGTGTGATAATATTTAGGAGTTGCGTAAGACAGGCGATGAAGCGGAAGGTTGCTAGGCACGGCGACACGCCAGACCCCGTGTTCTAGGTAATTTCCGTGGAGAATGTCCGTTAATCGGGCGCGAAGGAGGGAAAAACATGGCAAAACAGAAAATCAGAATTCGTTTAAAAGCATTCGATCACAAATTATTGGATCAGTCTGCTCAGAAAATCGTTGAAACAGCGAAGAAAACAGGAGCCAAAGTTTCCGGTCCGGTTCCACTGCCGACCGAAAAAAATGTGTTTACAATTTTGAGATCTCCTCATGTAAACAAAGACTCCCGTGAACAGTTCGAAATGAGAACACATAAACGTCTGATTGACATTTTTGATCACAATCAGAAAACTGTTGAAGCTCTGATGCGTTTGGATTTACCATCCGGCGTTGAAATCGAAATTAAATTATAATTGTTTGCTAAGCTTAAGGAGGTGGCAAGATGAAAGCGATTTTAGGTAAGAAAATTGGTATGACTCAAATCTTTTCTCCAGAAGGTAAAGCAATCCCTGTAACAGTTATTGAAGCAGGTCCTTGCACAGTCATCCAGACAAAAACAAATGATACTGATGGCTATGAAGCTATTCAGATTGGTTTTGATGAAATCAAAGAAGTGCGTGCAAATAAACCTCAGAAAGGCCATTTTGCAAAAGCACAGGCAAAACCAATGAGATATTTAAGAGAATTCCGCGTTGATAACGCTGCTGAGTATCAGCTAGGCCAGGTTATCAAGGCTGACATTTTTGAAGCTGGCGATATCATTGATGCTACTGGAATCAGCAAAGGGAAAGGTTTCCAGGGTAGTATCAAACGCTGCGGCCAGTCCAGAGGGCCAATGGGTCATGGTTCTAAATATCATCGCCGTTCCGGTTCTTTGGGTGCGTTGGGTCCAAACCACGTATTTAAAGGCCGTCAACTGCCAGGCCGTATGGGCGGGCTGAAAATTACAGTTCAGAATCTGCAGGTCGTAAAAGTAGATGCTGAACGCAATCTGCTGTTAGTAAAAGGTTCTGTACCTGGTCCTAACAAATCTATGATTACTATTAAAAGTGCTGTAAAAGCGAAATAATTAGTGTCGCAAGAAAGGAGGAAACTACAAATGCCAAAAGTAGCTTTATTAAATGTAGAAGGCGCTCAGGTTGGCGAAATCGAACTGAACGATGAAGTGTTCGGTATTGAACCAAACGAAAGCGTTGTACATGAAGCTGTTGTAATGCAGATGGCTAGCTGGCGTCAGGGCACTCACTGCACAAAATCCAGAGGTGAAGTGAGAGGCGGCGGCCGCAAACCATGGAGACAGAAAGGAACTGGCCGTGCCAGAGTTGGTACTATTCGTTCTCCACTGTGGCGTGGCGGCGCTATTATCTTTGGGCCAAAACCAAGAAACTATAGCTATTCCATTCCAAAGAAGAAAAGACGTCTTGCATTGAAATCTGTACTTTCCAGTAAAGTTGCAGAAAACGATATTATCGTATTAGATACTTTAAATTTTGACCAGCCAAAAACAAAGGAAATGGTTAAGGTTCTGAATGCATTAAAAGTTGATGCAAAAGCATTAGTTGTTACCGCTGAAGTAGATGAAACCGTTGTGAAGTCTGCTCGTAATATTGAAGGGGTTACACCGGTTGCAGCAGCGTCGGTGAATGTATATGATGTGTTAGCCCACAATAAGCTGATCATCACCAAAGATGCAATCGCTAAGATTGAGGAGGTGCTGGCATAATGGACGCACGTGACATCATTATCAAACCTGTTGTAACAGAAAAATCCGTTTCCTTGATGGAACATAACAAATATGTTTTCAGAGTTGCTTTGAGCGCAAACAAAATTGAAATCAAAAAGGCTGTTGAAGAAATCTTCAAAGTAAAAGTCATTGATGTGAATACTGTTCGCGTAAAAGGTAAAGTAAAACGTATGGGCCGTTATGAAGGCAAAACATCTGATTACAAGAAAGCTGTTGTGCAGTTGGCTGAAGGCGACAGCATTGAAATTTTTGAAGGTATGTAATCTGAAATAATTTTGATAGAATCCAGAAGGAGGGAACTGCAATGGCAGTAAAAAGTTTTAAGCCTACTTCTCCTGGTAGACGTCAGATGACCGTTTCTACATTCGAAGAAATCACAGCAAGCAAACCAGAAAAATCTTTGCTGGCTCCTATGAAGAAAACAGCCGGCAGAAATGCACAGGGTTGTATTACTGTTCGTCATCATGGCGGCGGTCATAAAAGACAGTACCGGGTAATTGACTTTAAACGTAATAAAGATAATATTCCAGCCAGAGTTGCTACGATTGAATACGATCCAAACCGTTCCGCACGTATTGCGCTGCTGAACTATGCTGATGGTGAAAAGAGATACATTCTTGCACCAAACGGCTTGAAGGTCGGCGATGTAATCGTATCTGGTCCAGACTCTGATATTAAGATTGGCAACTGCTTGCCAATCGACAACATTCCAGTTGGTACCGTAATCCACAATGTTGAATTAAAACCGGAAAAAGGTGCGCAGCTATGCCGTGCGGCTGGTGCTTCTGCTCAGCTGATGGCAAAGGAAGGCAAATATGCGACCCTGAGACTGCCATCTGGTGAAATGAGACTGGTTCTGTTGGCTTGCCGGGCTACAATCGGTCAGGTTGGCAATCTGGAACATGAAATCATCAACATTGGTAAAGCTGGCCGTACCCGCTGGATGGGTGTAAGACCTACTGTACGCGGTTCTGTTATGAACCCGAATGACCATCCACATGGTGGTGGGGAAGGCCGCGCTCCTGTAGGCCGTAAGTGCCCAGTTAGTCCATGGGGTAAATCTGCACATGGCGGTAACACCCGTAAGAAAAATAATGTAAATGACAAATATATTGTTAAATCACGCAAGAATAAATAGCTTGCGCGAAGGGAGGCAAATATCCTCATGAGTAGATCATTGAAAAAAGGACCTTTTGTTGAAGAGAAATTGTACAACAGAATCGTGGCTATGAATGAATCTGGTGACAAGAGAGTCATCAAAACATGGTCCCGCAGTTCTACAATCTTCCCAGAATTCATTGGTCATACAATTGCTGTTCATGATGGTCGTAAACATGTGCCTGTTTATGTAACTGAAGATATGGTAGGACATAAGCTGGGCGAATTTGCGCCAACACGTACTTTTAAAGGCCACGGTGACCACACCGAACGGTCGACTTCCTTGAAGTAGAAATAAGAGAGGGGGTTTCGCAATGGAAGCGAAAGCTGTCGCTAAATTCGTAAGAATTTCTCCTAGAAAAGCTCGTCAGGTAGTTGACCTGATCCGCGGCAAAAGTGTTGGAGAAGCATATGCGATTTTGAAATTTACACCTCACAAGGGTGCTGCATTAGTAGAAAAAGTATTGAAATCTGCTGTAGCTAACGCTGAACATAATTACAACATGAACGTTGATAATCTGTATGTCAGCACAGCTTATGTTGATCAGGGTGCGTCTTTAAAAAGATTTAAACCTAGAGCAATGGGCAGAGCGGATGGTATCCGTAAGAGAACAAGCCATATTACAGTAATGGTTAGCGAAAAATAAGGAGGGATCACTCAGTGGGTCAAAAGGTAAGTCCTAAAGGAATGCGTATCGGCGTCATTAAAGACTGGGACGCTAGATGGTATGCTGATAAGAATTATGTAGAACTCCTCCATGAAGATCTGAAGGTCCGTAAGTTTGTTAAAGCCAAATTATTTGAAAGCGGCGTTTCTGAAATTATCACTGAAAGAACTGGGAATACCAAACTGAGAGTGACAATTCATACAGCAAAACCTGGTATTGTAATCGGCGCCAAGGGCTCCGAAATCGAAAAACTGCGCAAAGAACTGGAAGCCATGACTGGCAAACAGGTAAACATCAATATCCAGGAAGTAAAAAGACCAGAAGCCAATGCACAGTTGGTTGCGGAAGCTACCGCTGCACAGCTGGTAAGACGTGTAGCATTCCGTAGAGCTATGAAACAGGCTGTAGGCAGAGCTTTGAAATCTGGCGCTGAAGGTATTAAAATTGCAATCTCTGGTCGTTTGGCTGGTGCTGATATTGCCCGTACTGAATGGTATAGCGAAGGCAAGGTGCCACTGCACACACTCCGTGCCGACATTGATTACGGTTTCGCAGAAGCAGATACAACTTATGGTAAAATCGGCGTAAAAGTTTGGATCTACAAAGGGGAAGTTCTTCCTGAAGCGAAAAATGCTCAAGCTAAGGAAGGAGGCAACTAATCATGTTGGTGCCAAAAAGAGTAAAATGGCGTAGACCACATCGTGCAAGCTTGAAAGGTGAAGCACATAAAGGTACAGAAGTAACATATGGCGAATATGGTTTGCAGGCTCTGGAAGGTGCATGGATTACAAGCCGCCAGATTGAAGCTGCCCGTATTGCAATGACTCGTTATATCAAACGTGGTGGTAAAGTTTGGATTAAAATTTTCCCAGACAAACCTGTAACAGCAAAACCTGCTGAAGTACGTATGGGTTCCGGGAAAGGTGCTCCTGATTACTGGGTTGCAGTAGTAAAACCAGGCAGAGTAATGTTTGAATTGGCTGGCGTTCCAGAAGAAGTAGCCAGAGAAGCATTGCGCTTGGCTATGCATAAATTGCCTATTAAATGTAAATTTGTGAAAAAAGAAGGCGGTGACGTAAATGAAGGTTAAGGCATTGAGAGACTTAAGCACAGCTGAATTGGAAAAAAAGGTTGTAGATCTCAAAGAAGAACTTTTTAATTTGCGTTTCCAGATGGCTACCGGCCAGTTAGAAAATCCAATGAAAATTAAAGAAATCCGTAAGGATATTGCAAAAGCAAAAACAATCTTGCGGGAACGTGAAATTAAAGAACAGGCCTAGGCTCAAGTGAGGAGGTTACAACGTGGAAAGAGGAAATCGTAAAGTTCGTTACGGCGTTGTTGTAAGCGACAAAATGGACAAAACTGTTACAGTTTCTGTCGAAAACCATTTCCGTCATCCTCTGTACGGCAAAATCACTGCCATGACAAAGAAATATAAAGCTCATGACGAAGAAAATGCCTGCAAAGTAGGAGATAAAGTAAAAATTATGGAAACACGTCCACTGAGTAAAGATAAAAGATGGCGTGTTGTTGAAATTACTGAAAAGGCTACGCTCGTATAAGTTGTGTAGTTTTTTCACAACGAGATGTTGCCGGAAGGAGGTAACCTGATATGATTCAACAAGAAACCAGACTGAAAGTCGGTGACAATACCGGTGCAAAAGAATTGTTGTGCATCCGTGTACTGGGTGGTACAGGACGCCGTTATGCATCCGTAGGTGATATCATTATTGCTGCTGTTAAAGAAGCAACACCTGGTGGCGTTGTCAAGAAGGGTGACGTGGTAAAAGCAGTAGTTGTTAGAACAAAAGAATCTGTTCGCAGAGCTGATGGTTCTTACATTCGCTTTAGTGAAAACGCAGCCGTTATCATCAAAGATGATAAGAGCCCAAGAGGAACCCGTATTTTTGGGCCAGTGGCCAGAGAACTGCGGGATAGAGATTTCATGAAAATTGTATCTCTGGCTCCTGAAGTGCTGTAAGCTGTAGCCTTGGAGGTGAAAATCGTGGCAAAAATGAACGTTAAAAAAGGCGATGAAGTGATTGTAATCGCTGGAAAAGATAAAGGTAAGACTGGCAAGGTGATTCAAGCAATCCCAAGCCAGGATAAAGTTGTTGTGGAAGGTGTTGCCGTTGTAAAACGTCACACAAAACCAACACAGAAAATGCCACAGGGTGGTATTATTGAAAAGGAAGCAGCTATTCACGTTTCTAACGTAATGCCTTACTGCAGTACCTGTAAAAAGGGCGTAAGAGTAGCGCACACCATCGACAATGGCAAAAAAATTCGTGTTTGCCGTAAATGCGGAAAAGCACTTTAATTCATAGTCTTGGTGGAAAGGAGGCTATATTGAAATGGCTAGATTAAAAGATAAATATCTGAATGAAGTTGTTCCTAGCTTGCAGGAACAGTTCAAATATACAAACGTAATGGCTATTCCAAAACTGGATAAGGTTGTAGTCAACATTGGTCTGGGTGAAGCTGTACAGAATCCAAAAGCTCTGGACGCTGCCCTGAACGATTTAACTCTGATTACCGGTCAGAAGCCTGTTGTAACCAGAGCAAAAAAATCTATCGCTGGTTTCAAATTAAGAGAAGGTATGCCAGTAGGTGTAAAA
>CABUKW010000126.1 GCA_902492275.1 uncultured Peptococcaceae bacterium
GGAAAGAAACAATACGATCTCCCTGTCTGCATAAAGGGTACGCAAATTTTCCGCCAAGGCCTCCATGCCTGCCTTGTTATGGGCGCCGTCCAACAGGATTCCCCTTCCCTGATTTAACGGAATATATTCCATGCGGCCTGGCCATTGCACCTGCTGCAAACCTGCCAGCATTTGTGTCTCTGTAATTGAAACAATTTTCCGCTGGAAAAGATTACGTACAGCAGCTAACGCCACATTGCAGTTTATTTGTTGGTACTGGCCCTGCAGATTGGTTGCCACCGGTGACAGATTATCTCGGTTAAGCACCGTCAGCGGTACGGCAAGCTGAGCGGCCCGTTCCTGAATAACTTGCAGCGCCGCTTCCTCTTGCGGTGCCACAATGGCTGGCACATCAGTTTTCAAGATGCCTGCTTTTTCTCTGGCAATTTGCTCCACCGTATTTCCAAGAATCTGACAATGGTCCAAACTTATTGGAGTAAGTACCGTCAGCAAAGGTTGCTTTATCACGTTGGTCGGGTCCAATGTGCCACCTAGCCCCACCTCAGAAATTACAAAATCGGTACGGCCTTTAAAATACAGCCACCCGGCCACGGTCAGCAATTCAAATTCACCGGGATGGGACATACCTTCCGCTAACAATAATGGCACAATTTCTGTAAACAGCTTGCTTAAAACAGCGGCAAAATCCGACTCTACAATTAACTGCCGGTCAAGCTGAATACGTTCTTCATAACGTTCTAAATGGGGCGATGTAAACAGCCCAACCCGATACCCGGCCTGCCGCAGCATGGCCTCTATAGCCGCCGCTGTAGAACCTTTCCCATTGGTTCCCGCGATATGGATAATACGTAACTCCTCTTGCGGATTATGTAAAAGCTCCGCCATTCGCGCCGTCCGTGCAAAACCGCCCGGTATCCCGCTTTGACAATGCTGTCGCATATAATCTAAACACGCCTGATATTCCATACAGCCCTCCTTTACTGACAACGATTTTTCAGTTTTGTGCTAAATCCTCCCGCATGGATTGCAGCAAGGCTTGCAGTTCAGTCTTATCAAAATGGTAATGGGTATTGCAAAAATGACAGACAACCTCTGTTTCCCCGTCTTTTTCCAGCATATCTTCCAATTCAGCAATGCCAATCCCCTTTAACAAGCCGCTGATGCGCTCTCTGCTGCAATTACAATGCCATTGTACCGGCTTTTCTTCCAAATACTGCACCTCTACCCCGGAAAGATAATTACTGATGAGGTCCCGCACATCGGCGCCCTGCTGAATTAATCCGCTGACAGGCAGGGCTGTTTTTAGTTTTTCTTCCAAATCGTCTAAGATGGCGTCCTCCGCATCGGGCATAGCCTGAATAATAATACCGCCAGCGGCTGCCACTGTATAATCGGGATTTACCAAAACGCCCACAGACACCACCGACGGCGTTTGTTCTGAGCTCATCAGATAACTAGCCACATCATCGCCAATTTCTCCTGTCACCAGCGGTACACTGCCTGTATAAGGCTCCTTTAATCCAATATCTTTGGTAATGTACAAGTGGCCTTGCCCAATGGCGCCGCCCACGTCCAGTTTTCCTTTGCTGTTTAACGGCAAATCGGTTTGCGGCTCCTGCACATAACCTTTCACATTGCCGTCAGCATCGCCGGTTACAATAATCCCTCCCAAAGGGCCGTCGCCAAAAATACGCAATGTTATCGTTCCTTCTCCTTTTAATCCCCAAGACAACAATAACGTGCTGGCTATAGTCCGTCCCAAGGCTGCAATGGCTGTAGGAAAGGCATCATGCCGCTGCCGCGCAGTTTCTACAGTTTGTGTACAAATGACAGCGGATACACGCACTTGTCCCTCATAAGCCAAGGCCCGCATGATTTTATCTGACATGGCTATTACTCCTTTTAATCATCTAATTTGTAGCATTCTATCAAAAACGGTTGCTAACAACCGTTTTCGGCGAAAAAGAAATACAGGACGATGCAGCACCGTCCTGTTTATGCTGTTTTTCACAAAATTTATAGTTCCAAAATATTTTTTATAGTGGCCAAAATATCATCTTTTGCACAAACTTTGGTATGCCGAATAGGCTTTTGCTCCAGATTTTGCAAGCCTCTGTGCTGCGCGATGCCCGTTTTTGCTACTAACTGTTCCAGCAAGTCTAGTTCGCTGACAGTTTCAGTAGGTTCTCCCAAAGCAGCCATGACACTGGCCGCAAATTTGCAGGGATGGGCGGTAGAATCTACCACTGCAATATGCTGACTTCCACTTGCCTGTCTATATTCTCGGCTTACTTTTAAGGCCACCGCTGTATGGGTATCCAACAGATAATGATTTTGCTCGTAGCATTGTTGAATTGTAGCCAATGTTTCTGCTTCATCAGCAGTGCCGCCCACCACAAAGCGGTCCATATTCGCTTTGGTTTGGGCATCAACAGTAAAAATACCTTTGTTCTTTAAAGCCTCCATCCACTGGGCCACCTGTGTGCCGTTATTGCCGGTCATGGCAAACAAAAACCGCTCCAGATTGCTGGAAATCAAAATATCCATAGATGGACTGTTGGTCTGATAAAAATCACGGCGACGATCATAAACGCCTGTTGCAAAAAAATCGGCCAATACCCGGTTTTTATTGGACGCACACACCAATTGTCCTACTGGCAGACCCATTTGCTCTGCATACCAAGCTGCTAAAATATTACCGAAATTGCCTGTTGGTACTGCAAAATCAACTAGCTCTCCATAGGAAATGGCTTTCTTTTCCACTAGTGATAAATAAGCTGCAAAATAATACACAATTTGCGGCAGCAACCGGCCCCAGTTAATCGAATTGGCCGAAGAAAACTGATAACCAGCCTGATCCATTTGCTCTGCCAAACTTTGGTCGGCAAAGATTTCTTTCACCGCGCTCTGGCAATCATCAAAATTGCCCTCTACGCCCACCACATACGTATTATCGCCGTCAGTGGTCAACATTTGCAGCTGCTGCACGCGGCTTACGCCATGTGCCGGATAAAAGACAATAATCTGTGTGCCAGCTACGTTTTTAAAGCCCTCTAAGGCAGCCTTACCGGTATCGCCAGAGGTGGCCACCAAAATAACAACTTCTTTTTGCAGTGCCAGCTTTTCAATGGCCTTTACTAGTAAACGGGGCGTTAATTGCAGTGCCATATCCTTAAAAGCTGCCGTTGGGCCATGCCATAATTCCAAAATATATTCGTTATCACTCAACTTCACCAGCGGTGCAATTTCTGGCGTATCAAAGTTACTATGATAGGCGCCTTGCACACAATCAGCTATCTCTGCAGCGCTATAATCGGTTAAGTATTTACCTAAAATCCACTGGGCAATCTCCTGATAGGATTTCCCCGCCATTGCTGCAATTTCTTCGGCAGAAAGCACAGGAATGGTTTCAGGTACAAATAACCCACCCTCCGGAACCATACCGCGCGCAATGGCTGCAGCTGCAGTAACAGGTTCATAATTATTTCTGGTACTGATATATTTCATACTGTTCAACGCCTCCAACAAAATAAAATCTGATTGTATAGAAATAAATTTTTTTCAGACAATACTATTTATATTTTACTATATTTTCGAAGCGCTGCCTAGTCTTTTCCTTGCAAATCCGTCAAGAATACAATATCATCCTCTGTATTTTTTTCAAGCTGCAAGTAATTCCCCATTAAAATTGCTGTATATTGGTTTGCTCCGCCAAATCCAGAAGATCAATATTTCCCACTGTATCGCCCAAGCCTGCAGCTAGTATATCCTGCTCTAAACTGGTACCGTTTTCTCCCTGAAAAGGCTCCAGCAGGATTTCTAATGCGCTCGCTGCCCGTAAATCTACTAATTCGCTGACCAATGTGGTTAATCCCAATAAAAAAATATTTCCCAAATATTCTAAGCCGGACGGACACCGCTGCTGACAGAACATCGTCTGCTGCTTATTCGGCCGGATCTTCTGCCGTCTGCCTGCTCTTTTATTCTGCCACACCATCATCCCTCCCCGTTTTAGTATATGAAAAATTTTCTGTTTTGCGTATAGCCATTTGCTTTTTCGGTTACACTACCAAACAAGCAGGAGGTGAACAGCATGTTTGGAAAAACAGCAACCAGCGAGCCAGCTCAGTTTCCCAAAGAACTGGCCCGCGTCATTGAAGACGGCGAAAAACACGGCGTTACAGAAGAAATGATGGTAAAAGGTATGGTCAGCGTAGGAAATTTGATGGGACAGTTTGTTAAACCCGATTCTCCAGAAGAAGCGCTTATGAAAGAAATGTGGGAAACTGCCAACGATCAGGAAAAAAACGCAGTAGCCCAAATGGTATTGAAGGTTGGCCGCAAAAAGCTAGGCCGCTAATTATTTTTTGTTTTTCATTTTCTCCCCTCATTTTTATAGAAAGCCGCATTGCAGAACATGTAATGCGGTTTTTTCTGGTTCTTGTATTATGCCTATTTTTATTGTTCTATTGATACTATTTGGGGATTTCTCATAGATGAAAAAGGTCAGCTACACATTTCAAACAAAAACGGTATCCGACCTTTCCCATGCGCTTATAAAATCTGCTGCTGATTAATGGTCAGCCGAAAATGCAGGTTGAGTTTTTCGGCGGCTTTTCGGCAAAGGATCATACGATTCATAAAAATTTCAAAATAATCCATTACCGCGCAGATTTCGGTATCAATCTGCAAATTCAGCTCAATGTGGCTATCCTTTACCACCCGCAGCTCTGATTTTTTTACCGAATAGTTGACTCTGTCATGAATATCGAAGGTGGCAAAATCCTGATTGCGCACCCGACTGGAGCGCACATCGGCCTTATCAGCCAATATCAGCGCCGCCGCTACCGGATTGACTGGAAAGGCTGAGCCTTCATCATGATTGCCGATGGCGGTGATAATCGTCGCAATATCCTCCGGATCTGCCCGTAGATTATTTAAAATGCGAAACGCCATAATAGCGCCGCTCTGAGCGTGATCCTGCCGGTTTATGACGTTGCCAATATCGTGCAGATAACCGGCAATGCGGGCCAGCTCTGCATCCCGCTCCGAATAACCCAGCTTCAGCAAAATTTCATGAGCCATATTGGCCACCTTATTCACATGGGCAAAGCTATGCTCCGTATACCCCAAAGCCCGCAGCGATTCATCGGCCCGTTCAATATATGTGCGAATCTCCGGCAATTTATAAACATCCTCAAATGTGATTTTCATTGTGATAACCGACCTTTCTTCTCTCTATTCGATACCCTCTCCATGCTGGTTCTGTTTTTATAGTATACGTTTTTTTCTGTGCTGGCAACCGTTTTGAAAAAGGATTCGATAAAAAATTACAAAAGCCTTTCCGCTGGCTATAAGTGCCAGATTCATGCCATACCTGTCATAGTCCTTCATGCTGTCCTCTGCGCCAGGCTTCTAATACTTCTTCCTCTGTTGTATATTCCAAACGCAAACGCTGCATCAAATCCTGACGCTGCGCCAACAGAACCTGTTTTGTCGACACCGGCGGCATATTGACATCCTTTTGCACCGCACCGGTTTTATAAACCGATAAAAGCAGCCCCAACAAAAACAGATTAAAAACCATGGCCATATTTCCCTGTACAAATAATAAAGGATATGCAAATATATAAAAAGAACTCAGATTGTTGCAAAAATAAAACAATAATTCAATCATCCAAGTGCTGGTAATGGTTACTACCACAAATTTTCCCATCTGGCTTTTTACCTTGCGGCAGGCAGTATAACACATCCACAGCAAACAGCCATAGGCTAATACTATCGGAATCAATATGCACCAACCCCAATGGCTGATGGCAATGGTCAGGAAATGCTCTGTCAAATTTAAAGCATTATTGGGACTCTGCTCCAAAATCAAGGCTGTCACATCCTTAGAGCCTGCTCCCCAAAAACTGGCTTCTCGCAAGGCTGTCAGTACCTGTACTGGTACATAGCCAGAGCCCAGCGGATCATCGAAGGGATTTAGAATGCTTCTAATCTGTTTGATCCGATAGGGTCTGCTGATAAAAAAGAAAAACAACCACAACGGGTAACACAAAAAGGCTGCGCCCCACCATTTGCTGCAGCCAAACCAGTTATTATGCAGCCCATAGCACAGCAGAATCACCCCGACACCTAACCGCAACAGTAAATCGGTCGCGTGGGTGTATAACAAAAAGCTTCCCACTCCTAAAAAGAGAAAGCTATACAGAAATCCCTTCCAACCATTCCCACGCTGATAATACACAAAAACGCAAAACCATAAAGGGAAAAACAACGCCAAATAAGAGATGTTAACCATACAAATACCAATGAAAAAATATCTGGAGCCATTCATATCTATTGCGTTCGTCAAAGATAACAGCTTGTGCAGCAAGACGACACATCCAATAGAAACTACAAAATATCGAAATGCCTGTGCATCGCCTGCAGCTATTGTTTTATTAAACACATGACATTTCTGCATCAATACGCTATAATCTAACCAATAGCCTAGCGCCATTGCGGCCAACCCAATCGGCATGCCCCATAAATCCTGCCATAAATGAAGTTCTTCTCCCATGGCCAACAATAAGCCAGCTCGCAAAAGATTGCCTATCACAATGATTGTTCCGGCAAACAGCAATACCTGCCATGCAATACGGGGCCGATACAGCTTGTCAAAGCGGCTGCCGGTGTCCAACGGACTGCCCATCTCCTCCACTGCCAAAGTCTCCGCTTCCTCAGCAGAAGCGCCTGCCAACAAAAAAGCCTCCTTTTGATCCTCAATATGGGCTAACAATTCTTCCTGCACCATCTCATGGGCCTTTTTCCAGCGAATTTGCTCACACACCTGTTCAAGATACGCCTGCGTCTTATTGGATAGTTGCAACATTCCCACCTCCCTGCAGCACTTTGTTGACTGCGCCGGAGAATAAATGCCATTCCGTTTCTTTTGCAGCCAACAGCTTATATCCGGCTTTGGTTAAGCTGTAATATTTACGCTTACGGCCTGTTTCCGCAATCTGTTCATAAGATTGCACCAAGCCCTGTTCTTCCATGGTATGCAGCAAGGGATACAGCGTACCGGCTTTCAACGCAAACACATTATTAGAACGCTCCTGTAACCGTTCAATCATCTGATAACCATACAAATCATCTTCCTCCAGCAGCTTTAACAGCAGCATTGTGGTGCTGCCCGTTTGCAAGCTTTTATCAATCGTCATATTTCTGCACTCCTTTATATAGATTATCTATATATCCGATTATATATCGACTATCTATATATGTCAATCCCTCTATTGCAAATTATCAGGTACCTTTATTTTTTTTGTTGACAAAATAGAAAGGTGCCTTTATAATAAAAGCAAAGGTACCTACTTATTTTCAAGAAAGGAGTCCGCACAATGACAACGTACACCCCTACGCTCATCGCCGCAGACCTTCAGGCCATTTTGCCGGAAGAGCTTATTCCTTATCTCTGGACATTAACAGAGCAGGAGACAAAAGATGTAGACGGCGCGCTGGTGGAATGCAGGCTCACGCCGATTGAACAGGCTGGAAAGGCTGTTCAGCAAATTGACTTTTTTGGTCAACAGCACATTCTAAGCGGTTTTCCACCAGTTCACTGTCAGTTCTATATAATCGTTTATCCCGATGGCAATCGAGAAATGCTTCCATCGGCAGCATGAAAGGAGCAAAAACATGAATGAAAAAAATTTTGATTTAATGGAACAATTTATGCAGCTTCATGGGCTTATCGCCCGCTATGCCCACCAAAACCACAGAATGAACGGTCCCTTCGCCAGCCCGTACAGCGGCCAGGGCCGTGTGTTAAAGCTGTTAAAGCTCAAGCCGCAGACTACCCAAAGGGAATTGGCAGAGCTTTTGGATATGCGTTCCCAATCGCTAGGAGAGTTACTCAGCAAGCTGGAGAAAAAAGGCTATATCACCCGCACCCAATCTCAAACTGATAAACGGGTGGTAGAGGTTACGCTGACCGAGCAAGGCAAAGCTGCCGATACAACAGAAGAAAATACCAACTCCAGCCATGCGCTTTTCAGTTGCCTTTCTGACGAGGAGCAACGTCAATTACATGATTATTTCAGCCGTATGATTGCCCATCTGGAAGAACTCTGCATGTCAGAACAATTCGACAGAGGCTGCCAGCAAAGAGGCCGGGGACGTGGCCGCCACAGAACTGGCGACCATCTGGAACATACGATGCACAACCACCTGCATAACCAGATGCACGACTTTTTCCACCAGTTTCACGCAGAGACCCACAGAACAGCGCCTGTATACAAAAATCCACAAGCTGCTGATACAGAAAACCTGTTTTCTATGGTCGAAGAAAGCGAAGCTTTTTGCGCCGATCACCAGTATCAATTAGAAAGCATCCATTGTAAGCCGTCCCCATTGCGGAAAAGGAACTATGCTGCAGCAAAAATTTCAAGAATTACAATAACGGATTGATAAAGGACGGAATGCTATGAAACTACAAGAGTCAGGTGAAGATTACCTGGAAACGATTTTACTGCTACAGCGCAGGCAAGGCTATGTGCGCGCCACCGATGTGGCTGAAGCCATGCACTACACCAAAGCCAGCATCAGCCGAGCGGTGAAACTTCTCAGAGAAAACGGCTATATCTATCAAGACGCACATAAAATGATTTTTCTCACCGAAAAGGGCTTGCAGAAAGCAACGCAAATTTATGAGCGTCACCAGCTTTTTGCGGCTTTTTTAACCGAAGTGCTGCAGATAGAGACAGCTATTGCAGAGCAGGACGCCTGCCGTCTGGAGCATGTGGTAAGCGACAGCACCTTCCAGGGCTTCCAACAGCTTTATGAAACCATGAAATAACGCCTCTGCTGTTCATCTCCGCCAGTGCAAAAAAACAGAACCCTTCTCCATCTTGAAGGGTTCTGTTTTTATAACAGTATGTATATTGTTTTTAGTTTATTTTATGGTATAATGAAAGAAACTTCTATGGAGGAATGTACATGCGCTTAGAACAATTAGAATATCTGCTCAGTTTACAGGAAACTGGCTCTATTTCTCGCACGGCAGAAAGATATATCATTTCCCATCAAGCCGTTTCCAAA
>CABUKW010000127.1 GCA_902492275.1 uncultured Peptococcaceae bacterium
CGCCCGCGTCGCCGACCTGCAATATCAAATTACCATTCAGGATGACGGCCAAGGTTTTCCAGACCAGGTGCTGCGCAGTTTACGCATCACCAGCAAGCCGCAAGCGCAACACCATGACCACGGCTTAGGTCTTACCATTGTACAGCAGATTATCAACGCCCATAACGGTACCGTCCATTTTTCCAATGTCAGCCACGGCGGCTGTTTAGTAGGAATTCAACTGCCCTGTACACAGGAATAACCGATCTCTGAACTAAACAATCTGTGCATTTCTTTTCTCATAAACAAAAGAAGGACGACTGCACTGCAAAGTGCGATCGTCCTTTTTTACGTTATGTTATGTTCTGTTCTGTTATATTTTGTTATATTTTGTTTTATTTTATTTTTTCTTTATTTTTTCCGTACTGCCTTAGCGGCCTGCTGTTTCAGATAGCCCTGGATAAAGTCGTCGATATCGCCGTCCATAACTGCCTGAATGTTCCCTTTTTCAATATTGGTGCGGTGGTCTTTGGCCATGCTGTAGGGATGGAATACATAAGAACGAATTTGACTGCCCCAGCCGATTTCCTGCTGCTCGCCCTGCAAAGCGGCCATTTCCTGTTCATGCTCTTTGATTTTCAATTCTACCAGACGGCTGGTCAGCATCTTCATACAGGTAGCCCGGTTTTGAATTTGGGAGCGCTCGCTCTGGCACTGTACCACAATCCCGGTGGGCAGATGGGTAATGCGTACCGCCGAGTCGGTGGTATTGATATGCTGTCCTCCTGCGCCGGTGGAGCGGTAGGTGTCCACTTTCAAATCTTTTTCATCGATCTGAATGTCGTTGTCGTGCTCTACTTCCGGCATCACTTCCACTGCGGTAAAGGAGGTATGACGGCGCCCTGCCGAATCAAAGGGAGAAATACGCACCAGCCGGTGAACCCCTTTTTCTGCCTTTAGATAACCAAAAGCATTTTCCCCTTTAATCAGCAGCGTAACACTTTTGATGCCAGCTTCTTCCCCTGCCAGATAATCCAGCAAATTCACCCCAAAGCCATGCCGTTCTGCCCAGCGCACATACATGCGGTACAGCATATCGGCCCAGTCCTGCGACTCCGTTCCACCGGCGCCGGGATGAATGGAGATAATGGCGTTGTTGCGGTCATATTTGCCGTTTAACAGCGTTTCCAGCTCCATTTGCTCCAAAGCCTGCATAGCTTTGTCGGATGCCTCTGCCGTTTCCTTCAGCAAATCCTCGTCATCGCCCATTTCTTTGCACATTTCATATAAGGTTTCCGCGTCTTCTACCAATGTTTTCACGCTGTTAAACTGCTCCATTTTGCTGCGCAGGCCTGTTATTTTCTGCATCACCTGCTGCGCCTCATCGGGCTGGTCCCAAAAACCCGGCTCTGCCACTTTTTTTTCTAATTCGGCAATTTGCGCTTCCCGACCGGCAAAGTCAAAGAGACTCCCTCAAATCTTCGAGAATTTTTCTGGCAGTCTCTAACTGCTTTTTCATTTCAAAATCCACAAAAATCACTTCCTTGAAAAAATAATCTATCCATCCAACCGCAAAGGCTGCAACACACAAAATGATTCCGGCATCCATGCAGGAATCATTTCATGCTGATTTATAAAAAACCTGATATTGCTTCTATTATACCTGTGAAACCGCAGCCTGGCAAGTCATTGCGGCAAAAAAGTTTCTGATTACCGCTATCTAGGTTCAGCAGCTGCTGTTTTATCAAAAATCCGGTCGTATCAATTAGAACGTATAGACCCACAGGAACTGCAAAAATCATAAACCGTTAATAACACAAATCCTCTGGTAGCTGGAAAACTTCTACCATTGTTCCAGCTTTAATCGGGCCAAAATGCCCCGGAATGGCCGCAATCAGAGAACAATTTTGAAAGGATGTCATGTTTCCGTTTCCCCGTCCAACATTTTCCTCAAAATAAACCAAACCTTCTGCAATACGCAGATGTCCTCGAAGCAGCCGCGTGGCCGAACTCGTTTTTGGCATATCCTGAAAAATCGGTAACCGGAGACGCTGGTTTCCTGTTGTTTCTCCTGTCATCGCCCGAAGATATGGTTGAAGCACAAGCAACAACCCCATAATCGCAGCAGCCGGATTGCCGGAAAGCCCTAAAAACAATTTGTCCTGCTTTTTGCCGGTTTTTTTTGAGACCAGCAATGCCCCGCCCGGCTTTATGTTTACTTTCCAAAATAAAATTTCAGCTCCAATGCGTTCTGCTGTAGAAAGCGCATAATCATAATCGCCTACCGAGGCTCCGCCAGTGGTAATTACCAAATCGGCACAGGAATTCATCTGTGCTTGTACGGCCTGCAAGATCGCTTCTGGGTCGTCAGAAAGAATTTCCGGTGAATTCACTTCAAATCCCATTCGCTGCAAATAGCCGCGCAATGCATAATAACTGCTATTATATATTTCATAGGGCTTTTTGGCTTTTCCCAAAGCACACAGCTCTGTTCCTGTATCCAAAATTGTTACGTTTGGTTTTTTAAAAACAGTAATCTGGTCCATGCCCTGAGAAGCAATGACACCCAATCTTGGCGGTGTTAAACGCTGGCCTTTTTTTAACAGCAAAGAACCGGAAGCATAATCTTCACCGGCACGAATGACATTGGTTCCTGCCTTTACTGCCGTTTCTATTGTAACAGAATTTTTGTCAAAAACAGTATCCTCAAATTTTAAAATGACATCGGCGCCATTTGGAACAGGCGCGCCAGTAAAAATCCGTACCGCAGTACCTCTGTGAAAAACAGGAAGCGTTTCTGCACCTGCCGCAATTGTATTGGTAATCTCTAACGTACCAGGTACATCAGACGCACAAAATGCAAAACCGTCAAAAGGACTCTTATCAAACGAGGGCATTGGAAAAGCTGCATAAATATCTTGCGCAAGAACACGATCAACTGCCTGTTCCAGTGAAATGACTTCCACCTCTGGAGAGACTTGCAGAGTTTGCATCATTGCAATTGCAGCTTCTAATTCGATGTGTTTCTGCATCATAACATTCCTCCTACCGCCTTTCGGTCCTCATAGACATGTTCTGCTTTTGTCACCGGTCTGCCGTTGATTCCATTTCTGCATAACTGGCACCAGTTCCTGATAGACCGCGTCTCGGTTTTCCTGGGTAATCCTGTAAAGCTGTGCTTTAGGATGCTGACAAACTTGCTTTAAAAAATCAATGTCCTGCCGATTTTTAACGGCTGCAAGCACAGGGATATCCTGCTCCAGGCAATTTAAAACCGCCTGGCAAAATGCAGCAGAATCTTTTTCCATAAATCCCAGCTCGTCCATCACCAAGATACCGTCTGCATTGGCCTGAAGCAAGTAAGAAACGCCCAATGAGTCAAAAACCTGCCCATTTACAGTGCGCTGCCGCCCATTGCAATCACCCACATGATTTTCTGCTGACAGGAACCGTTTCTGACTGCCTGCTGGATAGATATAAATAGAATGATATCCATCGGCACGGCGGGGCGTGGCCTTGGTAACAAAACCATACACTGGAACTGTGCAGATTTGTAGCAGCTTTTCAATCATTGTGGATTTTCCTACGCCCCGTTCTCCATACAGAAGCACATGCTTTTTTTCCATCTTATCCAATAATCCTTTCTTCTCCACAATATATCCGCATCTGTTCTCTTTTTACATACCCCACAAGGGTCAAATTGGCAGCCTTGGCAATCTCATAGGCCTTTTGTGTTGGAGTTGTATAAGAAGCAATTACGGCAGCGCCAATGCGCGCAGCTTTTGCCGCCATTTCGGAGCTGATGCGGCCACTGGTAATGATTAAGGCATCCGTTGGCGCAATCTCATGCAGCAAACAATGTCCAGCTATTTTATCCAACGTATTATGCCGTCCAACATCCTCATAGGCCACCAGCAAATCGTTGGCCTCAAACAAGGCTGTACAATGCATGCCTCCTGTTTGTCGGTATTTCTCTGCACAGGCTTCCGTCCTTGCAGCACAGATCTGTAGCTCCGAACGGGAATACACCCGTTCCACTGCCCAGTATGGTAAAGTTGGTTGATTGCCCAGCAGCATACCGCCCAAACCTGATACCCGTACACCAGCACAGGATAACGACGGCTCCCGCTTCACTTGCACCTGTATCAGCCCGGCTTCTCTTTGTATTCGCAGCGAAACAATATCGGCAGTGGATTGAATCAATCCTTCATTATACAAAAAACCAACTGCCAGTTCTTCCAGCGCTTCTGCTGTGCAAATTAATTGAATTTCCTTTTTCTCGTTTATTATCAGCCGCAGGCTATATTCCTGCGGAAGCATCATCATTTGGCTGTTATCCATGTGCATGGTGCCCTCCATCTTTTTTATCGTGCTGCCTGTCTTAGCCTTTCAGCAAGCCCTTGCGTTCCAATTCATCGGCAACATCGGTTAAATCATAGTTTTCTAACGTGGCACGAGTTGGCACGCCGTCTATCCAGCCCCGTTCTTTATAATAATCCTGAATTGTCGCTTCAAAGCCCTCTTTCAGATTATAGTGCCGCCCCTGCTCATCTACACGTTCATACTGCATTGGCCACAAGGCATCCACATCATTGCCCCAGAAAGGATCTTCTACAGACGTATAGCCGTCACGAACCCAAATAGCACGAACCAGATGGGCAATGCGCGCTCCAATGTGATCCAATTCTTCATTGCTGTAAGGCCGCCCCATAATTGCAGTCATATACTCACTTCCGCCATGGGGCGTATAATCCACCCAATCCTCATAGTTCCGGCATTTGCTGATGGCCCGGTTGGTATAAGCAGCAAGGCTAACGCCGCCAGTCAGATTGCCAACGGCACAAACATGCATACTGTCAATGACATTGCAAATATCCTCATGCCGTACTACTGCATGGGCAACCTCCGGCCCCCAATAAAATGGATCCAGAATTTTATTGGCACCTTCGCCAAGCCATTTTTCCCGTACTTCTGGCGGCGTATCGCTTGGATATTTGGACATTTTGCCCCACTGAAATTCTGGTTCAGAGCCAGTTCTATCACCGACAGCGGCATAAATTGTACGGCCAGGATTGGGGACATACTGCCCGTGACCATGCTCCAGACAACCCATATTCCCAGCCTTAGCATTAATGCGCTGATAAATAAACAACATCTTGTCGCGGTTGGGGCCAAATTCTTCATGTTCCACAATATACTGCGTGGCATAACGGAATCCATTTGCCAGGATATCGCCAAAGCCCTTGCGATAGGTAATCATATCCAGGAAAATATCGTTGAATTCTTTAGAGCCAAATTTTTCCCAGGGAAGTCCTGTATTTTCATTGTTAAAAATCCCAAACAAATATCCCTGATAAATCCAGTCGCCTCCCAGCAAAGTGCCTTCTACATGTTCTGTTTCGTCAAACTTGCCGCGATGCCCCAACAATGGCGCCAGCATACAAAAATCATTCATGTTCAGCCCCATATCATCTAAGGTTTGAGCAAAATTATAACTGGTACAGCCTAACATTTTTTTCTGCCACTTGTTATGAATTGCTTCAGGAACACTCCAGCCGATATTGGAAGAGCAAATTACGCTGGCGTCCGGTTCAGAACCGTCTTTAAAATGGAATTTGGTCCGGCAAAAAACTGCGCAGCCTTCACAGCCGTTGGGTTTTATCTGTACTTCTCCCCGTTTGGCCATATCCCGCAACTGTGTATCGGCGCCGACGCTGCCGAAATTACAGGCAGCCGTTTCTTCAAATGGCAAACCGGTAATTTCTTTACCATCCACAATGCGTTTTTCCCCAATTTTAATGGCATTAAATTTAGCACGTTCCCGATTAATTTCTAAAAGCCCCATTGGATCGGCCACTTGAATTGGCGTATCGCCATAAACGGCCACAGCCTTTAGCTTTTTACTGCCCATTACAGCGCCAAAACCGCCGCGGCCAAATACCTGATTAGTCGCTACGCTAACACAGGCGGAAACAACCAAATTTTCACCGGCTGGTCCGATGGTGGCCGTTACCACATGCTTGTTATGCTTCCGATAAATTAATTCCCGCGTATTGCGGGTGGTTTTTCCCCACAAATCCCAGGCATCCCGAATTTCACAATGACCGTTATAAATCCAAAGATATACCGGATGATCGGCTTTGCCTTCAATAATAATCGCGTCAAAACCGGCCCGCTTCATCATCGGCGCAAAATTGCCGGTTGTGCCAAAGGTAAAGGTATGCACCGGATACCAGACTGGAGACTTACCGGCAACACACCCTTTTGCAGCCTGCATGGCGCCTGTACCATTTAAAGGCCCCGATGTGAAAATGACTTTATTCTCTGGGTCAAAGGGCTTTACTTCCGGTCCAATTTCATCCCAGTAAATTCTGGCCGCCATCCCTTTTCCACCCAGATACAGATCCTGATATTTCTCACTGGAAAAAGTAGTAATTTCCCCTGTCGATAAATTTACGCGCAAAATTTTCCCTACATAGCCATATAATTTGTCTGCCATTTTAGTCTACCCCCTCGATGTAGCCTGTCACTACGCCATCTGGATCCGTAAAATAAGTCAATGCGCCAAATGGACAAGATTTTACACATTGTGGATCGCCGCCGCATAAATCACATTTTATCGCTTTCTTGGTTGCTTTATTGTAGGCAATGCGTGGCGGATCATACGGACAATGGTGGATACATTCCATACAGCCGATGCAAAGTTTATCATCTATCACTCTCGCCCCTGTGACTTTATCTACATAAATGGCATTGCAAGGACAGTAGCGCATGCATTGGGGATCTACGCACTGCAAGCAAGGCTTGGCAAGATTATCCCATTCTTCATAACGAATATTATCCACTTTAATTCTGGACAAATTTGGCGCAGCTACGCCCTCTCTGGAAAGGCAGCAAGCAAACACACAGCTAGAACAACCTGCACACATTTTTTCATTCACCAGCAAAACGCCTTTGCTTCTCGGTACGGAAATTGGCAGTGCAAAAGATTTTCGTGCAGCGGCAGCGGCAGGCCTTTTGGCATTCCGATTTAAGGTAATCGCCTGTTTCGGACACTTGCTCTCGCAGGTGCCGCACAGAATGCAAGCAGACTTATTTACCGCCCAATGCTTCTCTGCCCTGTTTACAGTAATCGCACTCACTGGACAGTTTCTTGCACAAAGGCCGCAATAAATACAATTTTCATTCACATAAGGAAAAGCATCTAAGCCGTTCTTCATCTCTTCGGACATAATCCGACCCCCTCTGATTCAACAAAATTTTTTAATTGACTAACAGTCGGTGACCTATAGTCATTATATAATTTGGAGAATCAATCGTCAATGGATTGTAAAATATTTCAAATTAATTTGACTTTTCTAGAAAAATTTGTTTTAATGAGAACGAATGGTAAAAGGGGGAATTGGGATATGAATCATCGGCAGCAACAAGCGCTGGAAACAAAACAAAAATTAATTCATTCCGCCAAAAAATTGATGGCTTCACAAAATTATGACAGTATCACTGTGGATCAAATTGTGGCGGATTGCGGCGTAGCCAAAGGAACCTTTTATCATTATTTTCGGAGCAAGGACGAACTTCTTACCCAAATTTGCCATTCTGTATATGATAATTTAAACCAACAGGCAGAAACGTTAACCCAGCTCTCTTGCTTAGAAAAAATTGGTTGGTTCCTATCCAATTGGCATCAGCTAATGTCCTCCTATAATTTGCAATTTGCCAGACAGATGGTTCAGTTGTATGCTAATTCTGCGGAAAGCGGAAAATATGGAGAAAATCTTTCGCAAATGGAAAAGGGAATTGAAATTTTACAGAAGTATCTTACGGAAGCAGTACAGCAAGGCGAGCTAAAACCAAGTACGCCGGTGCCAATATTAGCCAAAGCTCTCATGTTTACGATGCAAGGTTCCACGCTTTATCATTGTATGCATGAGCATGATTTTGACGTATTGGCTTGGAACCAAGATTTTATGCAGCATATTTTTCACCCTCTTTTACAGCCCTATCTTACAGTCCCATGGCCCCGTTAAGGTTATCGCAGAATTTTATTTTCGTAACGTCCTATTTAACGGGATATGCTTACCTGCTTGAACTCCATATCCTGTATGATTACCATAGCAAATAGATGCCTCTCATTCAGCTTTATCTGGACAATATTAGCTGAACCCAGGACATCTATTTGCTATTTTTGTCCTATATCCTTGTAAAGCAATTTCTTCATTCCAATCTTTATAGTAGTTGTCTTTTACTAACCAATCTGGTACAATGGGTGCGGAGGTGTATCACATGACAGAAAACACAGACTTTGCCGCAACTGCTGCAGCCGATGTTATGCCGCAGGAAACTACCCTGACGCAAGAGCAGCCGCCCAATCTTTTCTATCCCATCTTTATTGGTTTGGCACTCTCCACACTGACTTTAAATTTTCTCAATCTACAGTATATTCTGCCAGCCATAGGTCTGCTGTTTTTGTGGCTGGGCTTTCGCAGGCTGCGCCAAGTAAACGGCTGGTTCAAGGCTTGCTGGATCGTTACAATTCTGCGAACATTTGCTTTTCTATTCATTTTAATTGTAAATGCTACTATCTGGAACAACAGCTTGTTTCAGATGCCTATCTTTCAGGGGCTGGCCGTTTTTCAGCTTGCTGTGCCCATCCTTACCTTGTTCTGTTTATGGCAAGCATTTCACTGTTTACAACGACAGGCAGGAAAGCCGCCGCAGGCTGCCGCTGTAGGGTTGCTGCTCCTCTGGTATCTGATTTTATGCGCCCTAGCCTATGTCCAATATCAGGGGTTAATTTTGTCCACAATTTTTGTCATCGCTTATATTTATTGTCTGTGGAAACTGTTTCATTTGTGCAGCGAATGCAGTCTTCTTCTTTCGCAAGCGGAGCCTGCGCCTATCCGTTTTTCCGACGCAGCGTTAAGCGGCTGTCTGGGGATTGGGCTGCTGTTGGGTATCCTGTCCGGTTATCTTTTTTTCAATCAATATCCGATGGATTGGACAGCCCTGCCGCCTGCCGAACAGACAGACCAGCGGCAGCAAAGAGCCGCCTTACAGGAATTG
>CABUKW010000128.1 GCA_902492275.1 uncultured Peptococcaceae bacterium
TTGGTGCAGCGTCGATGTTGGCTTTTTCGCCGTCTACAACGATTTCACTGGAACCGATGGACATCACGACTGTTTTTCCGATAGAGCCATCGCTGAACACGATATTCTGGGTGCCTTCATAGTAACGAGTTGTCCATGTTCCTTCTGTTGTATAAAGCTGTAGCCCTAAGGTATATTTTACGGTGACAACACCCGGTTTATCACATTCAATTCGGCTTTGGCCATAAACATCCTGAATCATGCCGCCGGGAGCGCCGCCTGCGGCACGAGCCGCAAAGTGAACTGTCGCGCCTTCCGGTTTGGCCACTACAATGAAGCCGATATGGCCAGCATCCAGTTTAAAATCGCCAGGCTGCGGCTCATAGCCAGGAACATAAGCAGCCATTGTATCAGCATCATTCCCGTTGGTGATGGCCAGAACACCTTGTTTTTCTACGTCCATAACCGCATAGGCGAGATCTGTTGGGGTGTTAATCTTGGCTTCTGTTACGAAAGGCATCATCACCGTATTCCCGGAGGTAACATTGATGGTAGCTTCTCCAGTTAAATTATAACGGTCATTCACTGCAACAACTTTAATTTCACTGTTCAGATATTTATCGTCCGGTTTAAGCCAAATATCGATATTGCTATCTTCCGAAACAACTTCTGCCTTCGCTACTGCATAGCCGCTTGCGGAAATATCGGTACCTTTTTTGGTGGCGTCGCATTTCACGCCGTTGGCGTCAACCAGTTTTACGTTGGCATAGGTCTTACTGCCCAATTCCACGACAGCAGCCTTTGGCTCTACAGTCAGGGCAACCGGTTCGCCCATTTCTGCTACGGTGAAGCTGATGTTCTTGGAGTTCCCATTTTGCAAAGCGATTTTGAAGGTATAATCACCGGCAATCAAATCTTCTTCAAAATACATGGTACACTGGAATCCAGCGTCAGGACCTACCGGACGCAGCCAGCAGTCTTCGTCCTCCAATGTGGAGCCGGCCGGCTGAGATACGATAGATACATAATTTTCTGCCGATTCGCCCCATTTACTATCCTTATAATCACGGACGGAAGCATTTCCGCCAGCATCTACATAGACGCCCGCGAAAGCAGGTTCCTCGTTCTTACCGCCAGCCTGCAGGGAGTATGGCATGGTCACGTTGCCGTTGACGTCGCGCAGCTGCACATAGATATAGTCATCCAGAGCAGAACCCTGGGTAGCGTCATCTGTGGAAATCGGTCCGCTGGGCAGTTTGGTAAAAAATACGTCATACGCAGCAGTACCAGAAGCGGAAACAATCAGCGTACTGCTGTAAGAGCCGCAGTCAATGAATACAGAGTAGTTATCTGTATTTGGCGCTTCTGCCGTTAAGGTCAGGGTGAATTTGAACTGGCCTAAGCTGTCTGTTGTAATGGTTTCTTTGTTGACAATGCAATGAGGACTGTTGGTCGAAAGCTCTACAGTTGCGCCTTTTACCGCTTTCCCATCTTTGTCCAATAATTTGAAGGTGATATCGTCACTGGCTACGCCATTGGCCTGCAAATGCTTATTGACAGCCGCAGAAGCGTTTCCGCCTGCGCCGACAGTAGCTTGTCCGTTATTGGGGATAGCGTTATCAATTATTACTGCATTTGCTTCCCCTTCATTGAGAGTTACTTTTTTGCCAGCAATTTCAAGGCTGTCTGGACCTACAATTTGTATCGTATACAAATCACTATCGCTGCTGGAGGTGATTTCAAAGGAATTCTGTCCGGAAACGGTGCCCAGCTTGTATTCAACGTCGCTGAAGCATTCCGATAAGGTTTTGCCCGGATACAAAGCGCTTGGATTATCGAAAGCGGCTCTTACTGTGTAGGTGCCGCTGTTGGAAAACCGAAAGTCATAATCCGCGCCGGATTTAGCGTTTTCAATCGTGAACACGCCGTTAGCGTCAGGGCCGCTCACGTTGGAAGCTGCATTGGCGCCTTTGGCAACACCGGTAGCGGCCACATTGGAGCCGCTCTTTACAAACCAAACATAGACGTTGGTCGTAATCTGTGCTTCCGTTTTTCCGCCGATGGTCTGGAAGTCAAATTGAATTGTTAAATCCTTTCCTGTTTTTTCGCTGGCGTCTTTATCGTCGGTGAACACCGTGCTTTCCTGATAATCAATTCCCTCTGGAACGGCGGCGAAAGCAGCGACCGGCATGAATGTCAATGCAAAGCACAGCAGAGTCAGCAACGCCAATAATTTTTTGTATTGTTTCATCATAATATTCCCTTCTTTGAATGGAGTAAGCGCACCGGATTCCGAACAACGGGGCTTACTCGGTGGTTACAATCTCTTTATCCCGGAAGTTTAGAAATAAGAAAAACAAGTGAATACGATACCATGCTGTTATAACGGGATGTCAAAACGTAAGTACAAAAACAGAGAGAAGATGTTTCGACTGCGGCCTGCGGCCTGCGCTCAACATGACAAGCTGCATTTTGCTTGTCTTGTATTTTTCTCAGAATGGCAGGCTTGTCCTTTGCCCTGTCTTTAAGCAAAAAGGGACCGGCTTTTCAGCCAGCCCCTTCAGCCTAAGAAAGATGGGGGAGTGATTTGGGGAATCACTGTTAGATCTTTCTTAAAAGAGAGTTGAAATTCTTTTTTATAACAACACAAAGGAAATCCTGTGCGTTATAACATCAATCATTGTTTATTCCAGTTCTGATTACAGGTTGAACAGAATGTCAGCGGTGGAGCCATCTGGATTGTAGGTTGGGATAACCTTGATACCGAAAGCTTCAGCAGCGAAACGTACTGGAATCATGGTTCTGGAACCGCTGATGAATGGAGCAACGTCCATGGTCTGTTCAGCGCCGTTTACAGTGTAGGTAGCGGAACCGATGGTCATCACTACGGTTACACCGTTCAGTTCTGCGGTAACAGCCTGAGTAGCTTCATCGTAAGCAACTTCAGCGCCGAATGCTTCTGCCAATGCACGGAATGGTACATAGGTACGGTCATTCTGAATCATTGGAGCAGAGTCGATGGCAACTTTGTCACCGTTTACAACAACTTCGCTGGAGCCGATGGACATAACAACTACATCGCCTACAGAATCTTTACCAACTGCAAAAATCTGAGAACCGGTGTAATATTTTACGACATTGTCTTCCTGTGTTACTTTGGCAACAGCCTGAATGGTCACATTGCCAACGGTGTTGGCGGTTACATTCATGGTGAAGGTACCTTTGGTCAGGATATCATTGTCAGCGCCGTCGGTGGTAACAGATACTTTAGAACCTTCCGGTTTGTCCAGAACAACATAGCTGATGTCAGCGGATTTACCACGGTTCAGAGCAACTTTGTTGCCGCTGCCGTCTACTACAGCCACGCCAACTTTGTTGTTCGCGTCGATTGCTAAGGTCTTGGTATCGAAAGCTAATTCGGTAGCTTCATCAGCAACGGTGATGGTAGCCTGAGCAGTCAGGTTATAACGGTCGTCTACTGCGATAACAGTAATGGTAGAACCAACATATTTGTCATCATCTTTTACATCAATCGTACCCGTGCTGTGTTCGATTGATTTTCCCTTTGCATCTTTATGAGTGTCACATTCACCTTTATCAGTGTAGAAACGTTCTACAGCATAGCCGGTAGCAGCTAAATCAATTTTGTCGGTGCAGTCTTTGGTTACACCGTCCTTGTCTACCCATTCCAATGTATCGATTGCTACATAGGAACCGATTTCTACTGCGTCTGCTTCATATTCCAGATTCAGAGCAACTGGAGTACCAAATTCTTTTACTTCGAAGGATACGGTTGCATAGTTACCGTTATCCAGTACTACTTTGATTTCATAGGTGCCTTCTGCCAGATCGTCGCTGTCGTCAATCCACAGGTTGGCTTTGTATTCATCGTCGCCGTCTTTGTCTTCTACCAATTTCAGATCTTCATTTTCCAGATCGGAAGCGGAAGGCTGAGAAACGATTGCTACATAAGGTTTTGCATTGGTGGAGACACCACCTACAGTAACCGGATTTTTGTCGGAGTTAAATGCTGCTACTGCGCCGTTTTTCTTTGCAATATCGGTGGTTACCGCATTGCCGTTGGCGTCGGTAAAGCTGAACTGAATTTTGTCATGGTTTTCATCAAACTGGGTGGTGGTGTCCACCGGAGCGCTTGGCGATTTCACAACTTGAATGTTGTACGCGCCGGTAGCGCCGACAGTTACATTAATGGTGGATTCATAGGAACCGCATTTGATATAAACTTTGTAGTCGCCGTCCCGTACACCGGTGATTTTGAATTTAATCTGACCTAAGGTGTCGGTGGTCGCTTTTTCTTTGTTCAGTTCAATGTTGGAGCTATTGGTATCCAATGTAACGGTTTCGCCTTTGACAGCTTTGCCATCTTTGTCTACGATTTTTACAGTAAATTCTTTTTCAGAAACATTGTTGGCGGAAATAACGCCGCTTACAATTTCCCATTCACCATCATCGCCGACATAATCGTATTTTACATTGCTGCCTTCTCCAGTTTTATTCCAGTTTGCGTCTTCTGGAACATCACCATAGTCTGTTACTTTGATAGTGTCAATTTCCTTACCGTCTGCATCCCGCATCTTTGGTCCAGTGATGGATGCACCATAGTCGCTGGAACTGGAAGAAGATGTGATTTCAAAGGAATTCTGACCAGAAACAGTGCTCAGTTTGTATTCAACATCACTGAAGCATTCTGCCAAAGTTTTATTAGCAGTTTTCAAATCGCTTGGGTTATCAAACGCAGCTCTTACTGTGTAGGTGCCGCTGTTAGAAAACTGGAAGTTATAATCTTCGCCGGATTCAGCGCCTTGGATTTCAAATACGCCATTTGGATCAGGCTTTGTATTTCCCATTGTTACACTGGTAGTAGCGACATTGGAGCCGCTCTTTACAAACCATACGTAAACAGAATTAGTTGTGCCAGTTAATTCAGATACTGTATGACCAGCTGTATTTACGAAATCAAACTGGACTGTTAAATCTTGACCTGTCTTTTCGCTGGCGTCTTCATCTTCGGTGAAAACAGAACTTTCCTGATAATCAATGCCATCTGGAACAGCAGCGAAAGCAGCTACTGGCATCAGTGTCATCATGAAGCACACCAATGTCAGAATTGCAAATAATTTTTTGTTTTTCAACTTATTTCCCTCCTAGGATATTTCTTGATCAGTTTTCTGTCGTGTCGGACAATCGGGGAAAACCCCGATAAATGCGCCTTTTTTCATCAATGTCCACCACTGGTGGATATTCAAAACTCATGAGTTTTGAATACGGCTTGTTGGGAGAGCATTTTGATTGCGATATAGATGGAGTAATTTTGATGTTGCGCTTTTTGAAAATTCTGCAAGAGAATTTTTAGGTTACAAAAAGCCATGATTGTATGCATTCTGGTTTTATGCTATAATAAATTAATATTTTCTAATTTTAGAATTGTAAAGAAATGTGGTTTGGATAATACACTGAGAAATGAAGTGAACGTATTATGATGGAGTTGGATTACTGGGTGCAGGAGGAGTTAACCGACTGGACGCAGAATCAGGAGAAAATTGCGGCGATTCATCGCAAGCTGATGGACAAAGAGGACGCTTATACCGGCTGGGTGGACTGGCCTTTGCGGATGGAGCCTGCATTGCTGCAGGAGATTTTGGATACTGCCGAAGAAATTCGCCGGAAGTGTACGGCGTTGGTTGTGATTGGCATTGGCGGCTCTTATCTGGGCGCTAAGGCATGTATGGAGCTGCTGCAATCGCCTTTTTACAATGAGTATTATGCCAAGAAACAGCAGAGACCCCGCATTTATTTTGCCGGACACCATCTCAGCACCATTTATTATTATGAATTGCTGGAACGGTTGGCCGAGGAAGATATCTGCCTGTGCGTGATTTCCAAATCGGGCACAACGCTGGAGCCGTCGATTGCCTTTGAGATGCTGCGGAGCTATTTGCGGCAGCGCTATGGCGCGGCAGAAGCGGCGAAACGGATTTATGCCATTACCGACGCTTCCAAAGGCGCGCTGCGGGCTGAGGCCGATGAGCAGGGCTATAAAACCTTTGTGGTGCCCGATGATATCGGCGGCCGTTATTCGGTGCTGACGCCGGTTGGGTTGCTGCCCATTGCAGTGGCTGGGATTGATATTGCCGCCATGCTGGAAGGGGCCGCTATGGCTTGTAAGGAATATGACAATGCTGATTTGTCACAGAATGTGTGCTATCAATATGGCTTGCTGCGGTATTTGCTGCAGCAGCAGGGCAAAGTGGTGGAAATCTTTGAAGTATATGAGGGTCGTCTGCGGTACTTTACCGAATGGCTGAAGCAGCTGTTTGGAGAAAGTGAATGTAAAGAAAATAAGGGCGTGATTCCCATGTCGCTGCAGATGTCTACCGATTTGCATTCTATGGGGCAATTTTTGCAGGAAGGGCGGCAAATCTTTTTTGAAACGGTGCTGACAGTGGAACGGATTCGGAAGGATGTATCCTTGGAGGACAGTCAATTTGCCGGAGCGGCCAAAACCATGCATCAGTTGAATTTGATTGTGGAGGACAGCGCCCGCAAGGCCCACAGGAAGAACAATACGCCCAATATCCGGCTGACGGTCAGTGAGTTGAGCGCCCGTTCCTTTGGCTATATGGTGTACTTTTTTGAGAAGGCCTGTGCGGTGAGCTGTTATTTGACGGGAGTGAATCCGTTTAATCAGCCCGGCGTAGAGGCGTACAAGAGCAATATCAAAGCAGCGTTAGAAATGATGAATTAAGAGAGGGAACCATATGTGCGGAATAGTAGGATATATCGGGAAGCGAAATGCGGTGGAAGTGTTGCTGGACGGCTTGCGCAAGCTGGAATATCGGGGCTACGATTCGTCGGGCATTGCCATCGTAAAGGATAAACAGATTACCGTAGAAAAGGCAGAGGGTAAGCTGTGCAATTTGGAAGAAAAAATCAAGGATTTACACTTAAACAGCTCGATTGGCATCGGTCATACCCGATGGGCCACCCACGGCCGTCCGTCAGATTTTAACGCCCATCCCCATACCAGCCAGAACGGTCGGTTTGCTGTGGTGCATAATGGCATTGTGGAAAATTATTTAACCTTAAAGGAACGCTATTTGGCAGGAGAGCGGTTCACCTCGGAAACCGATACGGAGGTCGTGGCGCACCTGTTGGAGAAGTTTTATAACGGTAGCTTTGAAGAAACGGTCATCAAGGTGCTGGATGTGCTGGAAGGGGCCTATGCGCTGGTGATGGTGTGCGCCGACGAGCCGGATCAGATCATCGCCTGCCGCAAGGATAGTCCTATGGTGCTGGGCGTCGGCGACGGGGAGAGCTTTATCGCCTCCGATGTGCCGGCTCTGCTGGCGTATACCCGCAACTGCATGTACATTGAAAAGGGCGAGCTGTGCGTGCTGACCAAAGAGGGTATTACCATTAAAAATCACAATCTGCAGCCGGTGGAAAAGGAAATCCACACCATTGAATGGGACGCGGAGGCAGCAGAAAAAGACGGCTTTGAGCATTTTATGCTGAAGGAAATTTTCGAGCAGCCCCAGGTTTTTCAAAAGACCATCGCAGGCCGCATTCATGAAGGACGGGTACAGTTTAACGAATTCCGGCTGACCGCAGAAGAGGTGCGGCGTTGGAAGAAAATCTATATTGTGGCCTGCGGTACCGCCTATCACGCCGGATTGGTGGGCAAACAGATTATGGAAAAACTGGTCCGCATTCCGGTGGAAGTGGAGATTGCCTCCGAATTTCGTTACAGAGACCCGATGCTGGATGCGGATACGCTGGTGATGGTCATCAGCCAGTCGGGGGAAACGGCCGATACGGTAGCAGCGCTGCGGGAAGCAAAAAGTAAGGGCTGTAAGGTGATGGCCATTACCAATGTGGTGGGCAGCGCCATTGCCCGGGAGTCGGATTATGTAGTTTATATCTGGGCCGGTCCGGAAATTTCGGTGGCCTCTACCAAGGCCTATACCACTATGCTGATTGCCGAGTATCTGTTGGGCGTGTATCTGGCCCAGCAAAAGGGCGTCGGCGATGCCGTCCAATTAGCAGCCATTTTGGAAGGGCTGGAGCAGCTGCCGGAAGCCACTGCCAAAATGCTGACGGATGCCTATCTGCAGCAGATTCAGCAGGCGGCAGAAGGCTACAAAGCTGCGAACGATATCTTCTTTATCGGTCGGGGCTTAGATTGGGCCATTGCCTTGGAAGGCTCGCTGAAATTAAAAGAAATCTCCTATATCCATGCCGAAGCCTATGCGGCAGGAGAGTTAAAGCATGGCACGCTGGCGTTGGTAACAGAAGAAACGCCGGTGATCGCCATTTGTGTGCAGGAAAGCACCTATGACAAAACGGCGTCCAACATCAAAGAAGTGAAGGCCAGAGAAGCCAAGGTGCTGGCCATTATCAACGAGGGCGATGAACAGACGCAGAAATTTGTGGATCAGGTGCTGGCTATTCCCAAAATCAACAACTTTATTGCGCCAGTGCTGGCGGTGATTCCGCTGCAGTTGATTTCTTATTATACTGCTAAGGTGCGGGGATGCAATATTGACCAGCCCAGAAATTTGGCAAAAAGTGTGACGGTAGAATAATGATTTGAGAACAGAATGGTTTGAGGTGAAAGAATGAAACGCTGGAAGAAGATTGTTGGCGGAACTTTGGTGGTATTGGCGGCAGCCGGTGCTGGTGCAGCCTGGCATTTTCAGAATGAACTTCAGGCAATGAATTATTATCTGCGCTATTCCCAGGAGGAACAGGCTATGTTGGAGCAAGAAAATGAAGCTATGTTGGAAAATGTGCTGCAGCAAGCTAATCTACCGGTGGAGATTTTTAATGATCCGTCTTTAACAGCAGAGGAGATTGCGCAGAAGCTGGAGGAAAAGGCACAACAAACAGGTACAATGTTAGAAAACCAACAGTCTATTGGCAAAAATGATGGAGCAGAGGAAACCTTGGATCCATCCTCCCAAAACTATGATGCTGAATTGGCAGCAATGGTAGGGGAGATTTACGCTCTGCGCGCTTCTTTTATCG
>CABUKW010000129.1 GCA_902492275.1 uncultured Peptococcaceae bacterium
GCGTTCGATTAACGCCGCCTGCACTGCTGCGTTCTCAGTATAGTTTACATTATACACGTCTACTCGCACATTTACCATGGGATTTTCTTCCGGCTCCCAAAAAGAATGACTTAAATATTCGGTATAATGCTCTGGGCAGGGCGCAGAGCCGTTGTACAGTACAATCAAGCGCGGATTGGGCACTCTGACGCGCCCTGTTCGATAAATAGCGTCCCGGGGCAGCAGCTTTTCATAAAGCCGGGCACAGTAGAGCAGAGCGCGCAGCGCCATGTTGTGGTTGACGGTGGACTGATGCTCCAACAGCACCAACAGCTGACCGTTCAGTACAAAGGATAAATCGTTGATGCGGTCCATCCACAGCACATCGGTCAGCGTATTGATCTCCACCGGCGTATCCGGCGGATAGTCGGTGCCCTCCAGCGCATTGAATAATTCCACCAGTCTGGCGGTGTCCTCGCTGAAATAGGCAGAGAACACGCTGTCCTTGAGATTTTTATTGGCTTTCATAAACACACCCCTATGAAAAAATTGACTGGCGTGCTATGAGTATTGCAGAAAATAGATAAAGATGAATTGGAAAAATGCACCAGCGTTCCTTTTAAGGATAGCATAATTCCCAAATGCTGTAAACTATTTTTTACTGGCTGTTGGAAAAAATATGTGCCTGCCGGATAGAATACAGAAGGGACAAAGCACTTGCTACCCTTCTATGGGTAAAACTCCCCGCTACCTTTGCCCAAATTCCGACTTGCGCCCCACGCCTTTCTGGTGGGGCGCGGATTGTGACGTAGGCTGTGCAAAGCGTGACGGACAGCGCAGCGAGTCCGGCAAAGCTGCACAGACAAAGCGGTATCCGATGCCCGACGCTTGAAGCGCGTTTTTCTGCGCGAATGGTCGGGTACACGGAGGGATCGGGCAAAGTGTAGCAAAAATCCAAAGTGTAGCAAATAAAATCGAACTGTAGAAAAAATCAAAAATTAACCCTCTGTATAGGGGGCGACGCCCTGAAACACGTGGCTGTCGCTGCTGATGGGAAAGGCAATGGATTGTTCTGCCGATTCGTCAAAGCTGCTGCCTGGACGCTGCGGTTTCCTGTCCGGCCGTGCGCCGTCGGCGGGCGGTTCCGGTGCGTCGCTTGGCTTTTCACCGTCGGCAGGCGGTTCCGGCGGTGTATTGGTATCGTCCTTGTCAGAAGGCCGTTCTGGTCGTTGACCATCGTCATCGTTTCGGCCTTCCGGCGGCTGGCCGTCGGCGTGATTGGGCCGTTCCTGATTGGTCATGGTACCGCGATGGGCCATTTGGGTGCCGCTGGTGTAGCTGTCAACCTGGGTATAGATGCCGTTGACTACGGTGCCAGTTAAGGTGCCGCCGCTGTAAAGATAATAGGTTTCCCCGTCTTTTAAATCTGGAGAAGAGAATTCCAGAATGCTGAACTGGTTGACTGGCGTATAGGCCAACACATAGTTGCCGTCGGAATCGGTGATGACCAGAGGCGCATTGTCCTGCTGCGGTGTGGCAAAATAGAACTGCACAAATTGCTGTGCGGATTCTTCGGAGATTTCTTCGTACATATTGCCGGTAGCGCAGACGGTGCCGCCGTTGATAAAGATGCCCAAATCGGAGTCCAGGCCGCTGTCCTGACTGGTGCTGTGGGCCTGGGCTACAATAAAGCCGCCGTTGATGTAGATGGATCCGTTGGAGTCGATGCCGTCTCCTTCTTCGCCGTTTTGCACAGCACAGTTGACGATACCGTCGTTGATGGTGATAACCGATACGCCGTCCTCACAGGCATTTAAGGCATCGTCTTGGGATACGGCCTGAATGGTGCCGCCGTCGATGGTGAGATGGAGCTTGCTTTCAATGCCTTCTTTATCGCCGTTTACCTGCAGCGCCCCTTCGCCGTTGATGCGCAGGGAGACGTTGGAGGAGATGGCTCCGTCATATTTGATGTCGCTGTCGGTTTCATCGGCACCTTTGGGCAGATGGGAGCCGTAAATCTGATTGACGGAAGACTCGGCCAGCGTGATGGTAACGCCGGCTTCTCCGGCCTGCTGGGGGTCATTGGCGTTCTTGATTAAAATAGCCGGCGCAGTTTGGCAAGCGATGGTGGCGTTGTCCAAAATCAGCGTTACATCCTGTTCCGGCGCGTCTACCAGAAGCTGTCCATCCTCCAGTTCGCCGGAAATTTGGTAGGTGCCGGCCTGGGTGATATGGATGATGGTGTTGGAAATGCCCTGCAAATCGGCGCTTACATCGGCGTGGGATTCAGTTTTGGCGGTGCTATAAACGGCCTGTGTTTCGTCCTGACTGATGGTTGCGCCGTTTACGGTGGTTTCTGCGTCGGAAAGCTGAATTTGAGTGACGTCGTCTGTCGCGCCGCTGCTGCAGCCGAAGCAGAGCAGACCGGCAACGAGAGCTGCCGATACCAGTAGTTGTTTTTTCATAAAAAATCCTCTTTTCTTATTTGATACTTGCATTGTAAACGATATCTTTACTATACAGGGTGATTGTGACGATTGTGTGAGAAAAAAGAAAAGTTTTTCTGAAATTTTTACAGATTGCGAAATCCTGTTGGACTGGGCTGCAAAGTGTGATAAAATAAAAACAAGAAAGCATGACAGGCAGCTTGCGCACGGAAACTTATTTTCGGCAGGCGCAGGCGTTTTTGAACATAAAAATAAAAGAGAGAAAGAGGTTTTTTTATGCGTATTTTAGTAGCAGGGGGCGCCGGCTATATCGGCAGTCATACCTGTCTGGTGTTATTAGAAGCCGGTCATGAGGTGGTTGTGGCCGATAATCTCTGCAACAGCAAGGAAGAATCGCTGCGCCGGGTACAGGAGCTGACCGGTAAGCCCATCATCTTTTATCAGGCAGATGTGACCGATGAAGCAGCGGTGGAAAAAATTTTCAGCGAGCAGCAGATTGACGGCGTAATCCACTTTGCCGGTTTAAAAGCGGTGGGGGAATCGGTGGAACAGCCGGTGCGGTATTATTACAATAATGTGGTCAGCACGCTGACCTTGTGCAAGGTGATGAAACGGCATGGCGTTAATAAGTTTGTGTTCAGTTCCTCGGCTACGGTGTACGGCGAAAATGCCATTCCCTTTGTGGAAACCATGGAGTTGCTGCCCACCACCAATCCCTATGGGGAAACCAAGGTGATGAGCGAGCGTATTTTGCAGGATGTGGCAGCGGTGGAGCCGGAGTGGTCGGTAGCGCTTTTGCGTTATTTTAATCCCATTGGGGCCCATCCAAGCGGGCGCATTGGGGAAGACCCGCAGGGCATTCCCAACAATTTAATGCCCTATGTTACCCAGGTGGCCAGCGGCAAGCGGGAACGGTTGCGGGTGTGGGGCAACGATTATCCTACGGTAGACGGCACCGGCGTCCGCGATTATATTCATGTGATGGATTTGGCGGAAGGTCATGTGAAAGCGTTGGAAAAGCTGTGTCAGGAAAAGGGTGTGTTAATCTACAATCTGGGTACTGGTCATGGCGTCAGCGTGCTGCAGTTGGTGCAGGCCTTTGAAAAGGCCAACGGTTTGACAATCCCTTATGATATTTGTCCTCGCCGCGCCGGCGATATCGCCGAATTTTATGCCGACGCTTCCAAAGCGCAGCGGGAAATGGGCTGGAAGGCCAGCCGCACCATTGAGGATATGTGCCGCGATGCGTGGAACTGGCAGAAGCAAAATCCGCAGGGCTATGAAGAATAGCGCTTTGAGCAACGGGAACAAAGCATGTTTTGTATAAATGGCTGATTGATCAAGTATCATATAAAAAAGGAGCGAATGATTATGTCTGAAATTAGAGTTGATATTTCCGATGCCATTGCGCAGTTGCCGGTCAGTGAGTATCAGGAAAAAATAAACGCTATCCATGAGCAGCTGCACAGCGGTCGGGCTGGCTACACCGGTTGGGTAGAATATCCCACCAAAATTGAAGGCGATTTGGTATGGCAGATTATGACGACCGCCTGGCGTATTCAAAAGCAATGCACCGCTTTTGTGGTCATTGGCGTGGGCGGCTCTTATCTGGGCGCTAAGGCTTGTTTGGAATTGCTGCAGTCGCCTTTTTACAATGAATTTTTTGCCAAAGAGCGCAATCTGCCTAAAATTTATTTTGCAGGTCATCACTTGAGCAGTGTGTATTATCACGAACTGTTCCATCGGCTGCGCAAGGAAGAAGTGGCTGTGTGCGTGATTTCCCGTTCCGGCGCTACGCTGGAGCCGATGGTTGTGTTTGAGATGTTCAAAAAATTCATGAGCGACAAATACGGCGACGCTGCCAAGGAACGGATTTATGTGGTAACCGGCAGCAAAGGCAAGCTGCGGGAGGAAGCTGTGCGGGAAGGCTACACCACCTTTGATGTGCCGGACGATATTGTGGGCCGGTTCTCGGTTTTAACACCGGTGGGCCTGCTGCCCATTGCTGTGGCCGGCATCGATTTGGAAGCGGTGCTGCAGGGCGCCCGTCAGGCGCAGGCAGCCTGCATGGATACCGATTTGCACCATAACGACTGCTACCGTTACGCGCTGACCCGCCATCTGCTGAAGGAACAGCAGGAGAAACGCATGGAAGTGTTTGAAGTGTACGATGGCAAGCTGCGTTACTTTACCGAATGGCTGAAGCAGCTTTTTGGCGAAAGTGAATGCCAGAAAGGGCAGGGTGTGTTCCCTGTTTCCATGCAAATGTCCACCGATTTACATTCTCTGGGACAATTTTTGCAGGATGGGCGGCAGGATTTCTTTGAAACTGCTGTGGTGATTGAAGATGTCACCTATGATATTATGCTGCCGGAAGGTCTTACCGACCACGCCAAAACTTTGCACCAGATGAACCGTATGGTGCGGGAAAGCGTAAAAGAAGCTCATCTGGAAAACGGCACGCCCAACATAGTGATTACGCTGCCGGAAATTTCGGCCTATTCCTTTGGAAAGATGGTGTATTTCTTTGAAAAGGCTTGCGCTGTCAGCTGCATGCTGAGCGATTTGGATCCCTTTGTGCAGCCCGGCGTAGAACGGTATAAGGAAAAGCTGCAGGAACTGCTGAAAAATGACGATATGCAGACTGCGGAAGTGGAGTAAAGCCTCTGTCGGCAATGATTAAAACCGTTGCCGCTTGATAGAAACAAGAAGATAGAAACAACAATATAGACACAACAATCGAAATAGACGTCCGCTGGGTTGCGTGTAAAAACGCAACTGTGCGGATGTCTTTCTCTATGCAGCAAATTATGTGGCAAAAAATTTTGCTGCGGTTGTATGGTACTCTTTTTCGACGCGAAATTTCCTATAAATTTTATTGAATACAAGCATCATCTATATGGCAAGTTGTTCATAATATGCTATAATAAATTATACAATTAGAAATCTACAAGAATATTTTATGTCAGAAAGAAGATGGTAACATGGAAAATTTACAACAAGGCGTTGCTGGGCAAAAACAGTCCCGGCTTTTTTTGCTGGCCATTTTGCTGACCAATGTGGTTGCCATGCTCAATTCTACAACGGTAACGATTTCGCTGCCAACTTATATGTCGGTTTTTCAGGTGGATATTAATACAGTACAATGGGTGGTCATCGGTTATATGCTGCCGTTGGGCATGATGATGCCTTTGTCGGGGTATTTGTGCGAGCGCTACAGCTATCGGAAGGTGTTTCTGATTGGGGTGGCGGCGTTGGGAATTTGTTCCTTGGGCTGTGCTTGTTCCATGAGCTTTTATATGCTAGTGCTGTTCCGTTTTTTAAAGGGTGTGGCTGGCGGGATTATTGTGCCCAGCACCATGTCCATGTTGTATCGCTATGTGCCGAAACATTTGCAGGCCGGTTATCTGGGCAATGTAATGCTGTTGCAGTCGGTAGGTCTGGCGATGGGGCCTGCTCTGGCAGGTGTGTTGCTGCAGGTTTCCAGCTGGCATGTGCTGTTTTTGTTTAATGTGCCGCTGGTGGCGTTGGTGCTGTGGGCCGGTGTGCGCAGCATTCCGGCAGAGGACGGTTGCCACGCGGAAAAGGTGGATTTTTGGGGTGTTCTGCAAATTTGTATGGGTACGGGGCTCGTGATGATCGCTTTTTCCAATGGCGAAAGCTGGGGTTGGAAGTCGCTGACCTTTTGGGGTTGTGTAGCGGCAGGCTTGGCGCTGGTTGTACTGTTTATTGTACGGCAGTTTCACACCAGCCATCCGCTGCTGAATTTTGCGGTGCTGAAATATAAGCCCTTTGTGCTGACTTTGCTGGTGCAATGTACATTGGCTATGACGTTGGGTATTAATGCGATTCTCTCTCAGTTTTATTTTCAGACTGGCCGTGGATTTTCTCCGGCGGCAACCGGTTTGTTTTTGATGGTGCCGTCTACCTTGATGTTAAGCGGCAATGTGATTGCCAACGCGCTGCATAAGCGGGGCTGGATGCGGGGCTTGATTACCGGCGGCATGGCCTTTGCGTTGGTGGGCAATCTGGGTTTGTGCCGGCTAAGCATGGACAGCAATCTGTTGTTTGTGATGTGTTGCTATACGCTGCGGTTTTTTGGCCTGGCCCTTTTGCAGATGCCGCTGACCAATTATGGGTTGGGGGCGGTGCCTGTAGAACTGACTGGTCATGCTTCTTCCATGTTCAACTGGAGCAAACAGGTGGTGCAAGTGGTATCTACCAATATTTTGACGGTGCTGCTCAGTTTGAATTTGGGTCGGTATTATCTGGCGGCAGGAAACAGCGGCGTGCCGACAGAAGGCACCATGGCCTATCGGCTGGCGGCCATTGAAGCGGTGAACACCGACTATCTGTATCTGGCGGTAGCGCTGGTGATTTCCCTGTGCTGCACCTTTTTAATCAAGCCGCAGAAAGAGGCCTAGACAAACAGCCATCTCTAATAACCGCTTGAAGCAAGCGGCAAAAGAGATGGCTGTTATTGTGTTGCGTGTCAGAGGTTCTGTGCGTTATCCTGTCAAGCGACGGCAAACCGTCAGGATGCGGGTTCTTCTCTGAAATCGGTTTCTTCATCTAAATCGTTTTTTTCATCGGTTTCTTCCGGCAGCGGATTGTCGCCCAACTGATTGCGGGAGAAGCGGATGGTCAGCGCGTACACCTGATGGAGTCCTTGCTGGGTAAACCGTTCTGGATAATAGAAATCGCTGATTTGATAGGCGTTAAATTCATTGACAGGCCGTTGGTATTGAATGAGCAGCGGAATTTCTTCTTGATAGGCGATGGTTTGCTGCTCTGCTTTGACAGTTTCCCATTGCATGCCTTCCGGCAGCGTGGTGGACTGCGGCGCTGTTTTGCGCGAAGCAGACACTGCGCCGTTGGCTGATTGCACGCCGATGCGCAGACCGTCGGCTAATGTGGAAACCTGCAAAGCCAGTCGGCCATCGGCGCTGCTGACGTTGTACTGACCGCCGCCGCTGATAGGCTGCCACTGATTTTGGGCGTCTAATTGGTAGCATTGCAGCTGTACCGATTGCAGTGATTGGTCGGCAATATAGTCAAAAAGTAAATCGGTGGAGCCGATGAGGGAAAGCAGCCGTTGTTCCTCCTGGCTGAGCCGGGCTGTTTGAATTGTCATGGTCTCCTGCTGTGTTTGGGGCTGCTGCGCTGGCTGCGTTTCCTGCTGGCAGCCTGTCAGAAAAAGCAGGCAGGCTGTGCAGCATAAAATTATAAATTGACGTAGCTTCATGGTATTCACCGTTTCAACCGCTTGGCGGCTTGCAATAGTTGGTACAGAGCGTGTTTGGCGGCCCGCTGCTGAATCATGGCCCGGGTGGTGATTTCGCCGTAGGTGATGTTGAGCTTTTCCACATGCTGATAAGTTTCTCCGGCTACTGCCACATACACCAAACCTACCGGTTTTTCCAGCGTGCCGCCGTCGGGGCCTGCCACGCCGGTGGTGCTGACGCCCAAATCGGCTCCGGTGGCCAGTCGGATGCCCTGGGCCATTTCCAGCGCCGTTTCTTCCGATACAGCGCCATGCAGCGCTAAGGTGGAGGCTTTCACGCCCAGCCATTTCATTTTCATTTCGTTGGAGTAAGAGCATACGCCGCCGGGATAAATGGCCGAGCAGCCGGCAATGTCGGTGATGGATTTGGAAACCAGACCGCCGGTGCAGCTTTCGGCAGCCGCTACAGTGATATGATGCTCTAACAGGTAATTGACCAGCGCAGTCTGCAAATTGGGTACGTCGATGCCGTAAATGTATTGGCCTACCAGCCGGTTGATTTTTTCCATCAGCGGTTCCATCATGGCATAGCCTTCTGCAGCGGTAGGGGCAGAGGTGGTAAGGCGCAGGTTTACTTCTCCTTCTTTGGCGTAAGGAGCCAGCGTTGGATTGACGCTATTGGTCATCAAATCTTTCAGCAGCGTTTCGGTCAGCGATTCGCCGATGCCGAACAGCTGCAAATCCCGGGATACAATGACGTGGTCGGAGAATTTCTGCAAATAAGGCAGCACCTCCCGCTCAAACATCAGCTTCATTTCCCGCGGCGGACCAGGCAGCATGATGGCTACCTTGCCGTCGCCTTCTATGGCAGCGCCCGGCGCAGTGCCGCTGTGATTGGTGAAAACAACGGCGCCTTCAGGCTGATAGGCTTGCTTTTCGTTGTTGGGCAGCATGGCGCTGGCAGGCCGTTTGGCAAAAAATTCTTGAATTTTTTCCAGAGACGGTTGATGTAATACCAGCTGGCGGTTAAAATATTTAGATACGGTTTCTTTGGAGAGGTCGTCGTAGGTGGGCCCTAAGCCGCCGGTGGTGATAACCAAATCGGAGCGGCGGAAGGCGATCTGCAGGGCTTCCTCCAGGCGTTGAGCGTTATCGCCTACTACGGTGTGGTGGTATACATTGATG
>CABUKW010000130.1 GCA_902492275.1 uncultured Peptococcaceae bacterium
GGGCAAAGTGTAGCAAATAAAAATCCAAAGTGTGACAAAAATCAAAGTGTAGCAAAAAATCTAAAGTACAACAAATAAACGGATGGAGAAAAAAATTTCGCCATAGATTGCTGCTATCTGCTGTTGGGATTGGACATAACTGATTTCCCTTTTTCATACAATAAATAATAATTGGAGGAGGGAGAAATGGTATGAGAGTTTATTTTTTTCCAAAGTGGCTGATACAGGCGGTTCTCATCGGGCTTTGTGTGTTATTGGCCGTGACGGTGGTGTGGTCCTTTTTAGACGGCGGAGAGGCTTCTGTGATGGCAGACCCGGTTTATCAGGGGCAGACTGCAGAGCAGAAGGTAGCTATCGCCATTAATGTGGATTGGGGCGAGGATATACTGCCGGAAATGCTGCAGGTGCTGGAGCAGTCCAATGTGAAAGCAACTTTTTTTGTAACGGGGCGTTTTGCAGAAAAATTTCCGGAACTGGTACAGCAAATTGCTGACGCTGGTCATGAAATTGGCAATCATGGGTATAAGCATCCCCACCCTGACCAACTGAGCGTGGCGCAAAATGAAAAGGATATTACACAAAGCGAGGCAATTTTGGAAAAGCTGACTGGCGTAAAGCCTTCGCTTTATGCGCCGCCTTATGGCGAGCATGGGCAAACCTGCCTGCAGGCTGCGGAAAACTGCGGCTATACAACGATTTTATGGACTGCCGATACGGTGGACTGGGAGGAACCGGCGCCTTCCCATGATACGTTGGTGCAGCGGGTTACCGGCGATAAGCTGACCAGCGGCGCTATTATTTTGATGCACCCCAAGGCCCATACTGCAGAGGCGCTGCCAGATATTATCGGTACGATTAAGGCCAAAGGCTATCAATGTGTGAAGGTGTCAGAGGTTTTATGAGGATGCGGTATTGTAGAACCGTTATGCTCTGTTTTCTGTTTTTCCTTACGGTGGCCATACCGGCCCAGGCCGAGGTGGTTCCTGCCATTACGGCCGAAGCGGCGGTGGTAATGGATTTGGATACAGGGGAAGTGCTTTACGGCAAGGCAGAGCATGAGCGCCGTCCGCCGGCCAGCTTAACGAAAGTTATGACTGGTTACTTGGCAGTGAAACAGGGCGATTTGCAGCAGATCATTACCGTATCGGAAACAGCGGCAGCCACCGGCGAATCGTCTCTGAACTTAAAAGCGGGCGATAAGCTGACCTTTGAAAATTTATTGTACGGCGCTTTGATGAAATCGGCCAATGATGCCTGCGTGGCCTTAGCAGAGCAGATGGCAGGCAGTGAGCAAATTTTTGTACAGAATATGAATTTGCAGGCATGTTTGTTGGGCTGTGCCGATACCAATTTCTGCAATTCCAACGGTTTGCCGGCTGAAAATCATTATTCTTCTGCCTATGATTTGGCACTGATGACCAGGGCGGCCATGCAGGATGAAACCTTTGCCGCCATTGTGCAGCAGCAGCAGTATATGGTCCGTTGGGCAGATGGCCGTCAGCTTCTGGTGCGTAATACCAACCGGCTTTTGCGGGAATATCCGGGCGCTATCGGCGTAAAAACCGGCACCACCAACGAAGCTGGTCAATGTTTAATTGCTGTGGCGCAAAAAGAAGGGAAACGCATCATTGTTGTGGTATTGAAAAGTAAGAATCGTTTTTATGACGCTGTTGCTTTATTGGATTATGGCTTGCAGACGGAGCGCCAGTCGGGTATACTGAGCAACAGGAACACTTTAACGCAGGAGCAGCTATCGGCTTCCGCCTGATAGCTGCCGATTTTGATGATATTGGGGTGCACAGAGATGCAAAGTTTAAATTATGAAATCACAACGCTGGAAAATGGAATACGGGTGATTACCGAAACGGTCAATCATGTGCAGTTTATGTCCATGGGCTTTTGGGTAGGTGTAGGGTCCCGCTATGAAAATGAGCAGCAGTGGGGGATTACCCATTTTATTGAGCATATGCTGTTTAAGGGTACCCAGCGGCGCACAGCAGAGCAGATTTCCAGCGAGGTAGACGCGGTGGGCGGTCAGCTCAATGCTTTTACCAGTAAAGAAAATACATGTTATTATATTAAAACCTTAACAGAGGATTTTCCACTGGCGATAGATGTGCTTTCCGATATGTTTTTGCACAGCAAATTTGATAATGCGGACATTGCCAAAGAACGGGAGGTTATCATCGAGGAAATCAAAATGTATGAAGATACGCCGGACGATCAGGTGCATGATTTACTTTCGGCCAATCTTTGGCCGGAGCATCCGCTGGGACGGGCTATTTTGGGTACCGAAGAAAGTATTTCGGTATTCGACCATGACATGCTGAAGGCCTATATGCAGCAATATTATACCGGCAGCAATATTGTGGTATCTGTGGTGGGCAATATCAGCCATGGACAAGTTGTAGAGGCTGTGCGGGCAGCCTTAGGCGGTGTGCCGAAGGGAGAGAAAAATCAATTTCCGCAGGCCGGTACGGCAAATGCTGGCGTGCATTGTTATTACAAAGAAATTGCCCAAAGTCAGATTTGTGTGGCGATGCCCGGCGTGGCCAAAGAAGATGACAGACTGTTTCCGTTGAGTATCCTGAATACCTATTTGGGCGGCGGTATGAGCGCCCGTTTGGTGAAAAAAATTCGGGAGGATGAAGGACTGGCCTATTCGGTGTATTCCTATAACGGTTCCTATACTGATACCGGCGCTTTTGTCATTTCGGTGGGTACACGGCCGGATAATTGTCAGCGGGTGATAGATATTATTTTGCAGGAGCTGGAGGATATTCGGAAAAACGGCATTACCGAGCAGGAGCTAAAAAAGAGCTTTAGTCAGCTGAAAGGCAGTTTGTTCATGGGACTGGAAACAGTCAACAGCCGCATGAACAAACTGGGCCGCTCGTTATTGTCTTATGACCGGGTGATTACGCCGGAAGAAAATGTGCAGGAACTGGCCAAAGTGACCGTTGCCGATGTACAAGCACTGGCCGAGGAGCTGTTTCATCAGGAAAAGCTGCAGATTACAGTGTTAGGCGCCGTAAAGGAGATACAGATGCCTTAGCTGGAAAGGCGTTCGCTAATGGGGCGCATTCTGCATAAAGCTGGTGAGCAGATTTTTTACCAGTGGATTTTCCAAAAGCTGCTGAATGTCTTCTGGCCGCGGCATAGCGGCAGGCTGTGATGGCGTGATTGGCGCTGTGGGCGCTGTCGGTGCTGCAGTGGTATGGCTGGCTTGCTGCGGCTGTGTCTCTACCCGATTGGGAGCGGCAACATCAATGGGCGGCTCGGCTGCCTGTGCTTCAGCGGGCATGTTACGGGCCTGCAGTGCAGTGAGATAGGTGGTCAGCAAGGGCAAAATACTTTCTACCGAGCCAATCAGATTGTTTAAATCGACGGTGATACTTTGCACGCTGTTGCAAAATTCCCGCACAGAGCTGCAGCCGCTGCTCAGTAAGGCTGGCGTATCGCTGAGTCTGAATTTGCCTGCAGGCATTCTTCTGGGCCGTACACGGCAGGTTGGCGCCGCAGGCCGCGTTGCCGGATGGGATAGATTCTGATTGATGACGCTTTCTCGCTGCGTGACATCCATAACAGGTACTTGGCGCATTCTGGACATAAACATCCTCCTCCAAACTGCCGGACTGGCAGAACAAGATTGATATACCGTACTATATGCGCCGAAGGGAGAGAGGGTGCAGGGAAAGACGGAAATTTTTTAGTGCGGCTGTTATTTTGCAGCAGCGATGATGCTTTTGAAAAAACGAAAAGATATTTTATGACGGTGTCTGCAGTATTTTGTGACGCCGTCAATTTTTATGAAAAAATTTTGAGGCGCGGTGTGTTTTTCAAGAATTTTTAAGTTTGTGCAGATATACTGCTACCTGTAAACAAATGACGAGAGGTGTTAAATGATGAAGCATAAGAAACTGGTTTGTGCTGTGTTGCTGTTGACGCTGCTGTTGGTGTCGGGCTGCAGTACAGCGAAAACAGATGACAGCAACACGACTTTCACTGGAAAGATTACAGAACTGGATGGTACTAAAGTGACCATGCAATTAGGTACGTTGTCAGAGCAGGGCGCAGATGGCGATAAGCCCGACAGCCAGCCGGATGATCTAGATGAAAAACAAACAGAGCAGCCGCCGGCAAAACCAGATAATCAGCAGCAGTCTGGTCGGGAGGGGCAGCCGATGGAAAAACCAGAAGGTCATGCGCCGGGCGGCATGGTATCGTTTACTGCAGGTGAAGAAACTGTCCAGTTAGATTTATCTGGCGCTGAGGTGCAGATAGAAGGTATGGGCAAAATCGATACAGGCAGCTTAGAGGATTTGATGTTAGGTGCTGTGATTGTGGTGGAGGTTGGCGATGATAACCAACCGCTCACCGTTACTGTCAAACAGGTGATGGGCGGCGGTTTCGGCTCCGCAGAAGCCAGCAACGGCACTTCAGCCAATACCATTGATGCAGATGGTACCTATATAGGGGAAACCTATACCTCCGCTGGCGATGATGAAAATGCCCTGCGTATTGATGGGGCGACAGTCACCTTGGACGCAGTGACTATTGAAAAAAGCGGCGGCGCAACTTCTAATACGGAAAATGGTGATTTTTACGGGCAAAATGCCGGTTTATTGGCTCTAAACGGCGCGCAGGTTACCATACAAAATGCTGTAGTGAATACGGCAGCGCAAAATGGCAACGGTGTGTTCAGCTACGGGGAAGGGACTGTGGTTCACATTGCCGATTCGGTGATTACCACAACAGCTGACAACTCCGGCGGAATTCAGACCACCGGCGGCGGTACTACCTATGCCAGCAATCTGACCATTGAAACGGCGGGCAGCTCCTCGGCAGCCATTCGTTCCGACCGCGGAGGCGGCGTAGTGGTGGTAGAAGGCGGCAGCTATATCTCGAAAGGCTATAATTCGCCGGCAGTTTATTCCACAGCAGATATCACTGTGAAGGATGCAGAGCTGATTGCGCAAAATTCCGAAGCCCTAGTGGTGGAAGGTAAGAATTCTATTGTTTTGGAAAATTGCAGCGTCAGTGGGAATATGAGCGATACCCAAGGCTCCAGCTCCGACGAAAATGTGCATAATGTGATGATTTATCAATCCATGTCTGGTGATGCCGACGTAGGCACCTCTGTATTATCCATAAAAGGCGGAACCCTAACCTCCAATAATGGCGACTTATTTTATGTCACCAATACCCATTGCTTGCTGACTTTATCCGGCGTTGCCATCGACAACCAAGAGCAGGACGGCTATCTTCTGCGGGTAAGCGGAAATAGCGGCAGCCGCGGGTGGGGCAATGCTGGCGCCAACGGCGCGCAAGTGGAATTGACCTTAGATGGGCAGACGTTGGAAGGCGATATGGTGGTAGATACTATTTCTGCTTTGGATGTTTTGTTTACCAACGGCAGTCATTTTGCTGGTACAATCAATATTGTGGAAAATGAACAGAACGGCGCTGCGGTAGCAGATAATGCGGTCATAACGATAGAAAAAGGCTGTGTTTGGACATTGACCGGAGATTGCACCATTACGTCGCTGGATAATCAGGGCACCATTGATTATCATGGTTATACCGTTACCTTAGCCGACGGAACCATACTGCACGCTTAAGGCAATCAGAAACCTTCGACGCATGCTGCTGCCTGTGGGGGCTGCAGCATGCGTTTTTGTGTCGACAGGACGAATGCGCCGTGTTATGATACAATCATAAAACAGCGGAAACAACATGAAAAAAGAGGTGGCGGAAATGCGTGTATTAATCGCGGAGGATGAGGTGAGATTGGCGCAGGCCCTGCGGCAGATTGTGCTGGGGAAAAAGTATCTGGTCGATGTGGTGGATAATGGACAGGATGCGCTGGAGTATGCTATGAGTATGCAGTATGATGTGCTGATTTTAGATGTGATGCTGCCTAAGCTGGACGGTTTTGAAGTTGCCCGTCAATTACGCAATGCCAAAAATCCCATACCAATTTTGATGCTGACTGCGCGGGATACGGTGGCTGATAAGGTACGTGGCCTGAATTGCGGGGCTGATGATTATATGACCAAGCCCTTTTCGGCAGAGGAATTGCTGGCGCGGCTTCATGCAATGACCAGACGGCAGGGCGAGGTCATTATGGAAGAACTGCAATATGAAGATATCTCCTTAAATCTGCAGAGCAGCCAGCTTTGCTGCGGTCAAGAGCATGTACAGCTTAATTTTAAAGAATTTGCGGTGATGAAATTATTGTTGAGCAATCAGGGCCGTATCGTTACAAAGGACTTGTTAATTGCTAATGTTTGGGGACTGGATTCTGATGCAGCAGATAATAATGTGGAAGCCTACATCTCTTTTTTACGGCGTAAGTTAAAATTTATTGGTTCGCGGGTGACGATCCGCAATCGAAAAAAATTGGGTTATGTGTTAGAGGTGGCGTCATGCTGAATGCCCTGCGCAAAAAGTTTATTGTGACCATCATGCTCTTGGTAGGGATTCTTTTAACCGTATTGTTGGGCGTGATTGGCGCTTATACCTATCAGAATCTGCGCTCTGATTTGCAGACGGCGTTAGAACGGGCTGTGCAGCCCTGGGAAGGCGGCGACGAACTGCCTCCCGGCGGTGTAACGCTTGGCGATGAACAGCAGGAGGGCTCCTATCTGGCCATTTTGGCAGTGAACTACCATAAACGGACTGGCACCATCTCCCGCATGTCTCAGGACGTCTTTATGGAGGATGCTATTTTAGAGAAAGTGGTAGATTATGTACGAAACAGTGATGCGGCTTCGGGAACCATTCCGGAGTATCATCTGGTGTATTATAAAAACGAAGGCGAAAATGATGTGCTGATGTCCTTTGCCAGCAGCCGCTATGTCACTTCTACCTGGATGGGCTATCTTGTATTGTTTGTCCTGTTGGAAATCGCAGCCCTGGGCATTGTATATGGCATCAGCTGCTTTGTATCCTGCTTGGCCATTGCGCCCATTGAAAAAGTATGGCAGGAGCAAAAGCGGTTTATTGCCGACGCCTCCCATGAACTGAAAACGCCGCTGACGGTGATTATGGCCAACAACAGCATTTTACGCGCCCAGGGCGATGCGCCGGTGTCCAGTCAGATGGTCTGGCTGGACAGTACAGAAGCGGAAGCCCGTCACATGCAAACCTTGATTCATGATTTGCTGTTGCTGGCGCAGAATGAATCGGGCGTCCAGGAGCGGCCTTTTGTGCAGTTGGATTTTAGTAATCTGGTTACTCGAGCGGCGCTGCAGTTTGAAGCAGTTGCCTATGAACGGGGCATTCTGTTCACAGAGCATATTGAGCCGGAAATTTTGCTTTGGGGCGATGAGGTGCAGCTGCACCAGTTGGTGATGTCTTTGTTGGAGAATGCCGTAAAATATGAGGCAGTGGGCGGCGCGATTACCGTTGGATTGAAACGGGAACGGGAGCGGGTGCAGCTGGAGGTACAAAACGCTGCTACGGTGATTCCGGCAGAGGATTTGCCCCATCTGTTTGAACGATTTTACCGCAGCAATCAGGAGCGGACAGCAGATGGCAGCTTTGGGCTGGGGCTGGCCATTGTCCGCAGCATTGTGGAACATCATCGCGGTCGAATTACCGTTACCAGCAACGCCCAGGAGGGCACTTGTTTTCAAGTCGAATTGGACAGCCGACAGAAAAAACGCTAGCTTCACTGTGAGGCTAGCGTTTTTTTCTGTCTAATCTAACGGTACAGGATATTCATGGCGGCGGCCAAAGGTAGAGATGGTCTGAAAGCCCAGCGCTTTCAGTGCCTGCGTGGTTTCCGCCACACGGAAGCCTACATATTCGGCGCGATGACTGTCGGAACCAATGGTGATGCGGGTGCCGCCCAGCTGTCTGTAATGCCGCAGAATATCAAAATGGGGCAGACACATGGCGGAACTGTGCCGAAAGCCGGAGGTGTTTACTTCCAGCCCTTTGCCTCGCCGGATAAGCTCTTGGAACAATTCGGTCAGCAAATCCATCGCAAGCAGATGGTCGCCGGCTTCATAGGGCAGCGGGCAGTAGCGCTTGCAGTAATCCAGATGACCGATCACATCAAAATTGTCAAATTGCCGGATACAATCTAAGATAGCGCCGTAATACTGACGATAAATTTCCGGCTTGGTTTTTCCCTGAAAGAAAGCTTTCTGGCTTACAGCTACGCCGCCAATTTCGTGTACGGAGCCAATGATAAAATCAAAGGGATACTGATTGATAAGCTTATCGTAATCGTCTAGCCGATGACGCTCCAGACCAATTTCAATACCGGCCCGAATGGTCAGCTGTCCGGCAAAGCGGAGTTGATACAGGCTGACGGCGGCCAGATAGTTGTCCAAATCGTGAATATAGTGATTTTCATATTGGTGCGGATAATTGAAATCCATATGGTCTGTGAAAGCAATCTCGTCTAATCCGGCCTGGATGGCTGCCAGACAGATGGCTTCCATATTGGTGACGCTGTCGCAGGAAAACTGTGAATGTAAATGATAATCAATCAGCATGCTAGCCCCTCTTTCCCCAATTTTCATTTTATGTCGCTATATGTATTATACTATAACAGCCTTGTCGGTTGTCAAGCAAAGAGGAACATGAATTGTGTTTTTGTCGTTTTTTACGATGAACTGACAGAAATACTGGAACGAATTCGGATATTCCCATATCTTCACCTTGTTTATTCTTTGTGCCTGAAAGACCTTATGATGGCGGATTCCCTTTATAACAATGAGGAACTGGGAGAGAAATTTTTGTACATTAGTCAATGATGTGAGACTGAAAAAAGAGAAAAAGTTCAAAGTATC
>CABUKW010000131.1 GCA_902492275.1 uncultured Peptococcaceae bacterium
GATTGGGCTGATTGTGTCCATCTATCTGCTTTCCAGCAAGGAAACGCTGTGCCGGCAGGTAAAACGGATGACCTACGCCTTTTTGCCCCGTCGGGTGGCTGATGAATGTGTGGCGGTTTGCCAGCTCATCAGCCAGTGCTTCAGCAATTTTGTCAGCGGTCAGTTGATGGAAGCCTGCATTTTGGGGCTATTGTGCTTTATCGGCATGCGCATTTTCCGTTTTGAATATGCCTTTTTGATTAGCCTGTTGGTGGGGGTTTCCGCCATTGTGCCGGTGGTAGGCGCTTTTATCGGCACCATTCCGGCCGTGTTTCTGCTGTTTTTGGTGGAGCCTATGCAGGCTGTATGGTTTATCGTGTTCATTGTGGTGCTACAGCAGATTGAAGGCAATCTGATTTATCCCAAAGTGGTGGGAGAATCGGTGGGGCTGCCGTCGCTGTGGGTTCTGATGGGCATTGTGGTAGGCGGCGGGTTAGGCGGTATCTTGGGTATGCTGCTGGGCGTGCCGCTGTTTACCGTGGTCTATAAGCTGCTGAGTCAGGCCACACAGCAGCGGTTGGAGCGAAAGAAGCTGAAGCTGTGAGGATTGTGTTGGAAAGTGGGAGACGTGGTTAGAGCAATTTTGGAGATAGAAACTTGCAAATTTGTAAATTGGAACTTTATGAGAAAAGCAGCAAGAGATATGAAAATATCTCCTGCTGCATTAGCATAGTAGGTTTCCTAAGATAGGAATTTTTTTTAGTAGATAACTAGAGATATAACTTATAAAAAAAATAATAATAGAGAAAAAAGGAATGGACAATTGTACAGGAAATAGCAAAATCGTAATATTGAGTTTTTCTAAAATGATCATCACAAAAGGGTGAATCAGGTATACTCCTAACATATGTTGTGAAACTATTTCCAATAAAGAAGCATATCTTTCTAAATATGGATTTATTGCGTATTGGAAAAATACAAAGACTGCAACTGTCATACAAACAATATTAGGTAGCCAAGGATCATAATACCCAAAAGCTGTATTTAAAACGATGCTTTCATATTGGCTAGCAAATACAGTATAAGAAAAGCCTAATATCCCCAATAAATAGATGATGAACTGCATTATTGGAGATAATAAACGGTTTTTTAGATAGTAACCCAGTAAAAAATATCCTACAAAACCAGAAGTAAAATAAAAGTATGAATTTGCCTGCAAGATTCTGAACCATTGCCAAGGCAAAACGGGCAGGATGACGGTAAAGCAAAGTGTTAGAGAAAGAAAGTATTCTGTTAAGTGTTTGTTTGTTGCAATTTGTCGTAGAAATGGCAAAATCAGATATAATCCCAATAACATTTCACAATACCATAAATGATAATGTCCTGTCAGGAATGCTTGCAAAACATTTTCCCAGTATATTTCTCTTTGCCGGTAGATGCTCCAGAAAACATTATACCAAGTCGCATAAAATGCGGACCATATTATAAATATTAGAAAAAAACGTTTGCAATATTTTACAAAAATATATTGTAAGGACAATTTACGTTGTGGTTCTAACAAGAACATACCACTTAGCATTACAAAAATGGGAACTGCAGGTCTGGCTAAACTATCATAGAAATTAAATGTTTTCCATTCATTAGAACTTACTGCTGTTACGTTCCAGTATTGAGCAGAAACATGTAATAAAACTACCATGAATGCAGCACAGATGCGTAGACTATCTGCATAGCAGACTCTCTTCATGATAATCACCTCATAAGCGGAACAGGGCTGTACAGTATGCAACAGCCCTGTTTTTATCTTGATTTTACAGATTACTGATTAAAACGAATTGAAACATCATCTGTATGCCACATTGAATAGCTATTTAACGTTACGCAGTTTAATTTCGTGGTAGTAGGAGCTTGTCTATATGCGGATGATGTTTGATTTGTCCCCCACTGACTGGTTGTGGAGCTATTATACAAATAGGCATTTGTAAATTTGGCATTTGTCATTAAGGTGCCAGTTGATGTATTTAAACTAGTTCCGGTTGAATGAACTTGCGCTAATGTTGTTTCATGATATAAGTTTAAATTGGAAGCGCTTGCATTAACGGGATTTCCAGTAAAACTAATGGTTGTAGAATAGATCACATTTGAGAAATTGTTTCCATCTAATATTTCAAAGTATACAGTATCGGTACTACTTCCATTTGTTATTTTAATATGCAAATATAAAGATGTTGTGGTAATTTTGGTAGAAGGCCAATAAGAAGCAATTGATTGGTATGCGCCTAAAGAATCACTCCATTGAGAAGCATTCACGAAGGGATACCAACTTCCACCGTTATACACAACTCCATAATCGCCAATAAAAGTCAAGCATGTGCCAGAGGCAGTGCTATTTGCAGCTAAAAAAAGATATGGTCTGTCAATGCTATTATAATTTGAAATTGTTGGGAGTGTGATAAATGATGTTGCTTCGGTGTATCCAGTACCACTTTTTACAGCCCAATAAACACCTGTTTGATCGGAAGAATTCACAACAGTTGTAGGAGAACTTGAATAAGCTGCGGTAGTTATTCCATTTTCAGCATTTTCATCTGTCAATTGCTCTGTATAACGGCTTAATAGATTGGACACCGTACCATAGGATGTAGTAATTGTGCTACCATCTTCAGAAATTACGCCGTTTTCTGTATTTGAATGTGGTGTAATCGTATTAGCAATAGAAATTTGCCCATCAATGTATTGTTGTATCTGCTCGTTAGTGAAGTTGTTTGCTTCAGCTTGGCGCATTGTACTTTCTAAAATATCAAGGTCTAATTGATCTAATTTTTCACTCGCAATACCTTTGCTCAATAAGTATTGATATGCTGAATCAGCAATGACAACAGTATCTGTGTTTGTATCCGCCAGAGCGGCAATAGGCGAAAATAGTAATGTTGAAATTAGTGAAACGGCTAATATTTTTTTTATTTTCATGAAATTACACATCCTTTTCTAGAATAAAAATGTCATAGAAAAATCGCGATTTATTCCTATGTCTATAGTTTATTATAAATATGTGTTAAAAAAATGATGGTTGTGTGAAAAATTGGTGAAATAATTTGAAATAGAGATAAATAGTTGTCACAGCGATTTCCTAGTTTTTTCAAATTCAGTGGTTGACAACGGCTGGGCCTTTGTCTATAATAAATAACAGTTGCATAAGAGAAAGACTGAGAGAGGGAAGAGTAGCCCGCTGAAAGCAACAGAGAACTGCCGGTTGGTGCAAGGCAGGTGCGGAAGGCTGGTGAACTGGCCCTGGAGTCGCTGTTCTGAAGATCAAGTAGGAATGGCCGGAGTCCCGCCGTTACAGGGATTAAGTGGGCGATAGCATTTGTTTAGTTGCTGTCGTCAAATGGAGTGGTACCGCGGAATTTGTCCTTTTTTCGTCTCTGGCAACGGAGAGAAAAAGGGCTTTTTTATTGTCTGCCGAAAGCGGGCGGTAAAGTCTGCGGGAGAAACGCAGAACGTCCTGCGGCGGCTGGTTCTGCCACTGCATACAGGATATTTTATACAGAACGTGAACAGTGTGAGAGAAACAGGAGGAGATTTAATCATGGAAGGATATCAGAAGTACGAAAAAGCATATTTTATGCCGCCAGAACCATGCTACGACTGGGTGAAAAAAGATGCCATTGACAAAGCGCCTATTTGGTGCAGCGTTGATTTGCGGGACGGCAATCAGGCGCTCATCGAGCCTATGAGTTTGGACGAAAAATTGGAATTTTTCCAGCTACTGCTGGATGTGGGCTTTAAGGAAATTGAAGTAGGATTTCCTGCCGCTTCGGAAACCGAGTATCAATTTTTGCGCGCTTTAATTGAAAATAAGATGATTCCCGACGACGTTACCATTCAGGTGCTGACTCAGGCTCGGGAGCATATCATCCGCAAAACCTTTGAAGCTATCGACGGTGCGCCCCATGCCGTGGTACACATGTATAACTCTACCTCTGTCAATCAGCGGGAGCAGGTGTTCCGCAAATCAAAAGAAGAAATCAAAAAGATTGCGATAGAAGGGGCCAAATTGCTCAACGAGCTGGCCAAAGAAATCAAAGGCGACGTTACCTTTGAATACAGTCCGGAAAGCTTTACCGGCACCGAAGTAGACTATGCATTGGATGTGTGCAACGCTGTGCTGGATGTTTGGCAGCCCCGTCCAGAGCGCAAAATTATCATTAATTTGCCAGCTACCATTGAAACCTCACTGCCCCATGTGTATGCCAGCCAAGTAGAATATATGAGCAAGCATCTGAAGTATCGGGAAAATGTGGTGATTTCACTGCATCCGCACAATGACCGGGGCTGTGGCGTGGCTGATGCGGAGCTGGGCCTTCTGGCCGGTGCTGACCGCATTGAAGGCACTTTATTCGGCAACGGCGAACGAACCGGCAATGTGGATGTGATTACGCTGGCTATGAATATGTATGCCCACGGTGTAGACCCAGAACTGAATTTCCATGACATGGCCCATATCAGCCAAACCTATGAACGGCTGACCCGTATGCATGTACATCCGCGGCAGCCATACGGCGGCTCTTTGGTGTTTACCGCCTTTTCCGGCTCCCATCAGGATGCTATTGCCAAGGGCATGAATTATCGGCAGGAAAAAAATCTGTCCACCTGGTCAGTGCCCTATCTTCCCATTGACCCGCAAGACGTGGGCCGTACCTACGATTCGGACGTTATCCGCATTAACAGCCAGTCGGGGAAAGGTGGCGTCAGCTACATTTTGAAACAGAGCTACGGCATTACCCTGCCCGATAAGATGAAAGAAGAATTTGGCTATGCGGTAAAAGATGTATCGGACAAAGAGCATAAGGAATTAACGCCGGAATGGATTTATTCCATTTTGGAAAATAAATATATCGATATTGAAGAACATTTTACGGTAGATGAATTCCATTTCCGTCAGAAGGAAGACGGCGGCATCGCAGCGGTGGTGACCATGACCATGAAGGGCGAAACCAAAACCATCGAAACCGAAGGCAATGGCCGTCTGGATGCAGTGAGCAAAGCGCTGAAAATTGGTCTGGGCTTCTCCTATGAATTGACCGATTACAAGGAACACTCCTTATCCAAAGGCTCTTCCTCTAAGGCGATGTCCTATGTAGCCATCACCCAGAAGGGTAAGATGGTCTGGGGTATCGGCATCGATGAAGATATCATCGAATCGTCCATTGAGGCGTTATGTGCGGCCATTAATCGCTTAGATATCTGGAATAGCTAAGACTTGTCTTTTTGCTGTCTGACTGGGCGATTTGGATTATCAATTCGATTATAAAAAGAAGATTGGGAAAAATCTTAATAGCAGGATAACAAAGCAGCAGCTTTTGCCGATGGCAGAGGCTGCTGCTTTGTTGACATTTAAGTAAATTTTAAATACCGTTACCATGAGGAACCGCAATATTTTTCCGCTTGACAAGAAATTTTCCAATGTACTATAATCTAATTGAAACGTGTAGCGTAACTGCGTAAATCCAGTAAGCGCTGCGCGTTTTTTCTTTTTTGAGGAAACTGTGCAGAAACATTCAGTCAGGAGGATGATGGAAATGTCAGAAGTAGAAAGTTTGGAAAAGAGAACTGTTGTGGCTATGCGCAAGTGTGGTCATTATTTGCATCACACAGCCGGTGCAAAAGCGGGAATTTCGGAAGAAACTTTGTTGGCTGTATTAAGTAAGGAAGAGAAAGAAACGCTGTGTCTGTTATTGGAAAAATGTTTGCAGGACTGGAATGCGCAATCTTAATCTTACAGGCTGTTTGTAGGATAGATGGCAATCAACAGGAAATTTTTTGAGGAAGCGTAAGTCCTGCTGGGGCTTGCGCTTTTTCTTTACAAGAACGGACGGCTTGACATCAGAATGTGTTGTCATTCGACATTTTATTGCAACTGTTGCGTGACAGAAAAATCATCAAGGGGTATAATTGCTAATAGAAACAATGAGGAACAGGAGATCTTAGTATGACGATACAGAACAAATCATTGCGACTGGGGATTGATGTGGGGTCTACCACGGTAAAGGTGATTGTGATGGAAGTGCCAAGCAATCAGGTACTGTTTGCCCGCTATGAGCGGCATCATGCAGAACAGGGCAAAACGGTGCGCCGTCTATTGCAGGAGGTGGCAGATGCTTTTCCGGAACAAGGCTTTCGGGCGGCAGTCTGCGGTTCTGGTGGGAAACCAATCGCGGAGCGAATTGGTGCGTATTACATACAGGAGGTTGTGGCTAATGCGGCCGCGGTGCGGGCGTTGTATCCCAATGTTCGGACAGCTATTGAACTGGGCGGGCAGGACGCTAAAATTATATTTTTTCATTATGATGAAGCGGAAGGCCAACTGGTGGCCTCCGATATGCGTATGAACGGCAGTTGTGCTGGCGGTACGGGCGCTTTTATTGATGAGATTGCGGCGCTGTTGAAAACACCAGCGGAGCAGTTTGAAACGCTGGCAGCCAAGGGAAAAACCATACATAATATTTCAGGACGATGCGGTGTTTTTGCCAGAACCGATATTCAGTCGATTCTGAACCAAGGTGGCAGCCGGGAAGATTTGGCTTTGTCTACCTTTCATGCCATTGCCAAACAGACCATCGGCGGGTTGGCGCAGGGGCTAGAGCTGAAACCGCCCATCATTTTTGAAGGTGGGCCACTGACCTATCATCCCACGTTGGTGCAGGTGTTTGCGGAGCGCTTGGAGTTAGCGGAGGATGAAATCATTTGTCCGGCCCATGCTGATACCATTGTGGCCCATGGGGCCGCCATTGCCATTGATGAATTGTTTCCGGAGCAGGAGACGGAAGTCTTTTCTTTGGCAGATGCCATCGCAGCCTTGTTGGAACCAGTTTTAATGGAAGGGGAGGAAAACCGCTCGTTGGGTAAGCCTTATTTTGCAACCGAGGCCGATTGCGACGCATGGCGGCAGGACCATGCTGCGCCGACAGTAGTAACGTCGAAGCTGCCGGCCGGCACAGTGCTGCCTGTTTATATCGGCATTGACGCCGGCAGCACCACATCGAAGCTGGTGCTGTTGGATGAGCAAGAGCAGGTGATAGACCGCTTCTATGCTAACAATCAAGGCGATCCGCTCCATGTGGTACAGCGGGGATTGTTGGAATTGTACCAGAAGTATACCGATGCTGGCGTAACGCTGAAAGTGCTGGGCATGGGGACTACCGGCTACGGAGAATTGCTGCTGGCTGCAGCCTATGGCGCTGATTATCATACAGTGGAAACGGTGGCCCATGCAGCGGCGGCTTGCCACTATGTGCCCGATGCCAGTTTCATTTTGGATATTGGCGGGCAGGACATGAAAGCCATTTGGGTGGCAGATGGCGTAGTGACCAATATTATGCTCAATGAAGCATGCTCCTCTGGTTGCGGATCGTTTTTAGAGAAGTTTGCCAATTCTTTGCATATTCCGGTAGAGCAGATTGCCGACGCAGCCTTTCGCTCGAAACGTCCTGCCAATTTAGGCAGCCGTTGTACGGTTTTTATGAACAGTAACATTATCACCGAGCAGAAGAACGGTTGCAGTGCCGACGATATCATGGCTGGTTTGTGTCGTTCTATTATTGAGAATGTGTTCACCAAGGTGGTGCGCATTAGCAATACGGATAGTTTGGGCGCGCAGATTGTGGTGCAGGGCGGCACCTTCAAAAACGATGCCGTTTTGTGTGCGCTGGAGCAATATTTGGGCCGTCCGGTAACCCGTGCGCCCTATGCAGGCGAAATGGGCGCGGTAGGCGCGGCGCTGTTGACCCGCCAAAAAATGCAGCGAGAACATGTGCAGAATAGCAGCTTTATTGGGTTTGCAGCCTTGGAAGCCTTTACTTATGAACAGAAAAGTGATATGCCTTGTCCTTTCTGCGTGAACCATTGCAACCGCACAGTGGTACAGTTCTCTAACGGTGGCAGTTTTGTCACTGGAAATCGCTGCGAGCGGGGACAGGTGCTGGGTGACCCGCAGGATGAGGCAGTGCGTTCCCAGGTGCGGCAAATTCGCCGTACCCAGGATACAGTGGCCAATTTATATCAAGTGCGGGAGCAGTTACTGTTTCAGGAGTATGACCCTCCTATTCTATGCCCAGCGCGTGGCGTAACTATTGGACTGCCGCGGGTGTTGGCAAACTGGGAGTACCTGCCTTTCTGGAAAACTTTCTGGCAGGCTTTGGGCTTTGCGGTGCAGCTTTCGGCGCCAAGCAGCCGTGCCATGTATGAAAGCGGACTGAGTGCGGTACCTTCTGATACGGTGTGTTTTCCGGCCAAGTTGGTTCACGGGCATCTTCGTGATTTGGCCGCCAAAAAAGTAGATAGAATTTTTATGCCGTCGATTACCACCATGCCTTCCGAAAATACGGAGCAGACCAGCGAGTCCATGTGCGCTGTGGTCAAGGGCTATCCGATTGTGATTGGCAATTCAGATAATCCAGAGCGTCGCTGGGGCATTCCCTTTGACGCACCGTTATTTCATTGGCATCGGTTGGAGGACCGTGACCGCCAGCTTACCGGCTATATGGAAAAAACCTTTGGTATTGCGCCTAAGTTGACCCGGGCCGCTATTGCAGCCGGTGACGCTGCGCAGGGACAATTTAAGGAGCAACTCAAAGAGGCAGGACAACAGGTATTGGAACAGGTGGAACAGAGTGGCCGCTATGCAGTGGTGTTAGCCTCCCGTCCATATCAAAATGATACCATTGTCAATCATAATTTGCCAGAACTGTTTACCGGTATGGGCATTCCGGTATTGACCGCCGATTCGTT
>CABUKW010000132.1 GCA_902492275.1 uncultured Peptococcaceae bacterium
AATAAACAGATACAGATTTTGTACGTGGCTCCGGAGCGGCTTCGTTCCGGAGATTTTTTATCTCTGCTGCGCCGCCAGCGCATTGCGTTGGTTGCGGTGGATGAAGCCCATTGCGTTTCTCAGTGGGGCCATGATTTTCGGCCCAGTTACCATGGCATCAGCCAGTTTATCCGTACATTGGCAGTGCGGCCTGTGGTGGCAGCTTTTACAGCGACTGCTACGGCGGAAACGCGGGAAGATATTATCCGGCGGTTGGAATTGCAGCGGCCTAATATCTATCGAGCCAGCTTTAATCGCTCTAACCTGATTTTAGCAGTGAAGCGGGATGGCAACCGCAAAGAAGAATTGCTGCAATTTGTGCAGGCCCATCGGGGACAGGCCGGTATTATTTACTGCAATACCCGTAAAGAAGTGGACAAGGTGTGGGACTTATTGCGGCGAGCTGGAATTCCGGTACTGCGTTATCATGGTGGTATGGAGGACTGGGAGCGAAATGAGAATCAGGAAAAATTTTTATATGAGCAGGTAAACTTGATTGTAGCCACCAATGCTTTTGGCATGGGTATCAATAAGCCGGATGTGCGCTATGTGGTGCATTATAATTTGCCGAAAAATATCGAATCCTATTATCAGGAAATTGGTCGGGCTGGTCGGGACGGTCTGCCCAGCTTGTGCGTGTTGTTTTTTTCCTATGCCGATGTGCATGTGAATCGTTATTTGCTGGAGCAGAGCAGCAAGTCGGAGGAACGGTTGGCTGTGGAGCTGCAAAAGTTGGATTCTATGGTGCAGTATGCCAACACACGCCGTTGTCTGCGGCAATATATTTTGCAATATTTTGGCGAGAAAGCTAAGGAACACTGCCAAGGCTGCAGCAATTGCTGTACGGTCAGCTTGGGAAAACCGGTGATACAGCAGATGGAGGAAGCCCTGCTCGATGAGTTGAGAGGCTGGCGGCTGATGACAGCCATTGAGGAGGGTGTTCCTTCTTATCGAATTCTCAGCGATGAAACCTTGCAGGATTTGGCGCAGAAGCAACCTTTAAGTCTAGTAGCTCTGGAGCAGATTATCGGCATGGGCGAACGAAAAGTTGAACAATATGGGGAAATTTTATTGAAAACGATTTCACAATATCAGCAGAATGTGTATAATAAAGAACGTAAGGGACTGTAGGCTAAGCGGTTGCTCTGCAAAATTGAGCCGTTGTCAAAAATAAATAGAAGTTTGCAGCGATAACGATACATTTAAGATAGATGGAGGCGGGTGGATATGAAATTGGATTTTAGCAAAGAGGCGATTAATCGCTTGTTGGCCAATATTTTGGTGGTCATTGTGGGGATTTCGTTTTATTTTGCGTTGTTGCATTTGGAAACGATTCGTAACTTTACGACTGCGGTTCTGGATATTCTGCGTCCCTTTGTCTATGGGTTTGTGATTGCTTTTTTGTTGAATAATCCGGTCAAATATTTTGACCATGTTATGAAACCGCTGATAAAGAAAGAAAAAATGCGGCGGGCCTTGTCGGTTATACTGGCTATGGTAATCTTTGCTGTTTTAATTGGTTTGCTGATTGCATTTTTGGTGCCGCAGCTGATTGACAGCACAGTGACGTTGGTGCGTAATATTCAGGATTTTGCGCTGAATTTGGATTACTACATGGAAGACTGGTTTGCAATTTTAAATCAACAATACCACATTGATCCGACGATCTATACAAAATTGATGGATGCTTGGGAAAGTATTTTGTCGAAAGGTAGCTCCATTCTGGTGACAATTTTCCAGCGTCTGCTCGGTTTAACCGGGCAGATTACCAGCGGCGTCATTAATTTTTTTGTGGCGGTGATTATTTCTGTTTATCTGTTGATGTCTCGAGAGGAATTTTTTGCCCAGCTGCGCAAGGTGCTTTATGCACTGTTCAATCAAAAAACGGTGGAAAATATGCTGTATGTAGGACGATTAACCAGTTCTACCTTTAATGGATTTATCAATGGGAAATTGATTGATTCCTTGATTATCGGTATTTTGGCGTTTATTTGCCTGACCATTATGAAGATGCCTTATGTGTTGTTGATTAGCGTGATTATCGGTGTAACCAACATAGTGCCCTTTTTTGGCCCTTTTGTTGGCGCTATTCCTAGTGCCTTTATCATTTTTATTGTGGATCCAATTCAGGCGCTGTGGTTTTTGTTATTCATTTTAATTTTGCAGCAAATTGACGGCAATATTATAGGACCGAAGATTTTAGGCGGTACCACTGGCTTGCCTGCTATCTGGGTAATGTTCGCTATTTTGGCAGGCGGCGGTATGGCTGGCTTTGTAGGAATGATTGTGGGTGTGCCGGCAGTAGCCGTGTTATATACGTTATTTAAAGCATATATTAAACAGCGGTTGGAGAACAAAGCCTTGCCCTCTACAACAGAGGCTTACGCAAAGGCGAATGTGAATCCGTATCAGACAGAAGAAGAACTTGATGTTATAAAAGCGAAGGAGAAGGACAATGAAGCAGAATCAGCTAAAACAGATTCTTAATTTGCAGCAGCAGATTGCGGCTATGGAGCAGGAAATTGAACACCTTTATGGAGAGCGAAAACTTTTAGTACAAGAGAGCGAAGAACTCTTGCAGGAAATGCTGCAGAATGTAGAAGAACCAGTAACCAGTGCGGATTATCAATCAGATCTGGATGTGATTTTAAAGGCGCGGGCTGAATTGCCTGCGCAAGCGAAAGTGGCTTGTCAAGGTGTGGAAGGGTCTTATTCCCATCAGGCGGCTGATCAGTTTTTTGTTGAGCCGGATATTCAGTTCTTTGACCAGTTCGAGGACGTGTTTCAGGCAGTGGAGAGCGGCGCAGTAGAATATGGAGTGCTGCCGATTGAAAATTCCACCGCTGGTTCTGTGGTGCAGGTATATGATTTGATGCGCAAACACAGTTTTTATATCATTAAAGATACAAAGGTTCTGGTGCGGCATAATTTACTGACGGCAGAAGAAACGGCTTTAGAAGAACTGACCGATATTTATTCCCATCCTCAGGCGCTCAGCCAGTGTCAGGAATTACAGGAGAAATACCGAAATATTCAGTTTCACGAGTATTCCAATACTGCAGTTGCCGCCAAGTTTGTAGCAGAACAGAAAAACCCTCATTTAGCGGCAATTGCTTCGGCAAAATGCGCCGAATTGTATGATATGTACTTCTTACAAAAGGATATTCAAGATATGTCCGGCAATGCCACCCGTTTTATTTGTATTAGTAAAACGCCGGGATTTTCGGCAGAAGCCAACAAAATCAGTCTTTGCTTGACAGTGCCGCATAAACCAGGGGCGTTGTATCATTTGCTGCATAAATTTGCACTGAATAATTTGAATATCTGTAAACTGGAATCGCGGCCATATCCAGAAAAGAAATTTGAATATTTGTTTTATCTGGATGTGGAAGGTAAATGCAGCGAGTTTCAAGTGCGTTGGTTATTGAATGATTTGAATAAACAGCTCGGTTATTTTAAGTTTTTGGGTAGCTATGATGAGAAGTTAGCGGCAGAATGATCAATGGAGGTAGATAGTGCCAGTCATATTTTTTAACTTTGTGATATATATATAAGTATCGCAAAGTTAAAAAAGGAGGGGGCAGTATGACCGGATATCCACAGCAAAAATGGAAAACACCAAGTAAGGCTTTTTGGCGCTTTTGCGGGCAGCTAGCTGGTTCACTGGGTGTTTTTTTTCTGGTACTGACAATTTTTCAGAGTACCTCGCCAGGCAGTTTACAATGGCAGCAGTTTTTACGGGACAGTTTTACTACCGATGCGGATTTGGCGCCAGTTATGCAATTTTTTTATAACTTTCCCATGGACAGCCTTTCTGAGGAAGCAATCAGCGTCAATGCTACTGTCGGTCCTGTACGGGAGGCCATGGCAGTACCGGTAACAGGCAAAGTGGTGAATGAATACGGTTGGGATCAGACACGATTGTCATCCCGCTTTCAAGAAGGCTTATGGATTGCCACAGAACCAGAGGAGGAAATCCGTGCTGCTTATAGCGGAACGGTAACCGGCGTGACGGAGGAGGATGGCGGTTATACCATCGAGGTTTCTCATACCAACGGTTTGGTGACGATTTATGGCTATTGTGCGCAATGTGATGTGCAGCTCAATGAGCCGGTAGAAAAAGGGCAAGCTTTGGGTAAAACTCAGCAGCAGCAGGAAACGGGGAACTTTTATTTTGCTGCCAGATATTTAGGGGAGCCGGTAAATCCGTTGGAGTTGTTACAACAAGAAGAAGCAGGCACGTTGTAAATCGTAAGAATAGAAAGACAAAAAAGCTTGTCGCTTTATGCGGCAGGCTTTTTTGTAGTATGTTGCGATTTTTTGACACTGCTAGAGAGACATTTATTTGTAGCATTTTTCAACTATTTGCAGCTCATGAAAAAGAAATGTAATTTTCGGGAAAAAACTGCTTGCTTTTTTTGTAAAAATCAGGTAATATATAAACAGTTAATTTTTACCAAAAAATAAAACTAATTTCCAGGAAAAACGATACCTAATAAAAAACGGAAATCTTGTTTTTATTTTGGTAAGGGGGCAGCTTATAAAAAATAAGGAGTGAGTGTAAGATGTTTAAAATCTTATTAGCCGATGACAATCAGAAATTTGCTGGTATTTTAGAAAATTTTTTAGATGAGAAAGAAGATATCGAAGTGGTAGGAACTGCTGCCGATGGTTGGGAATGTTTGGAGAAAATTGAGGCATTAGCGCCGGATGTTGTATTGTTAGATATGATTATGCCCCGTTTGGATGGGATTGGCGTATTGGACCGCATACAAAATATGCAGAACCGGCCTAAGGTGATTATGCTGACAGCCTTTGCCAATGAAAATATGATTCAGCGCGCTATGATGAAAGGTGCTATGGATTATTTGGTGAAGCCTTTTGAATTGGAAGGCATTTATGAGCGCATAAAAGATGTTTGCCGATTTTACCCTAATGCGGTGATGGAAAGTAGTGCAGTGATAGGCAATTTGGCTTTAGCAGCACCAACGCCGGTTTATCAGGCAGGGCGGCCAGCACCAAGACGGAAATCGTTGGAGGTGGAGGTTACTTCACTTCTGCATGATATGGGAGTACCGGCCCATGTAAAGGGATATCAATATTTACGCGATGCCATTTTAATGATTTTAGAGGACAGCCATCTTTTGAGCGGCATCACCAAGGACCTTTATCCTAAAATTGCGCTGAAATATGATACAACCCCTAGCCGTGTAGAGCGAGCTATCCGTCATGCCATCGAATTGGCATGGGGAAGAGGTAACATTGATTTGATGACAGAATATTTTGGCTATACCATCAACTTGGAAAAGGGAAAACCGACCAATTCTGAATTTATTGCTATGGTGTCTGACAGAATTCGACTGAACTATTAAGAGATTTTTATTTATCTTCTCAGCAAATATTGTTATAATAAATACAAATATAACAATGAGGTGATATTCATGTTTGTAGGAAATGTGAAAGACATGGTGAAGATTGATATGACGCCAGGTGGTGCCAAAGGTGCTGTGAAACAGGTTGCCGTTGGTCCGGAACAAGGTTGGGAAGATTATGTAATGCGGATTATTACGTTGGAAGTTGGCGGCAATTCACCGGCCCATGCCCACGATTGGCCCCATATCAATTATGTCATTTCTGGAAATGGTACCTTGATGATTGCTGGCAACGAATATGCAATTGAGGCAGGAGCCTGCGCTTATGTACCGTCCAACGAGCAGCATTGTTTTACCAATACAGGCAATCAGCCTTTGGAATTTATTTGTATCGTGCCAACCAGAGGAGAAGCTTAATAAAGAAATAATAGATCACCTGGTTGCAGTGTGGTCTATTTTTCGTATCAGATGGAGTTGTTAGGGGTGACGGTATGCGGAAAAATATTATTCTGGTTGGCTTTATGGGCACAGGGAAGAGTTCTGTAGGCCGTCGGTTGGCCGGACGCCTGCAGATGACCTTTTATGATACTGATTGTGAAATGGAAGCGGTTACAGGATTGGATTTGATGACGTTGTACTGGAAATGTGGAAAAATTCGTTTCCAATCGGAAGAAAATCTAGTTTTAAATAAATTGCTGCAAAAGGAACACTGTGTTATTGCTACAGGCGGTACGCTGCAGTTATATGAAGAACGGTTACGGGCTATGCGTCAGTCGGGCATGGTTGTTTGTTTAAAAGCTGCGCCAGCTATGCTGCGGCGGCGGATTGTGCGTAAAAGCAATCGGCCATTGCTGCGACGGGAACAGATGTTAGAAGAACTTTGCCAGTTGTATGAGCGACAGGTTTGTTGGGAGCAGGTAGCGGATTTGGTTGTAGATACAACGGAAAAAAGTTTTGAAGAAATTATACAGGCAATCTGCATTGTGTGGGAGCGTGAAAGGCATGGAATTTTATAAAATTGTGGAGCATGGAGCAGAGTGTCGATTGGAAACGGAATGCGGTCAGACGGGATTGACATTGGCTCATGAAACGTTATGTCGACTGGCACAGCTTCTATATGCTTGCTATCAGCGGCAGGAGCAATTGCCTTTACGTTTTCGCCGTTATTTGACCGCTTATTACAGCAGCGGCCAGATGGAGTATATTGCGTTGGCAGAAGCGCAATGTTTATCTACAAAACCGCTGTTAGATGGTTTTGCAACCACATGGCTAGATGGTGAAGAAGAAAATCGGGTTTGGATTGGCAGCGATGGTGCGGTGGAAAATCGCGGTCCCAGTGGAGAAAAAGTAAAATTTGTATTGGATTTGCTCTTGCAGGCTTTGTGTGATAAGAAAACGACAATAGAATTGGATAGGGATGTATGAAAGCATGATGAAAAAAATTTTAACAATTGCCGGTTCTGATTCTGGCGGCGGTGCTGGAATTCAAGCCGATTTGAAAACAATTACCATGCTGGGGGAATACGGTGCCAGTGTGATTACAGCAATCACTGCTCAAAATACTGTGGGTGTGCAAGGCGTCTATGAAGTGCCTTTGGAGGCGATTGCCGCCCAGTTGGATGCTGTTTGTCAGGATATTGCCTTTGATGGCGTAAAGACTGGGATGTTATCCAGCAAAGCCGTGGTGGAACTGGTTTGCAGCAAAATCAAGGAATATCGGTTGCCTAGCGTAGTGGTAGACCCGGTGATGCTAGCTACCAGCGGCGATTTATTATTACAGATGGATGCCATTGATGTAGTTCGGCAGCAACTATTGCCTTGTGCCACTTTGGTGACGCCCAATTTGAAAGAAGCAGAAGTATTGACTGAAATGAAAATACAAAGCGTTGCGCAGATGAAACAGGCAGGTCAGATGATTTGCAAAGAGATGGGTTGCATCAATGTATTGGTGAAAGGCGGCCATCTGGAGGGAGAGGCGGTTGACGTGCTTTGTACTATGGACGGGCAGTGTCTTACCTATACTGAGGACCGAATTCTCACCAAAAATAGCCATGGCACAGGCTGCACTTTGTCGGCTGCGTTAGCCACCTGCTTGGGACAAGGCATGGGTGTACAACAGGCAGTGCAAGCGGCGAAGGCTTATCTGACACGGGCCTTATATTATGGCCGTTTAGATCAGATTGGACATGGTTCTGGACCTGTACGGCATAATTATAGTCTGTTGGTTCCGCAAAAATCCTGAGAGAAGGTGTAATCATGGAACTGTCCGCTTTAGGAGAATTTGGTCTGATTGATTTGATTGAGATTCCCAATTATGCGCCAGAGCAGATAATCTTAGGGATTGGTGATGACTGTGCCGTATTGCCTTTTGATGAAACACAGTATCAGTTGGTGAGTTGCGATTTGCTAGTAGAGGATATCCATTTTATCCGCAAAAGAATTTCGGCTCGGCAGTTGGGCTATAAGGCCATTGCGGTTAATTTGAGCGATGTGGCAGCTATGGGCGGCAAGCCGGTGCATGTGCTGCTATCGGTGGCATTGCCGCCGGATTATACTGTAGAAGAATGGCAGCAGTTTTATCAGGGTGTACAGGAAATTTGCGCCAAGTATCAGGTGAATGTCATTGGCGGCGACACGACATCTAGCAGCGAGAAGCTGACTATCAATGTAACGGTATTGGGGTTGGTAGAGAAAAAACATTTGCATTTACGGCGGGATGCCAAGCCAGGAGACGTCATCTTTGTGACAGGTGATTTAGGTGGCAGTCGGGCTGGTTTAGAGCTGGTTTTGGATACTACGATCAACGTGAACGAGGCTGATAGGCAGCGGCTCTGGCAAGCGCATTGCCAGCCAGAGCCTTGCTGTGAAGAAATTTTAGCGTTGAATGAACTGGCAGGTGCATCGTTACATGCATTAAATGACATCAGTGACGGTTTGCTTTCCGAATGTAGGGAAATTGCGCAAGCCAGTCAAGTGTCAATGGTGTTGCAGCCAGAGAAAATTCCGGTGGAGGCCGCGTGTAGCCGTCTTGCTGTACAATTGGGTGCAGACGGGCTGCGATGGGCAATGACCGGCGGTGAAGATTATCAATTGGTGGGCACCATGGAGGCTGCGCAAGCGGAAACAATTTGTGAGCAGTATGCCCAGCAGACAGGAAAACGTCTGGTTATCATTGGCACTGTAGAATGCGGCAGCGGCGTTTGGTTAGAACAGCAAGGAACACGACAAGTAGCGGAAAAAAGAGGCTACGACCATTTTGGAAAACGTGCAGACAATCACGTTACAGATGCTGATGAGAAAATTACCGTATCTCCCAAAGCTTATACAGCAG
>CABUKW010000133.1 GCA_902492275.1 uncultured Peptococcaceae bacterium
CCAACTGTACACCGGCGAAAAGCTGGACGCCGAATGGAATATTGAATCGAACTGATTTTCGGTTTTTGAAAAGATTTTACCGAAGGTTTATTAAGGTTACCTTTTTTTCGAAAAAATATAGCGAAATCTTTTTCAAAAAGGTCTTGACATATCACCAGAATGCTTTGATGTAATAATAAATATTGCAAAAATCCCTTTTTACCAGTATAATATCTAAAAATAAGAAATAATTTAAAATGTTTTTATGGAGGTTGGAAATATGAACTTTGATCAATTACATTATTTTAGTGAAATATATCGGCAAAGATCAATTGCAAAAGCAGCAGAAAATTTATATATCTTCCGTCAAAGCTTAACAATGTCGTTAAATAAATTAGAAAAGGAATTAAATGTTCAATTATTTTTTCGTTCACATCATGGCGTAGTGCCGACAGAGGCAGCTCATGAATTTTTTCAATCTGTTCAACTGATTTTAGGTGAAACAATTAAGGCCTTTAATGGTTTATTAAAGTATAATAGTAATCATATCAGATATGAAGTTGGACATTGTAAAATTGCTATTGCGGAAGTTTTGATATCTCTTTATGGTGATATGTTGTTGGAAATGCTTTCCTCCATTTTCTCAGAAATTTATTTCGATTTTTCTGTTTTATATATAGAACCTGATCGGTATGATAGCTTTTATCATGACTATGATATTTCAATTCCAGTTTTGACTGAGTCAATAATGGAAAGATATAATTCCAATAGTTTTTCGGACTCGTTATATTCACTTTATAATCTAAAAAGTTTTATTGCGTATGTTTGGATTGATAGGACATCTCCATTGGCATTTAAAAAGAAAATTTTTTTTGAGGAATTAAAATCAGAATACTCTTTTTGTAACTTGAAAGGGTCGTATAATTTTGTTAATTTTATAGTATTACAGAATTTAAAAGATTCTCTTAAATATAGTCCCGATATATCACTAAAAAATAATTTTATTGATCATGTTAGTAAATTTGGCTATATTACTTTTGATTATAAAATAAAAGATAGGGGTTTTATTTATAAGGGTTATTTCCCAGATCATATTGTGGCAAGGCCCACTGATCAATCATTTCATCTAAAAATTATTTATAAGAATTACTATTGGGATATTGTATCTGTTATAGCTAGTTTCTTGTCCGCACATGTTTAAAAATGATGGTAAGATACCGTGATGAAACATTTTATTATTAGCCTCCGTCCCTATGATAAAAATACATCAGGGACGGAAGCATTTTGGTTGGGACTATGTTTTCATGATCTTAATGTGATAAATTTATAGTCTATTTCATAAGAATATAGCTAGTTATTATGCGACACCGATCAAATGCCAATAAGGAATTAAGATAAATAAATATCCTGCAAAGTAAATGATACTACGCATAATATTCAATTTTACGAAGTCCCCCATTTTCATAACCCCAAAACTAAAAAATAAGAGGTAAGGTATAAATTCATAAGGTAAAATAATGGCTTCTGAAGAAGTCATCAAGGCGTAAACGAAAGGTAATAAGCTAAATCCCAATTGGGAGGCAGCACTTAATACTGGATAGGATAGCAGAGACCAGATCGCCATTGGAGTCATTAAAAAATTCATAAGGAAGACGATTCCAAACAAGCCTGCAAACATTGTGGTAAAACTATTTGTGTTACTAAATAGATTTATACATAAAGAGGCTAAAGTATCCCCTAAACCTAGTGCCGTAGCTACTGTACCAATGGCCATACATGCTTCGCAAAAAAACATCATCTGCCAATTGACTTTTTTCATTGTTTTTTCATCGGCTCCATTAATAAATGGTAAAAATACTACATAGGGAATAACTGCAAATGCATAAGACATATCTAGTTTATGAATGTTGGCAGTGCAAATGTAGACTAATACTAAAAAGATCATGATAGCATTCACTTTTTCACGGTGAGTAATGGGACCCAATGCGGCTAACTGATCCTTGAAATAATCACCGGAGTTGAATGCAGTTTCAGGTTTATACCATTTCATTGTGATTAATAGAATTACTACACACACAACTGCCATTGGCCAGTTATGTATAAATACACTAATTGGAGTTATAACTAATTCATCTATTAAACCACTACTGGAACCTTTAATCAAAGCAATTGATTGTGCGCTGTATGTATATGCATGACTGGAACATGCACCTAACATACCAGCCATAGCAATACCAGCGGCTTCCTTTCTCTTTTCAATTTTAATCCATAGATTAAGCCTGCACATAAAGCTGCCATGATTGCATAGCCACTGCCTAAAGTGACTACCCCTAACAAAAAACCAACAAACATTAGCCCCAATAATAATAAGCAATAGCTTCCATTGATTTTGCTCATAAGATAAAAGGCGAGACGTTTTAATATGCCACAGTCATCCAGAATACCTGTGAAAACTAGAATGCCAATGGCCATATACATGGTGGAGCTAGTCCAAGGTGCGACTGCTGTTGCAAAATTACATACGCCAAATATAACCCATAAAACAGGTAAAAGTACTGCCATGATTAAAGGCGGCATGAACTCAAAAGCCATGATGGCCAAACTAAAAACTGTAATTACGAAGAACATTTTAACTTGAGGCGTATAAAAATTGCTTTCAGGAATTAAAAAAAATAGTAGCGCTAATATAACAGTAATGCTCCATTTTATCCAGTCATTTTTTGATAAATTAAACGTAGTATGCATTGATGTTCACCTCACGAATCTTAGAAACGATTTTGTATGATTCTAACATCCAGGGTCTGAGATACCTGGATGTTAGAATGTATAGAATGGTTACAAATATTCAAAATGGATATCTTAATGAAATATTAATATTCATCTGCTAAAATTTGATATGCAGGTGCCCCTTCACATTGTGCAGGCATTCTTACCCCGCCTAATACAGCGACTGTAGGCGCGAAATCAATTTGACGGATAAGACGGTCTGTGTAGTACCCCTCTTTAAAACCTTTACCAGCGCTAATAAAAATTGGAGATACGGAAGTATCTGATTCCCCATAAGTTGTAGATAAACAGTCAGCATGATCAAAATTATGACCTTCGGCCATCCAGCAAATAATATCACCAGCTTCTGGACCACCGTTACCTAATAGAATGGCATCTCTATTTCTCAATGCAACACTGATTATACGACGACCGGTTTCTTCTGACTTGGCTTCATATAGTTTTGTCATAATTTCTTCTTCAAACAAATATTGATCAGCAGGCTCTACGATACCATCAATAATTGTACCATTTACGTTATGTTTATTACGTCCTTTTAAATTGATATAGATATGACCATAACGCTGCATAATAGCAGTGGTTTTTGTCCAATCAATACCGGTTATCTCTCCATTTTCATCTCTGAGTACATGGGTATATCCCATTTTCTCCATCCAAGGAATTGCCACGCCAGTCCCTTCCATAAATACTGGTAAATCATATTTAGGAGCAACCTGACCATGGTCTGAGAAAATGATAATAGTCCAACCTTCATCTAAATAATGCAAAAATTTACCTAAATAGTAGTCAGTTTGTACATATAGGTCTTGCATCCATTTTTCGGCAACTTCTACAGGCTGATTGTTAAATGGTCGCTCAGCCAAATGTTTAATGAACTGATGTTCCTCGATATCAATAGCGTGGTAATGAGAAAATACAACATCTAACTCTTCACTTTCGATTAAGTGATGAATAGTGGCCGCTTGCCAATCAGCTGTTGCATACCAAGAATCTAACATACATTCTGTAATCAACATGGGATCCTGACGGCCAAACATAGTAGTCGGTGTTGGATAACCGACATTTTCTGTAATTTCTTTGAATAATCTCTTTGGATGGTAGCAAGAATCATTATCCATGTCCATTGCAGGTGAAATATACAAAGTCAAATTCTTACCTTTTGGATCCAATCTTAATAGTTTCATATTGCGATTAACGTGATATTTTTTGTCATTTTTAATAACTTCATCTTTTATTTCAACAACTAATTCACCTAATGGGCATACGGCAATAGGTTCTTCACTTTTTTTGTTTTTATACATTGCAATAGTATCGTAGATCCCTTGTGCATTTTTTAAAATCAATGCTGGGCGACGAATCATACCGCCAGATAACAAAATTGTAAATTCTTTTGCGTCTATAGGAGCGTTTAGCCAACCAGTTGCCGTTCGGATTGGAGATTGAACTATGTCTTGTAAAGCATCTGTGCTACTTGTAGCCATTTGGGATTTTTTAGTGATGAAAACTTTATCACCAGATTTGTTTGGGTCTCCGCAAGTACTCAACAAGTCTATGCCACCTTCAGAATTATCTAATTCTAGGTCGGTGATAACACATGCTGCACTTGCTTCCATTGGAGCTTTGGGAATGAATTTTACCTCTGTAATATCTTCGTTAGCGCCAACGAAAACATCTGCCTCAATTTGAGAGGTAGCCATACCAACACTACCTGGAGAGGTGCCATCTACAACTAATAAGTTGGGGCTATCACTGGTTGGTGGCCACGAGGAGCCAGGCCAGTGAAAAACTAAAGTTTTTTTCCCAGCTTCTGCAAATACATTCCACAATGGCTCAGCATGACAATTTCTTGAATCTAAATTGTAGGAAATTTCATCAATATCGGAGCCACAACGAAAGAAATCTGTAATACCATGAACATTGGAGTTACACCCACAAGCCAATGTGGTCCACATTGGCGGCGTTACCGTTGGATGACCGCCTAATAAAATTAAATCTTCTCTGCAAGCACCTCGTTCAATGAATTTCTTTACATTTGGCATTAGCCCCATGTCCACATATTTTTTTGTTAGACGTGGATCCATACCATCACAACCGAGCAGTAAAATTTTATCTGATGCTGCTTTTCTTTTTAACATAAAGATACCTCCTTAACTTATCCAATAAAATACAGAAGGATAAGTTTTGTTTTGCTATGGCCGTAGCTTTAATATTATGATAATCATAAATATTTCTTTTGAGAAGGAGCTTTTCTTTTTCAAATTACTATTTGTGTCAATTAAAAAATGACACAAGCTTTTCGTTAAAAAGAGATTTAGTAAAGATTAGATATATTTTAAATATTATAGAAATTTTTCTGCCCAATCAATTATTCTAAATTTTTAAAATCATATTGACAGCTCCCTGTCTTTCCTGTTACAATATCATTAAACGATATCAATAAACGATATTAAGACAGGGAGGGGTGGAAATGCCGAAGAAGGCGCTGGAAAATCTAACCGAGTCGATGTTTTATGTGCTGATGGCGTTTCGCGGCGGGCCTAAATGCGGCATCGATGTGTCCCAGTTTATCGAGCAAACGACTGTCGGGCGCTGCAAGCTGGGGCCGGCCACGCTCTATACCATTTTAGCCAAGTTTGAAAAGGAAGGGTATCTGACAGAAATCGCGGTGGAAGGGCGAAAACGCACCTACCAAATTACCGAGAAGGGCTTGTGGGCCTATGAGGAGGAGGTTGCCCGTCTGCGCCATTGCGTGGAGGACGCCGACAGGGAAGGAGGGCTGGAGGAATGAACAGGCAAACAGAACAAGCAGAACGGATTTATCGGCTGGCGCCTTGCTCTGGGTACGAGCTTGCCGAAATGGAAGGCTGGCTGGAGCATATGGCCCGGCAGGGCTATTTGCTGCAAAAATTTGTGTGGTATTTGGCAGCGGTTTTTGTGAAAGGGCAGCCGCAAAACCTGCGCTATCGGCTGACGTTGCTGCCCAACAATACGCTTGCGGCGCAAGAAAAAGAAGCGTTTATTGCCCTGCATGAAGAATTTGGCTGGCAGTATGGGGGCCAGCGGGGCAGCTTTGGAATTTTTTATACAGCCGATGAAAAAGCTATAGAGCCCAATACGGACCCGCAGCTTTATGCCATGGCGCTGAGGCAGGTGCAGAGACAGGAACGGATTAGCCTTTTGCTGCTGCTTTTGCAGGCAGGCCTGTATATTCCCTTTTTGTTGCTCAAGGAAGGCTTCTTCTACACGATGCTGCAGTTTGGCTCCGGTGTTTATGCCGCCGCTGTCCTGTTTGCCATTCTATGTCTGTATCTGGTGCTGTCCCGCTATTGGTCGCTGCGAAAGCTCGGCAAAGCCTTGATCGGGCAAACGGGCCTTACGCCCAATAAGGACTGGCGCAGGAACGCAGCCTGCTACCAAATCAAAACCGCTGCGGTTGCGGCGTTATGCAGTGTTTCCATGCTGGTCGCTGTGATAGGGGGCATGCTGCTGACGGTGCAGGACCATACCATAGCGTTGGAGGACTATACCGAGCCGTTTCCCTTTGCCACTATGGCCGACCTGCTTCCAGGCAGTGTGTTTGTGCCGACCGACCAGTCCGACTATGCCAATTATGTGAAGGTCAGGCAGGATGTGTTAGCGCCGGTGCAGGTTTCGGTATCTCAGCGGGGCAAGCTCTATCAAAACGGCAGCTGCGTACTGGAGGGGGATTTATTGGTAGATTACTACCAAACCCGTTGGCCCTGGCTGGCCCAGCAGTTGGCGCGGGAGCTGCAGCAGCGCGATGAACGCTTATGGGGAAAGCGCTATCAACGGTATGAGCCTTTGGAATTGCCGGAGCTGGACGCAGCGTATGCAGTGGCCTATCGAACGCTGTTGCCAACGGTGATTTTGGCCGACGATTGCCGGGTGCTGTATATCATGTACAATCAGTCTGACGGCTCGGAGCAGATATCGTTAGAACAGTTGGCGCAGTTTTATGCGGAGGAGTTGAAGAAAGAGGGAGGTCGATTGTGATGTCCGATGACAAAAAGAAACGCTATACAATCCGTATCGCGCCCTGTTCCAGCTATGACGTGGGCCGTATGGAAAGCTGGCTGGCTGATATGGCGCAAAAGGGCTATATCTTGGACAAGATGATTGCCGGTGTGGCAGTTTTTCGGCGGGAGGAGCCGCAGAAGCTGCGCTACCGCATGTGCGAGTTGCCGCAGGACAGCTTATATGAGGATAAGTCGCCGTCCAGCCAGCAGGAGCTGATTGCCATTTGTCAGGCCAGCGGCTGGCGGTTTGTGGCCCAGCGGGGCGTCTTTGGTATTTTTGCTACGGCGGATGACACCGTGCCGGAGCTGCAAACAGAGCCGTGGATTGATTATGATAAGGCCTTGCTGCAAATGGGGTATGTGCTAGGTTGGGTATTGTTATGTGAGAGCTTGTTAAATTTTGTAGATTGGCGTTGGTGGCTGGGGATTCTGGTTGTGCTGGCGCTGCCCATGCTTTATTGGGGATATAAAAAGAAAATGCCCCGCGTATTGAATACCTTTGTGGGGGTCATGGTTATAGCGTCACCCAGTTTTTCCAGTCAATGGAATCTCTATATGAGGAATGGCTTTTTCATAACCTGGCTCAATGAAGGCAGCGCCGTCTTTGTGTCTGCGTTGCTGCGCACCCTGTTTTTTGTGTTTTTCTTCTTTTATGTATTGGCAGGCCCCTTTCAGTACTGCCTGCGGATGCAGCGCGGCATACCCGTCAATCATAACCAGAGCTGGCGCAGGAAAGCGCCGGTGTATCGGGTGATGTCGGTTAGTATTATTGTAGGTTTGCTTTATCTGTGCATGACCATGTTTAACGGCTGTACGGCGGAGCCACCTGCTGCTTCTTTACAGAGATGGGAGCGTTATGATCGTGCTGTGCCCTTTGCGCTGATGGAGGCGTTTGTTCCTGAGCCGGCTGGGCTGGAAGCCTGGAACGATACGGCAAAGGCGCAATTTGATGAGCAGCGGCAGCGCACCAGAGATGTTCCGGCCGTTTTCTATAACTGGACGGTCAGCGGCAGTCATATAGAAGAAAAGCCCGACTGGCTAGCGCCGCAGGTGCTTTATCTGCAGCAGGAGGGCGCACTGCGTCTGGCCGACGGGCAGCAGCTGCAGGGCAGCTTATCAGTCACCTATTATGAAACCCGCTGGCCCTGGGTTGCCCGCGCCTTGGCCCGAGAGTATGAGAAGTTGGCCCAGGAGCGCTTAGGCGATGACTATCAAATTCTGGCGCTGCCGGAGCTGGAGGTGGATTACGCCTTGGCTTATGGCGACGCTCAACTGGCCGAGCCTTATCCCCGTCTGCTTTTGGTGGACGGCAACCGCATGGCTAAGGTATATTTTTATCAAAATCCAGATGGATACACCGTGCCCCTGGAGCAGTGGAGCCAGATTTTTGCCGCCCAGTTGGGAAAATAGGGCGACCAGATTTGTGAAACAAAGAGGCTGCTCCTTCATATAATAAAAAGAACAAACCGATGGTTTGGATTTCTAATAATATAGGAGGAGCAATATGACACAAAGAAATAATTGCTGCTGTGGCGGCCCTATGGGCCCGATGGGTCCGCAGGGCGCTACTGGCATAGCAGGTCCCAAAGGCAATACCGGAGCAGCAGGAGCAACCGGCGCGAAAGGGGATCCAGGAGCAGTAGGAGCCACTGGCCCGAAAGGTGATAAAGGGGATC
>CABUKW010000134.1 GCA_902492275.1 uncultured Peptococcaceae bacterium
TGCCCCAGCCAACGCCGCCGTTTGGCATAGGGACTGACGCGCCAATCCTTGTGGGGCGGCAGAGCCGCAGGAATAAACCAGATTTCCTCTAACTGCAGCGCCTGCCGGCAGGCGTCGGCCAAACGCAGATGGCCAAAATGCACAGGGTCAAAGGTACCTCCCAATAAACCGATTTTTCTCATTGGCGAATTTGTCCGTTTCCGTTCACAATATATTTATAGCTGGTCAGCGCTTTTAAGCCCATTGGCCCGCGAGCGTGCAGCTTTTGAGTGCTGATGCCGATTTCCGCGCCAAAGCCAAACTGAAATCCGTCGCTGAAGCGGCTGGACGCATTGACGTAAACCACCGCTGCGTCTACCATCTGCTGAAATTGCCGGGCATGGTTATAATCGTTGGTGACAATCACTTCCGAATGCTTGGTGCCAAACCGGCGGATGTGCAAAATGGCTTCGTCTATGCTGTCCACCACTTTCACCGAGAGAATTAAGCCGTGAAACTCGGTGGCGTAATCTTCTTCTGTGGCCGCCTTGCTCTGGGGAATATACTGCATGGTTTCCGCGCAGCCCCGCAGTTCCACACCGGCTGCCAGCAATTGTTCCGCCGCCATAGGCAACAGCTTTACCGCTACCGCTTTATGCACCAGCAGCGATTCGGTGGCGTTGCACACGCCGGGGCGCTGCACCTTGCCATTGAGAATAATCTGCACCGCCATGTCCAAATCGGCAGTTTCGTCTACGTAGATATGGCAATTTCCCACGCCGGTTTCAATGACAGGCACGGTGGCATTCTTTACCACATTCTGAATTAGTCCGGCGCCGCCGCGGGGAATGAGTACATCCAGATATTCATTTAACTTTAACATGGCGTTGACCGTTTCCCGACTGGTATCCTCCACCAGTTGAATGGCCCCTTTGGGGATACCGGCCTGCTCGGCGGCAGCGCTCAACACTGCGGCAATTTTCAAATTGGATTGGATGGCGTCGCCGCTGCCCCGCAGCAGCACCGCATTGCCCGACTTCAGGCATAAGGCGGCGGCATCGGCTGTCACGTTGGGCCGCGCTTCATAAATCATACCGATAACGCCCAGCGGCACAGCTACCTTGCCGATTTGCAGATTGTCCTTATTGAGCCACATTTCCTCCACATGCCCTACCGGATCGGGCAGTTCAGCTACAGCCCGCAGGCCGTCGGCCATGTCCTGCACCCGACTTTCCGTCAATAGCAGCCGATCCAAAAAGGCCTGCGGCTGGCCCTTTTCCCTGGCCCGCTGCATATCCTGCTCGTTGGCCGATAAAATTTCATCGCAAGCCTGCTCCAGACCAGCGGCCATGGCCAGCAAGCCCTTGTTTTTCTCTGCGGTGGTCATCACCGCCAGCCGATAGCTGGCTTCCTTGGCCAAACGCCCTTTTTCCTGCAATTCTCCCATCACAGCCACCTCCTACAAAATCAGGGATAGATTATCCCGGTGTATCGCTTCATCGTAATCCTTATACCCCAAGATGGGGCAAATGTCCTTGCTCTTCTGCCCTTTGATTTTATGCAACTCCATCCAGCTATAATTGCTGATACCGCGGGCAAACTCCCGCCCTTGCCCGTCTACAATTTCCACCACGTCACCGGCGGCAAAGTCGCCCTCCACCGCCGTGATGCCGCTGGGCAGCAGGCTCTTGCCCTTGTGAATCAGCGCGTCTTTAGCGCCGTCGTCCACCACTAGCCTGCCGCCCACATGGGAGCCGAAGGCAATCCATTTTTTGCGCAGATGGGGCTTCATCTCAATAGGCAAAAACAGCGTGCCCACGTCCTCGCCGCCAGTCAGCTTACGGATAATGTGGGGCTCGGCGCCATGGGCAATCATCAACGGAATGCCAGCGTTGACCGCAATGCTGGCCGCCGTAATTTTGGTGGCCATGCCGCCGCTGCCAAACTTGCTGCCCACGCTGCCAGCCAGACTTTCCACCTGGGCGTCGATGGTTTCCACCACCGAGATACGCTTAGCGTCCTTGCGCTTGCGGGGATCGCCGTCGTAAAAGCCGTCGATATCGGTCAAAAGGATGACCAAATCGGCATCGATCAGCGTGCCCACCAGCGCCGCCAGCGTATCGTTATCGCCGAACTTGATTTCTTCAAAGGCCACCGTATCATTTTCGTTGACAATGGGAATCACGCCCAGCTTCAGCAGCGTCAGCAGCGTATTGCGGGCGTTTAGAAACCGTTGCCGGTGTTCCAAATCGGCCTTAGTCAATAATAGCTGGGCAGTGGCCTGTCCGTATTCGGCAAATATTTTCTCATAAATGTGCAGCAAAATTCCCTGGCCTACCGCCGCCACCGCCTGCTTCTCCGGAATGGTTTTGGGCCGCTCCTCCAAATTGAGCTTGCCCATACCGGCGCCAATGGCGCCGGACGATACCAGCACCACATCCTTGCCCTGATTGCGCAGATCCGATAGCTGCCGCACCAAACGCTCAATCTGCTCCAAATTGAGCTTGCCATTTTTATGGGTTAAGGTGCTGGTGCCCACCTTCACCACAATTTTTTGCGCATTGCTCACCAATGCCTTGTATGCTTCACGGTCCATGGTTCTCACACACCTTATTGCTTCGGCAATTCAATCACCGGTTTTTTAGGATGACGGCGGTACAACACCACATTGCGGCCAATCACCTGCACCAACTCCGCCCTGCTTTGTTCGGCCAGCGCCTGCGCCACATCGCCTACCTCGTCCAGACAATTTTTCAGCACCCGTACCTTGACCAGCTCGCGGGCTTCTAAAGCCTCCTGCAAGCTAAACAGCACACTTTCATTGACGCCGCCCTTGCCCACCTGTACGATAGGCTCCATCGTATTGGCCAGACTGCGCAGAAACCGTTTTTCTTTTCCTGTTAGCATATTATTCATTCCCCTTATTTTTATTAGCGTTCTTTTTATATTGCGCTGCCAGCGCCTGCAGCCGCTCCTGCCGGCTCTGCTGCCGGTTTTCCTGGCTCTGCGGCTTATGATCCGCCGGTTCTACCCATTTTCCCGCAGGACCCTTCCGCGGCGCCGCATAAACATTTTTACCCATGCTGTACTTCATCCTTCCGCAAAATTTCTTAATGTTTAATTATATCATATAACCAGTTCTGTGTCAGTTTTCTGCCCAAACTTTTTTCATTTTCCCATCAACTTTTTTGCTTTCAGCGCCATCTGATACTACAAATCGAACAGCGACAACGATATCCAGATTGCCAACGACAGCATTTTCCGGCAAATGAAGGCCCGCACGGAAGTTATATAAAAAACCAGTGGTTTCTCATGGGATAACCACTGGTTTTTTACGCACTACATCTATTTTTCTTGCAACTGTGCTGTTCGTTCCAGTAAATGCTGCATCCATCGGGCCGCCCGCTGTTTTTCCTCTGGGAATCGGGTTTCATGGTGTTGCAGCTTTTTCTCTGCGTCAAACATGGTATTCCGATACTGACTGTAATCGGGAAATTGCAGGGTATCGCCAATGGCCAACACCTCGGTAGGTCCGGCCAGCCGTTCCATATTGCCCGCCAGCTGCCGGTAAAGACCGTCATAAAGGCTGGTATCGGCCAGGTTCATAGTAAACACCAGGCCGAACACCACATCGCGCCGATAGTTGACCGTGCGCTCCTTATCGTAGTTTAAGCTGGGAAACCACAGCCGCTCCAGCAAGGCCCGCAGACCGGCAGTGATATCGCCAAAATAGATGGGCGAACCCAAAAGCACCACATCGGCGGCCAAAATCTGCTGCAGTACCGGCGTTAAATCATCCTTCAGCGCACAACGGCCCAGGGAAAAGCCGCTGATATGCTTGCAGGCAAAGCAGCTGCGGCAGCCGGTATAGTGCAAATCGTACAGATGATGCAATGCTGTGGCTGCGCCTTGGGCCTGGGCCTGTTCTAAGGCCGCCTGCAAAATACCAGCAGTATTCCACCCTTTGCGGGGACTTCCGTTTATTGCTACTACGTTCATGGAAAAACCTCCTCATCTGGCAAACCAAAGGCCTGCGCCCAACTTATTTTTTATCGTACTTCCATTCTAAGAATTCATCGTAGGTGCCCACCTTGCTCAAAATGCCTTCCGGTTGGATTTCGATAATGCGGTTGGCAATGGTTTGCACAAACTGATGGTCGTGGGAGGCAAACAGCAGCACGCCCTTGAATTCGATTAGACCGTTGTTGACAGCGGTGATGGATTCCAAGTCCAGATGGTTGGTGGGCTGGTCGATAACCAGCACGTTGGCGCCGTACATCATCATTTTGCTCAGCATACAGCGCACCTTCTCGCCGCCGGATAACACATTGACCGGCTTCAGCACGTCGTCGCCGGAAAACAGCATACGGCCCAAAAAGCCGCGCAGATAGGTTTCGGTGTGGTCTTTGGGCGTATACTGCTCCAGCCAGCGCAAAATGGACAAATCGCAATCGTTAAAATAGGCGCTGTTATCGTGAGGGAAATAGGACTGGCTGGTGCTGACGCCCCATTTGAAGCTGCCTGCGTCCGGCTCCAATTCTCCCATCAGGATTTGAAACAGCGTAGTGGTAGCGATTTCGTTTTCGCCTACAAAGGCCACTTTTTCGCCCTTTTCAATGCGGAACGACACATTATTCAACACCGGTACGCCGTCTACCGTCTTGCTCAAATTTTCTACCGTTAAAATTTCCTTGCCCGGCTCTCTGTCCATCTCAAAGCCCAGATAGGGATATTTGCGGGACGATACCGGCAGTTCCTCCACCGTGAGCTTATCCAGCAGCTTGCGGCGGGCGGTTGCCTGCTTGGCTTTGGATTTGTTGGCGGAAAACCGAGAAATAAAGCTCTGCAGTTCCTTGATTTTGTCCTCTTTTTTGCGGTTCTGGTCCCGCATCAGCTTTTGCATCAGCTGGCTGGATTCGTACCAGAAATCGTAGTTGCCGGTGTAAATTTTAATCTTTTTGAAATCGATATCCACAATATGGGTGCAGACCATGTTCAAGAAATGGCGGTCATGGGACACCACAATCACGGTGCCTTCATAGTCCATCAAAAACTCCTCCAGCCAGTTAATCGACTGGATGTCCAGGTTGTTGGTCGGTTCGTCCAGCAGAATAATCTGCGGCTGACCAAACAGCGCCTGGGCCAGCAGCACCTTTACCTTCTGCTTGCCGTCCAGGGCGCTCATCATGGCATATTCGATGCCAGTTTCCAGCCCTAAACCCTGCAGCAGCTTCAACACCTCTGTTTCAGCCTCCCAGCCGTTCAGCTCGGCAAATTCTCCCTCCAGCTCCGAGGCCAGAATGCCGTCCTCCTCGCTGAAATCAGGCTTGGCATACAGCGCGTCCTTTTGCTGCATAATTTCATACAGACGGGCGTTGCCCATGATGACCGTATCCATTACGGTATAACTGTCGTAAGCGTAGTGGTCCTGCTTTAAGACCGACATGCGCACGTTGGCGGGAATGATGATTTCGCCGGTGGTAGGCTCCTTCACGCCCGATAAAATTTTTAAGAAGGTAGATTTTCCGGCGCCGTTGGCCCCGATAATGCCATAGCAGTTGCCGGGAGTAAATTTCAGGTTTACATCAGAAAATAGGGTGGTGCCGTCAAAGCTCAGGCTTACATTGTTTACAGTAATCATACATCCTCCTGTGATTTTACATGTATTCTTTTATTTTTTCTAAAAATTGCTGATAGTTGTCGCCTTCCCGCAAATGCTCCGGACAATTTTTGCTGGTGAAATCGCCGTGCTGCTTCACATCGGAAATGCTCAAATGATAGCGTTTTAATAAGTCTGCCGCTAAATGGGCCGCGTTATCCACCGCCTGATCGAAATTGCCGTCGGCGTTGACGCAAATTTCAATGCCGATGCCGCAGTCGTTGCCGCCGCCCTTGGTGCCCGAATCGCTGGCATGGTAGCCCCGCTCCGAATCGGGCAGATGGTGATAGATTTGGTGATCGTCCACCGTATAATGCCAGGATAACGGAACGTCCTTCTGCTCCTCGCTGTGCAGATAGCGGTTGTGCATGGCGGCGTCAGCGCCCGCAGCCGGATTGCCCGTTTCGTGAATCACCAGCCATTTAATGCGGCGCTTCTCGCCGGTACGCCCTTGCCAGTCTAACTCTAAAAAATCGGTATACAAGGGAATGCCGTCGATCTGCGTGGTGGAGGCGTCCAGATAGTCGGGCGGCAGCAGCAGCCTAACGGTATGGATCAAGCCGCCGACAAGCAGCAGGCAGCCCAGCAATACGATGGCCGCCTGGATACGGGCCCGCTTTGTTTTTTTCAAACGGTAGCGCCTTTTTACTTTGCGAACTGTCATGCTCCTCGCCTCATTTCATATCATTTTATTATAGCGAAAGACAGCAGCAGGAGCAAACCATTTTTTTCAATATTCTGCCCAATTCCAGGCAAATTGCCGCAAAACATACTTGGTTACGCGTTGTCCGCCTCTATCTGCTTTGCCAATAGCTGCCGTCTCAATAAGGATCTCTAATACTTTCAGAAAATTCTATGCTATCGCATTCTTTTTTATTGACATTTCTTTTTTTTGCAGTATAATAAATAGCACGCTATAGAAGCAAACGTCATGATCATTTTTAATTTGTACGCAGTTCCCGCAAATTGAATGTGGTCATATTTTGTTTGTCCTTCAACAGCAACATCTATTCCTATCCTTATTTTAGAAAGAAGGTCTTTTCTGTGGCAAATACTCTTGAAAAAATCGGCATCGACCACCGCAAATTTGTAATGCTGGCGGTCATGCTCTTTGGCGCTTTTATCGCCATCTTAAATCAAACCCTTTTAACGCCGGCGCTGCCCAGCATTATGCGGGAAATGGACGTCGATGCGTCTACGGCTCAGTGGCTGACCACCGGCTTTATGCTGGTAAACGGCATTATGATTCCGGTTACCGCCTATCTCATCGAACGGTTTACCACCCGCCAGTTATTCTTTATCTCTATGGGCGTTTTCACCTTAGGCACCTTTATCGCCGCCATTTCTGCCACCTTTGCCATGGTACTGCTGGCTCGGGTGCTGCAGGCGGCAGGCGCCGGCATTCTGATGCCGATGCTGCAAACCATCATGCTTTTGGCCTTGCCCCGACAATATCGCGGCGTAGGCATGGGGCTGATTGGACTGGTTATCGGCTGCGCGCCTGCGGTTGGCCCTGTGGCAGCAGGGTTTATCATCGACGCCTTCGGCTGGCACATCCTGTTTTACGGCATGACGCCGCTGGCACTGCTGACCATTGTAGTAGCCTATTTCTTTTTGGAAAACATGGGGGAAACCTCAAAGCCAGGCTTGGACATCACATCAGTCATTTTATCCACGCTGGGCTTCGGCGGATTGCTGTACAGCTTCAGCGCCATCGGCTCCTACGGCGTCAACGCCACGGTGCTGGCAACACTGGCGGTGGGCGCTGTTGCCCTCATCCTGTTTATCTACCGTCAGCTGCACATGGAAGAACCATTGCTGAACATGCATATCATGTCCAACAAAAAATTCATCATCTCGGTGGTGCTGACCATGCTGGTGCAGGCGGCGCTCATTGTCGGTACAGTGCTGAACCCCATCTATATCCAAACCATCCGCGGCTATGGCGCCACCGTTTCCGGCCTGATTATGCTGCCCGCTTCTGTCGCCATGCTGATTATGAGCCCCATCAGCGGTCGGCTGTTCGATAAGTTCGGCCCCCGTGTGCTGGCCATTCCCGGCCTGTTCGTGACGGCGCTGTTCACCATTCCTATGATTGTGATGGACGAAAATACGCCGCTGCTGTGGTTGTCTTTCGTGTACACGGTTCGCACCATCGGCCTTTCTCTGGTCAACATGCCGCTGAATACCTGGGGGCTTAATGCCTTGGATAACAGCGTGATGGCCCATGGTACCGCCATCGGGAACACCTTCCGTCAAGTAGCCGGTTCTTTGGGAACCGCGGTATTAGTAACGGTTATGTCCATCGTGGTGGCTGCTTCTGCCGACCCAACCTCCAATCCGGCCCAAATTCACGGCATCAACATGGCTTATCTGGGCGCAGGCTTGATGATGTTTGCCGCTCTGGTGCTGACCATCATCTTTGTAAAAGAGGATAACAAAAACTAAACAACCATTTTCTGTTTTCCATAACGAGCAAAAAAGAGGCTGCTATGCTGGATTGAGAAATCATTCAGACAACAGCCTCTTTTGTTTGCAGTTTTTGCTCACGCACTACCGTTTCAGCAGACCAGCTTCCCGCAGGTTTTTCAATAGCTGATTAAACTTCGCGACGATATCGCTGCTGCCAGTGGCATTTTCTACCGCCGCCGCACACTTACAGTCGCATACGCCTTTTGGACCGGTGGCTCCTGTGTCCCCTTTATCGCCCTTATCGCCTTTCGGGCCGGTAGCTCCTACTGCTCCTGGATCCCCTTTATCACCTTTC
>CABUKW010000135.1 GCA_902492275.1 uncultured Peptococcaceae bacterium
CGTGGAGGACACCACGCTCATGCCGCTCAGCCGCACCACCGGCATCAGCAGATAGCCTACCGCCACGCCCACAATGCCGCCTAAGATGCTGATAAAATTGGCTTCCAGCAAAAACTGCAGCAAAATGTCCTTGCGGGAGCTGCCCAGCGCTTTCAAAATGCCAATCTCTCTGGTGCGCTCCTTCACCGACACAAACAGCACGTTCATAATGCCGATGCCGCCCACCACAAACACCACACTGGCCACCGCAATCAGCAAAATGGACATGGTGTTGGCCGATTGCTGACTGGCCGCTACCTGACTGCCGGCGTCGGTAACGGTAAAGCTGCCCTTTGGATACAGCTCCATCAACAGTGTTTCTACATTGCTGATGGTTTCTTCTATCTGATTGACGTCCTCTACGACCGCCACAATTTTAGGGCTGGCGTTACTCCCTATGACATACTTGACTGCGCTGTTATAGGGTACAAAGACGGCGCTGTCCAAGGTAATATCCGATACGGTCGAGCCGGTTTCGGTCAGCACGCCAATCACCGTATATTTTTTGCTGTTGATGTTAATTTGGCTGCCGTAAGCATCGTATACATTTTCAAAAATGCTCACCGCCGCGTCGTAGCCCAACACGGCCACCCGTTCCAGCGCTTCATTCTCTTCCTCGGTAAAGAATTCTCCCGTCAGCAGTTCCAGATTGGTAATGTCCACATACTCGCTGGTGGCGCCTACAATGGTAGAGGACAATTCTTCTTCTAAGGCGCCGCCCTCCACATCGCTGCTGCCGCTGACCAACAAGGTAATGCTTTCAATATTGGGAATAAAATAGGTCAGTTCTTCCAAATCGGCCTCTGTGAAGGTGGTCTTTTTGATTTGCTCCACGCCGCCCGCCATGCCGCCGGGCCTACCGCCCATCATGCCACCGCCGCGGTCGCCGCCGGCGTTTCCACCGCGATTGCCGCCTCCGCCGGGTATGCCTCCGCCCATCATACCACCCATACCGCCGCCCATGCCGCCGGACGATGCCGAACCGCTATTATCGGCAATGGTGATGGTGCCGGCATTGAGATTTTTAAACTGCTCCTGGACGTCCTGCTGTCCGCCTAACCCAATGGCAATGACAATTACAATGGTGGCGGCGCCTACGATGATGCCCAGCGAGGTCAGCAGCACTTTGGATTTATTGCCGCCAATATTGATCCAAACCAGATTAAGAATTTCCCGGAGCGCCACTGGCCATGCCTCCTTCATTGCCCGACGGCCGACCGCCGGAAAATCCCTCTGCCGGAGCCTCCGCATTGTCCATGCCTTCCGGCCTGTCGCTTTCCCGATTGCCGCTGGTTGTACCGTTGCTATTATTGTTATTGATATTGCTGCCAATCAGTACAATATCGCCTTCCTCCAAACCGGCTTGCACTTCATAGTTGGTGCCGTCGGTGAAACCCAGCGTTACCTCCTGCTGCACAGCCGTGCCGTCTGCCTGCTTCAGCTGCACATAGCTTTTTCCGCCTTCTGTGGTGATGGCTCGTTTGGGAATGATTAACACATCATCTACCCGTTCCGATACCAATTCTACCGTACAGCTCATGCCTTCATAGATATCCTCCAGACCTTCGCCTTCCACAACAACGGTTACTGTATAGTTGACCGTTGGCGCACCGGCCATCATAGGCGATACGCTGATGGCGTCCACCTTGCCCTCAAAGGTTTCTTCGGAGGTGTCAAAGGTCACCAACGCCTGCTGGTCTAAGGATACGTTGGTGATATCGTCCTGGTCAATGGACAGCACAACGGAAATACTGTCATTCTGGGCAATGGTCATCACGTCCTGGGTTAAGTCAATCTTATCGCCAGCCTCAAAGGCAATATTGGTAATCAACCCGTCGCAGGGCGATACAATCACGTTGTCCTGCAGGCAGCCATTCAGCTCCTGCACATAATCATACAGATTGCTGGCTGTCAGTTGGGTGCTCAAAACTTCCTGCTGCAGCTTATTCACCGTACTCTGATAAGACAAATCGGCTGTTTCTGCCGACACTGTCGTTTTGTTTTTGGTACTTTCCGCCATGTCCTTGTTGCTTTCATACAACAGCTTGTAGTTGTCATAGGTCAACTGGGTTGTCTCAATGTCCAGCTGCAGTTGGCTCACCTTGCGCTGTAATTCGCTGTAGGTGGTGTTGCCGTACCAGTCCTGGTAATCCTCATTGTAATCGTCATAGGCCTCCTGCGCTTCCTCCAGGCAATCCTCGGCGTCGGCAATGCGGTCCTCCAGCGTATCATATTCATCTACCACCGATTGATATTTGTTGATAATCTCAATGGCCTTGTTAAAATTATCTACCGCCGTGTCATAGGCATCTCCATATTTGCCCGACTCTTCCTCACTGTCGGCATAACTGTCCTTTTCCGCTTCTGCTTTTTCCAGCGCCTCTGTCAAAGAGCTCAGCTGATTTTTATAATTGTTGTAGGCTGCCTTGTAATCAGCGTTGGTATCATTGTAATCTTCGTAAAAATCCTGCAGCGCTTCTAAAGCGTCCTCATAATGGTCTACCAGACTTTTCATGTTGTTTCTGGTAGCAGTACGCACATTATACAGCTCCAGCAGTTCGGCATATTCCGCATAATCCTCCTGGGCTTCCGTCAGATTCTTCTCATATTGGGCCAGCTTGGTTTCCATCTCCGTTATGGTATTTTCGTACACACCGGAAGCCACCGCGCCGTCGCTCAGACTTTCGGTTCGGGTTTGTTCGGCCGCTGCGGTACCCAGCGTCAGCTCTAACGCCGCTTCGTCCGCCTTGAGCTGCGCTTCCTGATAAGCGTTGTTCAAGGTGTTCATGGCCTTATTCAACGAGGTCTGGTCCAGAATAAACAGCGCGTCGCCTGCCGATACATGCTCGCCGGCCCGCACCAGCACATCTTCCACCTTTACGTCCAAGTCCAGCCGTGTTTCGTCATCTAACGTCACGCTCAAATCCAGTCCGGTGGTCTGCGTTGTCACCGACGCAGTGCCTTCCTCCGACAAGCTGGAAATAATGCTGCCCCGCGTTACCACTTCCTCCCGGGTTGCCGCCACAGCCTCTGTTTTGTTGCCGCTTTGCCACCAAAACACACCGCCTGCCGCCACAAGCACCACAGCGCAAGCCGCCGCCACCAGTTTTTTCTGCACCAATCCTTTTTGCAAGGAAATCCGCTCCCTTCGTCCTCTTTTCTGTAAGTTTTCTCCTGTTATTAACATAACAGCCCTTTGTGATAACCCTGTGTGCAGCATTTTTAGAAAAAGTAACAAAAATACACGCCTGTTCAAACGGCGGCTTCTATGCTAAAATAGAACAAAAGAAAGGATATTCCCGCCCAAAGGAGGAATGGAACTTGCAGACCCTATCAGCCGCCCTGTCCGGCAGCATCCAGCGCCTGGCAGAAGCCGTCCGGACAGCCGACTATATTCTGCTGGGCGCAGGCGCCGGCTTATCGGCGGCCGCCGGACTCAGCTATGCCGACGAAGCAATCTTTCGGCAGCGCTATCCCTACTGGGCCGCCCGCGGACTGCGCAGCGAATATCAGATGATCAGCTTCCGCAGCTGGACAGCGGCCCAACAATGGGCCTATTACGCCAGCCATATCAGCCGCGTGCGCTGGGAGATGCCGCCGCTGCCCTTATACCGGCAGCTGAAAGCCATTTTGCAGGACAAAAACTATTACATCCTCACCTCCAATGTGGACCGGCAATTCCTGCGCAGCGGCTTTCCGGCGCAGCGCGTCTTTGAGTATCAGGGCACCTATGATTTGCTCTGCTGCAGCCAGCGCTGCACAACGGCAGTGTGGCCCTTTTGGCCTGTGATGCAGCAAATGCTGGTCCACACACAGTCCGCCGATTTTTCCATTCCCGACACGCTGCTGCCCTGCTGTCCCCATTGCGGCGCGCCGCTGCGGTTGGCTTTCCGGGATTATCCCCAATATGGGCAGGAAAAAGCCGCTTATCAGCAATGGCTTCGCCAATCGGAGGACGGCCTGCTTTGCATCATAGAAATCGGCGTCGGCTTCAACTCGCCCGGCGTTATTCGGGTTCCCTTTGAGCGCATCACCGGAGAGCGGCAGCAGGTACGATTTTTCCGCATCACCGCCGATTATCCCGACAGCGAGGAAGAAATCGCCTATCCGGAAATTCCCCGCCCTATCGCCGGTAAATCGGTTTCCATCAACGCCGACGCCGCGCTGGTCATCCAGCAGCTGGCCCGGCTGCTTTAAATCAGGCAACCTATCAAAAAGGAGTTTTGTATCGTGTCTAAAGAAAGAAACGCCACCCAGAAAAAGAAACAGCAAAAAGAATTAGAACAGCAAAAGCAGCAGGAGAAAGAAGCCAAAAAAGCCAAACTCACGCGGATTGGCCTGATCATCGCCGCCGTGCTGGCCGTTGTTATTTTCGTCAAATTCCGCTCCTATATCGGCTACTATGTAGCCTTGCTGGCCATTCCCTACGGCGCCTACGGCCTGTTTGTTCCCTACAAAAGCGCCAAACAATACGCCATTCCCGGCTGCGCCACAGCCTACTCCCGCCAGTTGGGAACGCTGATTGTTTCGCTGGGCGTACTAGGCATTTTCTACAGCAGACTATTTCCGCACCTGCAGGAAAACCGTCTCTTCCTAATCGCCTTATTACTGTATATGATGCTGTTCTACTTTTGCCTGTCCATCATCAACAAGCGCTATATCAAAAAGCCCACGAACGAAGAATAAACATACGGGACTGCCTGTACAATCAGGCAGTTTTTTTATTTTATTTTTTGACTACAGTTCGGATTTTTTGCTATCCATTGCGGTTTTTTCTTTTTGCTACACTTTGCCCTATCCATTTTTATTTGCTACACTTTGCCCCATCCCTCCGTGGCTCTGGACAAATTGCTGTGCAGTTCACCTTGATTTGGACTGCGTCCATCTCGGCTGAACAGCTTGCAATTTTGTCCACACCCCACGCCTTTCTGGTGGGGCGCAAGTCGGAATTTGGGCAAAGGTAGCGGGGAGTTTTAAACCCATAAAAGGGTAGAAAGTGCCTTGTTTTTTCTGTATTCTGTCCGATAGATACGTTGTAGGGTGCGATGCCACCAGCGCGCTTTTTTGCGCTGAAATCGCACCGCTGGCCATAGGCCAGTTTTGGCGAACTGTAGCAAAAAAACATGAAAAGCCTCTTGACATAAGTCTGAAATCGTACTATAATCGAGTACGAAATCGGATATACAGGTGGTGTGAGAATGAAATTACAGCAGGATTCAGTGCTTCACGATTTTAATCAAATTTACAAGGAAATGGACGATTTATATCACGCTTTGGCCCGTAAGTTTCAGCTTTCGGACAGCGCCTTTGAGATTCTCTATTCCATTTGCGTGTTAGGCGACGGCTGTCTGCAAAAGGACATTTGCAGGATCACCTATACCAGCAAGCAAACGGTCAATTCGTCCATCCGCAAGCTGGAGCAGCAAAATTATATTGTGCTGCGTCCCGGCAAGGGCCGCGATATGCACATTTTCCTCACAGAAGCGGGACAGACGCTGGCTCAGGAAAAAGTAATTCCCGTCATCCAGCTGGAAAATCAGGCGTTCAACCAAATGACGCCGGAGGAACAGAGGCAGCTGCTCCGGCTCAGCAAGCAATATTTATTTCATCTGCAGCAAAAGCTGCAACAGCTTCTCTAGGTCATCGGAGGGCTTATGGCCGCAGCCAGAAAGCCGGAAAAGATGTCGAGTGCGCTCGGTTATGTAACGTAATCGGGCTTTTTTTGTGTAAAACGATGCAACCATAAGGAGGTTTTCAACATGAATATTCAGCTTTCAGAACACTTTACCTACTCCAAGCTCCTGCGCTTTACGCTGCCCACCATTGTGATGATGATTTTTACATCCATTTACAGCGTTGTAGACGGAATTTTTGTCTCCAACTTTGTGGGCAAGACGCCCTTTGCCGCAGTCAATCTCATTTTTCCCTTTGTCATGATTTTAGGCTCCGTTGGCTTTATGATCGGCACCGGCGGCAGCGCCATTGTATCCAAAACCATGGGAGAAGGCGCCAACGAGAAAGCCAACCGCTACTTTTCCATGATGGTTTTCACCGCCATCCTCGGCGGCATTTTTTTAACTGTGCTGGGGCAATTGGTGATCCGCCCTGTAGCTGCTTTGCTGGGCGCTGAAGGCGAAATGCTGGAATATGCCGTGCTTTACGCCCGTGTCTTACTGCTGGCGCTGACGCCGTTTCTTTTACAAAATGTATTTCAGAGCTTTCTGGTAACTGCCGAGCGGCCTCAGCTGGGGTTGGCGCTAACCGTCGGAGCCGGCGTGACCAATATCGTGCTGGATTTCTTGTTTATCGCCGTTTTCCAGTGGGGCGTGGCCGGTGCTGCGCTGGCCACCTGTATCGGCCAGGCCGTAGGCGGATTGGTGCCGCTGTTTTATTTCATCGGCCCCAATAACAGCCCTCTGCGCCTTGTACCTGCTAGGCTGGAGCTAACGCCGCTGCGCAAGGCTTGTATCAACGGCTCCTCCGAGATGGTTTCCAATCTGTCCACCTCTCTGGTCAGCATGCTGTACAACTTTCAGCTTATGCGCATGATTGGCGAGGACGGCGTAGCCGCTTACGGCGTTATCATGTATGTCAACTTTATCTTTATCGGCGTATTTCTCGGCTATTCCCTTGGCATAGCGCCGATTGTAGGCTTCCATTACGGCGCGGGCCATCACAGCGAGCTGCAGAATCTGTTTAAGAAAAGTATCAGGCTGCTGGGTGTTAGCAGCGTTACGATGACAGCGCTGGCGATTTTGTGCGCCACACCCCTTGCCAAAATTTTTGTGGGCTACGACGCCGCCCTGCTGCAGCTTACCAGCCGCGGCTTCTGCCTGTATGCGCTGGCCTTTTTGGTGATGGGCTTTAACATCTTCGGCTCAGCCTTCTTTACAGCCTTGAACAACGGCGTTATTTCCGCTGTTATTTCCTTTCTGCGAACCCTGCTGTTCCAGATTGTAGCCATTCTCATCCTGCCCGTCCTGCTTGACATAGACGGCATCTGGCTGGCTGTCGTAGCAGCGGAACTGGCCGCCGCCATTGTCACCATTGCCTTCTTCATCAAAGAACGGCAGCAATACCACTATTGGTAATGAAAAGGGTTTCTATCGTTTGATTTTTTGTTATTCTTTGTGGTTTTTTGCTACTCTTTGTGTTTTTTTGCTACCCTTTGCCCGATCCCTCCGTAATCTGCACATTCTCTTGACTATGCAGCTTTGCCGGACTAGCTACGCTGTCCGTCACGCTTTGCACAGTCTGCGATTCTGTGCATCTTAAGTCGGAATTTGGGCAAAGGTAGCGGGGAGTCTAAAACCATAGAAGGGTAGAGAGTGCCCTTTCCATTCTGTTTTCTGTGCGGCAGACACGTTGCAGGGACAGCTGCCACTAGCGCGTTTGAAGCACGTTTGAAGCACGTTTCTCTGTGCGAATGTGCGAATGTGCGAATGCGCTGGAAACGGCCCGCTGGCCGTAGGCCAGATTGTTGTCGGAATTTAAGCAAGGTAGCGGGGATTCCAAAACCATAGAAGGGCAGAAAGTGCCCTGATTGTCATCCTGCGCGCCCATCTTTGTCATCCAGAGCCCTTTTTTGTCATCCTGAGCGAAGCGAAGGATCTTCCCTCCGGTGTTAGCCTTTGGAAGGCCCTTCGACAAGCTCAGGGTGACAGTATCGTTCTATCCCTCGGAAGATGCTTCGACAAGCTCAGCATGACAAGACCGGCTCAGGGTGACAAAACAACGACGCCAAGGGCGCAAAAGACCAGCATAGGTACGGCTTCTGTCCTAAGCGCAGGATTTTTCGTTTCTGGCTAGACGGCTTTGGATTTTCCGAACTGTATATCTCCCCAAGGACACTAGATTTTTTTATTTTGACAAGGCGGCTTTTGGAAAAGTACGACGACGCGTACTTCAAGGTACGTGAGGAGTGCTTTTTCAAAAACAACGCCGTCAAAATGAAAAAAGATGTGTCCGCCCTCGTTACTCTTTCGGTTGTTTGCGTGCCTGCTTTCTCCACACCTCCGCCCTCTGATCCAGGCTCAATTCCAAAAAGTTCTCCGGCCACCAGTCTTGTCGCGCTGTTCGTTTTGCAGCTTCTGCTTCTGCGCCTTTTCTGGCGTAGGCCATTTCCAGCTCGTATTGATGCTCTAAGCAGGGGCTTAATTTGGCGCGGCTGTCATCTTCGTCAGCTTGCTGGCGGGCGGGTGCTTCTTCTGCTGCTTTTCTATTCTTGCTGAAGTCGTTATCACTCTCCTCAGTCTTGCTATACTCAGTATGATTGATATTATTCTTATTTGTGTTTCCTTTTGGCGTGTCA
>CABUKW010000136.1 GCA_902492275.1 uncultured Peptococcaceae bacterium
TTCCACATCAGCCGGAGCCACCATCATCAAATCGGCCAACTCGTCAATCAGCACCACAATATAAGGCATCACTTCAATGGCCGCTTTTTCTTCTTCTGTCTGCGCAGCGGCAATCCGTTCCTCTGACAATTTATTGAACCGCGGCATGTCCTTTACACCGTTCGCTGCGAACACTTCATAGCGACGGTCCATTTCCTGCACCGCCCACCGCAAAGCAGAAGCCGCTTTTTTGGGGTCAGTCACTACCGGCGAAATCAGATGGGGAATACCGTTATAATTGCCCAATTCCACCTTTTTCGGATCCACCATTACGAATTTTACCTCATCAGGCGTAGCTTTATACAAAACGCTATTAATTAACGTATTGATGCAAACTGATTTCCCCGAACCAGTCGATCCGGCAATCAACAGATGGGGCATTTTGGATAAATCGGCCACTACCGCTTGTCCGCTGATGTCCTTGCCCAAGGCCACTGTCAATTTTGACTTGCTGTTCTGGAAAGCATCGCTTTCAATTAATTCCCGTAAACAAACTGTGGTCGTGGACTTATTGGGAATTTCGATTCCTACCGCCGCCTTGCCGGGAATGGGCGCTTCAATGCGCACGCCGGCCACCGCCATACTCAGCGCAATATCGTCGGCCAGATTGACAATTTTACTCACTTTGATGCCTGCTGCCGGTTGAAATTCATAGCGGGTGATGGCCGGACCGCAGCTCACATCGGCAATTTTGCCCCTTACGCCAAAATCGCTCAAGGTTTTCTCCAGCCGCTCCACATTCTGCATGATTTCATTCATATTCTTCCCGCCAGAGGCATTTTTATTTTCCTCCAGCAAATCAATGGACGGAAAATGATATACACCGTCTTCCGGCTGTTCTGGCACCGGTTTCGCTGCATTCTCTGGCACAGTCTCTGTCGAAGCCTCTGCTGTCACAATTTCCGCTTCCGCTGCTTCTGGCGCTGCGCTGGCCGTTTCTTTCGCTGCAGGTTTCTGCGTTTTTTGTTTTACCGCTTCTTTTGGCTCCACGGATTTTTCCGACTGCTTCACCTGCCGCTTTTCCAACAACTGCTGGAAATCCTCCACCGAATCCTGGATGTAGTACGGCTCTTCAACTAAGGGTTCCCGTGGGCTGAGTCCCACGCGGGGTTCCTGTTCGTCCAACGCCTTATGAATTTCCACCAAACTGCTTAAAATTACCGGTTTTTCTTTCGGAATTACTACATATTCGGTGCCTGTATAACGGGACCGCGGACTTGCCAGCTCTTGCTGTTCTTCTTCTACAAAAAAATTCTTCAGGCGGCCCCATTTTTTTTCTTTCTGCTTAGGCTGCTTTTGCTGTACCGACACGTTCTGATCGGAAGCAGGGTTCGGTTCTACGCGCCGCGCCGTTGACTGCCCTTTGATCTTATTTTTTTTCACCGGCTCCGCTTTTGCAGCAGATGACTCCACCGCTTCCTCATACTCGTCGTCGGTTTCCTCGATAAAAATAAAATGCAGCAGGGCTTCCTTAATTTGCTCCAACCGCTGCTGAACAGCGGCAAAAAAATCTCCGCCTTTGCCCAGCACAGCCCCTTGGGCAATCAACACCACCGCAATCATAGCCACGCAAAACAGCACGATATAAGCGCCTACTGTGCCCAGCGCCTTCTGCAGCAACAGCGACAACGCCGCACCAATAACGCCGCCGCCATTGCCGGATAACCCCAGCAGCAAATCATCTTTGGCATCGATATAGGTGACGTTCATGTGCAATACAGCCAGCACTGTCAATCCTGCCAGCACGCCGCCTGTCACCTGCATTTGGGTGAAATGCTTACCGGATAACAGGCACAGTCCGCACAGGCAAAGCAAAAATGGAAATAACACAATGCCCCGGCCCATCAGCCCGTGCATCAGAAGATAAATCAAACCGCCTAAAAAGCCCATTTTTTCTTGCAAGAGGGCACCGTAGGCACCAATCTCCATGCCAGCGCCAGAAGGCGCCTGAAAAATAATCCAGCCTGTATAAATGGTTAAAGCTAATAAGCCGATTCCTAACAACACATGGGTAATATTGACTGACGATTCTTTCTCTAGCTTTTTGCTCTTACTCATATTCTCACCCCAAACAAATCTTATTCAAGACGATTTATTATACCATTACTTATCCGTAAAAGAAAGCAAATGTTCTTAAAAAAATAAAAAACGATAGAAACTGCCTTCCCCGTTTCCTATCGTTTTTATCACGCTTACTTTGCTTTGACTACCGTCCGCGGTGTTTTGCTTTCTTCTTTTGCTGACGGAGCGCATACTGCTGCTGTTGCCGTTCCTCCCGACGCTGTTTTTGCCGCGTCTTTCTATCCAGAACGGCCTGCTGTTGCTGCAGCTTTAAGGCTTGCTGGGCTTTAGTGCCTATATCGCCTGTTTGCCGCAAGCACTTTCCAATTTGCCGCTGCAGCCGTTTTGGATTACGCATGGTCTGCTGCACCATTTCCTGTTCCATTACCGGCGTAAAGGACAAACGGCGAAAGTTTCCCTCCAACCAGTCATAAACCTGACCATCGGAAGATTCAGCACCAAAAACGGTACGGCACACCCGATAGCCCAATTGGTCGGTGCGTTCTCCAGAACGGCTCTGCAAACAGCACCGTCAACGTAGCTGTGACCTGTTCCAAAGCAATCCCTCCTTTCCTGACACGTACACAAAGAAGGGACAACCAAGGAGGCAGGTTACTGATCCTGGATAGGACGCCCGGACTACCAACCGGACTGTGTTTTTATCTCTGCTCTTTCATTATAACAGATTTTCCTTCAACCCGTTAGTATTTTTTCATCCACCGATAAGACAAAATGCTCCACCGCTACTTGCAGTGAAGCATTTTTCAATACGCCTGATTGGAATCGAACCAACGCACCTGGCTCCGGAGGCCAGTGCTCTATCCACTGAGCTACAGGCGCAAATTACCTTTAATATAATACTCGAAATCGCTGCATTTGTAAAGCCTTTTTCCTGAGTTTTTTCTAAAAAAATAAAAAACACCTATGGCTGCACCAATCAGCAACCCATCAACGGAACCTGCCTGTTAAAAAATCCAGAAAAAATTTGCCATTTTTCAAGAACAAAAGTTTGCATTCCTCAGCGTTTTATTATATAATAGGACCATATATAAGCGCCATATATTTATGATTTTATAATAAGGAGTGTAAACTATGAGAACAAAAGAACGGGGGCTCAGCAAACGGCAAGCCGAAATTTTAGACTATATTGTCCGTCAAATCAATCTCAAAGGCTATCCGCCATCGGTACGGGAAATTGGCGAGGCTGTAGGACTGCAATCCAGCTCCACGGTACACAATCATCTTACCCAGTTAGAGCAAAAGGGCTACATTCGCCGAGACCCTACCAAACCAAGAGCTATCATGGTATTGAAAACAAACGACGAAATGGATGCGTTCTATGAAGAAGAAAAACCTTTCGATGAAATGATTAACGTGCCGATTATCGGCGCAGTAGCCGCCGGGACGCCCATTCTGGCCAGTCAGAATGTCGAAGACACCATCACCTTTCCCATGCATTTAATTCGCAGCAACAATTCCTTCATGCTGCGCGTAAAAGGCGACAGTATGATTAATGCCGGTATCTTTGACGGCGACTTGCTGATCGTTACGCCGCAAAAGGTAGCCAACAACGGCGATATCGTTGTAGCCGTAATTGGCGAAGAAGCCACTGTAAAGACTTTTTACCGGGAAAAAGGCCGTATTCGCCTGCAGCCGGAAAACGACTCCATGGATCCAATCTATGTCACCGAGGTGGAGTTAGCCGGAAAAGTCACCGGGTTATTCCGCTCTATGCATTGAGCAAAAACCGCCCGCTATCTGCTAGAACACAGATAACAGGCGGTTTCTTACTGTAAACTATATTCTATATCAAAAATCTAAAGCAACTCCTAAACAGGACAGAAGTAAAATAACTCTTTCCAACACGATACAGTCTTCCCTCTGAAGATCCCGAAAAAAATCCCCATCGCTCCGTCACAGTAGATGATATGGCTCACTTCGCCATTTTCAACTGCAATCTGGCTATATCACAAATATTTTTATCTGTTAAGCCTGATAATTCCTTATTCTGATTTTCCAGCGCAGCAATATTCTCATTGGTCCCATTCACGACTTCCAGAACAGTAGCAAGATTTTGCTTTGTTTCAAATTGTCCTTGCTTCAACTCTTTTACATCCTGTTTTAATTCAGAAATATCGCTTTTTATATCTTTTAATTCTGACAGAATTAACATTAAAGTATCATTCATATCCATGGAAAACACCTCCCCTTTTATATTATAACATTGCAATGCATACAGAACAAGCAAAAAAGCGGCGCGTTTTATTTTTCAGCGCATTCTTGGCAAAACAAAAAGTTATCATGATGTAATAAAGCATGTTGAGATGGTTTTTCATCATATTGGCAATCATAAAAAAACGATGACATCCGCATCGCTGCAGATATCATCGTTGAGCAAAAAAATATGGAGCGGAAGACGAGATTCGAACTCGCGACCCTCGCCTTGGCAAGGCGATGCTCTACCACTGAGCCACTTCCGCATATGAAATTGTAAAACTAGTGCGGGTGAAGGGACTTGAACCCATACGGTATAACCGCCAGATCCTAAGTCTGGTGCGTCTGCCAATTCCGCCACACCCGCAAGGGATAAAAAAGCAAATGCGCTATCCGCGATTCGAACGCGGGACACCCTGATTAAAAGTCAGGTGCTCTGCCGACTGAGCTAATAGCGCAGATTAATGGCTGGGGTGGCAGGACTCGAACCTACGAATGCGGGAGTCAAAGTCCCGTGCCTTACCACTTGGCTACACCCCACTGAAGGTTAATACGCACTGATACCCTGCTAACCAAAAGGAGATAGGGTGGATGATGGGGATCGAACCCACGAATGCCGGAGCCACAATCCGGTGTGTTAGCCACTTCACCACATCCACCATATATCATGTGCCAGGAGGGACTCGAACCCCCGACCCTCGGCTTAGAAGGCCGATGCTCTATCCAGCTGAGCTACTGGCACCCATGGAGCGGGTGATGGGAATCGAACCCACGTAGCTGGCTTGGAAGGCCAGAACTCTACCATTGAGCTACACCCGCAACTTCGTCATAAAAAGAAGTATCGGGGTGGAGGGATTCGAACCCCCGGCCCCATGGTCCCAAACCACGTACTCTACCAAACTGAGCCACACCCCGTTATGCTTCTGTCCTGACGACGAAAATCATTCTATCAGATTCTACAGGTTTTGGCAAGCTTTTTTTTCATATTTTTTGAAGAAATTTTCATCTTTTTTATCGGAAAGCGTCAATAAGCCCCAGGAAGCCGTATGGAAAGCCACATTTAACGAACTAGCCGAACCAGGATTGATCAAAACAACCTCGCCTTCTTCGTAAACAGCCTGATGGGTATGTCCGAATAAAACAAAATCCACCTGCTGCTCCAGGCCTCGATAATAAATCTGCTGCAGCCCCTGTTTTACACCATAGCGGTGACCGTGACACAACAAAAGCCGCCAGCCGCCCAATTCCACCAATTGTTCCTCCGGCCCGTCAACAGCCGAATCACAATTACCGCGCACAATAAAAGCGGGCACTTGCAGAGCCTTGGCCAACTGCTTGCCATCACTGGCATGGTCGCCCAGGAAAATAAGATAATCAACAGGCCCGTCCTGTCTGACGGCCTGCTCCACGAAAGGCCAATTGCCATGGGTATCGCTCACCACTGCAAGTTTCATCTTATTCCTCCTTCAATTGCCGTAAAATTTCTACTGCTTTCCGATTGGCATGGCCGCGGTGACTGATGCGGTTTTTCTCTTCCATTGATAGCTGGGCAAAGGTTTTATCCATATCCGGTACATAAAATAACGGGTCATAGCCAAAACCACCCCGCCCTCTTAATTCCCGCAAAATCATGCCAGGGCATGTCCCCTCCACTGTATATTCTCTGCCATCAGGCAATACAATGGCAATGGCGCAAAAAAACCTGCCAGTTCTATCGGCATCGGCCACCGGTTCTAACAGCTGTAGCAATTTAGCATTGTTGGCAGCATCATCATGCTGCTCGCCAGCAAACCGAGCTGAATAAATTCCTGGCGCACCATCCAACGCGTCCACCATCAGGCCCGAATCATCGGCTAAAGCAGCTTTCCCTGTTGCTTTACATACAGCACGAGCTTTAATCAAAGCATTTTCTGCAAAGCTGGCGCCGTTCTCTACAATTTCACCAATCTCCGGATATTCCTTCATAGAATGTACCTGTATATCTAAGCCCTCCAATAACCGCTGAAATTCTGCAATTTTTCCCTGATTGCCGCTGGCTAACACCAATTCTGTCAACATGTTTTTCTTTTCCTTCCTTCCGCTATAAAGCCTGCATTATAAAAACGCAGCCAATTTCGTATTTCCAATTTGATTGCTATTATTATAACCGACAACAAACTCTTTGCAAATCGTTTTTTCATAAAGTTAAGACTGCAACACATATTTTTTACCGGTAGCACTCATATAAATTTTACCGTCAAAACTCTGTTCCGCTTCCCGCTGTAACTGATGCAAATTGGCTTCCGGTGAAAAATGGGTTAAAATTAAATTTTCCGCACCGCAATCTTGCGCCAACATGGCGGCTTGCCGGGCTGTCATATGGAACTGCCCCCGTTCTGCCAATTCATACTCCCGCAGAGAAGCTTCCGCCAATAAATAATGGCTGCCGCGGCAATGGGCTTCCAACTGTGGAAACCAACCGGTATCACCGGTGTAAGTCAACAAAGTCTGCTCGCCCACACAAAACTGTACACCATAAGCCGGCACCTGATGTTGCACGCAGAAAAACCGCAGCTGAAACCGGTTAAAATCATTGATCACCGCTTTGGCTTCTTCCAAACTGACAACTGCAAAAACATCCTTCCATTGCCCTATCTCCGCTACAAGCGCTTCCGGTCCCTCTGGCAGATAGACAAACAATGGATCCTGCCGCTTGCCTGTCTGCATTTCATACTTCAGCGCCTGCCGCAGACAATAAATGTCACAATAATGATCTGGATGCAGATGACTTAAAATCAAAATTCCTAGCTTGCCGTAGTCGGCATATTTTTGCAGCTTGCTGAAACTGCCATTGCCGCAATCCAACATAATCTGAAAACCGTCCGCATTGAGCAAATAGCCGCTGCAAGCTCCCTGCGCGGTAGCATAAGGCCCATAGTTTCCCAAAATCGTTAATTCAACCATTCTGTTGTACCTCCTCCGTTGTGCTTGCTGTCCAAAATGACCATATCTTTCCAGCCTGTCTTCTTAGTATACTTTATTTTTCACAAATTGTATAGCAGGATAATTTGTAGAAACTTGTAAAATTGCTTGCACTCTATTGAAAAAAACATTAAACTATATACAAACAGCAAGGCTTTTTTCTGCCCTGACGCTGTCAAAACAGACAGGCAGAATATTTTGCTGCAACGATTTTATTATCTGGAGGTTTTAGACATGAAAGTAACTGTAAACTGGGAACAGCGTATGACCTTTGAAGCAGACACCGAATCGGGACACAAAGTAAAAATGGACGCCGGCAAACCGGCAGGCGATAACTGCGCCCCCCGTCCAACCGAACTGCTGCTGTGCGGCGTAGGCGCTTGCTCCTCTATGGATATTGTAGAAACTATGGCAGAACGGGGCCAGAAGCTGGACTCCTTAAAAGTAGAAGTGCGTGGCGACCGTCCAAGCGAATATCCAATGGCCTTTTCCGACTTACATCTGCACTATATCGCCCAGGGTGACATTGATCCGGCTATCTTTAAAGCTGCCCTGCAGGAATCCATGAACCTGTACTGTGCCGCAGCACTCTCGCTGAAAGCTGCGAAACATGTAACTTATGAATTAAACGACATCGTTTACACACTATACGAATAATCAGGTACCAAAAGCCCGACCGCGCTGATTTTGATCAGCCCCTTGTCAAGTAGACAAGTGAAATATCTAAAATAGAGTTATAAGTATCCGTCATATCTGGATTGATATGGCGGATATTTGTGTTTTCAAGACGTTTATTTACGGTCAGCTTGACAACGGGCCTCAACGAAAAGGCAGACGACCACCTCTCATTGGAAAATGCTTTCTCGGTATAAACGCCAGTCAGAATCATGCACACCATTTAGCCTTATACGCTTTGAT
>CABUKW010000137.1 GCA_902492275.1 uncultured Peptococcaceae bacterium
CGTTGTCTATAACTAAAATCTGATCGGCGTTCTGGATGGTATTTAGGCGGTGAGCGATTACAAGCAGGGTCTTTCCTTTCACCAATTCGGAAATAGCTTCCTGAATATAGCTTTCATTGTCTGTATCACCTGGCGCATAAAGTTCAATTTTTTCCTCTTTATCCTCTCTTTACCACTTCCCAAGTGTCAACAGTTATCGCAGGCTGATCGCAACCGTGACACCCTTTGCAATTTTGAGTACAGTTTGATTGACTGGTTACTTTGTGTATATAGCCTTGATTTTCCAGATATTCAAGCTCTACCCGCACACTGTCCATATCTTTATGCAAAAGATCAGCCAATTCCTGAATACTGTATGTTTTTCCGCTTTGCAGATAATCTAATAATTGAATCAGCACAATATCTCCTCTCCTTTAGAAAATGACACAGCCAACATGGTATGCGATTGTTGCCAAAATCAATGCAGAAAGGATATAGTAGAGGGCAATCCTTACTGTCCATTTCATAGAATGAGTTTCCTGTGCGGTCGCTGCCAATGCCATTAGACAAGGCATATTGAAGAAAAACGCAAACAGGAAAGCCAGAGCTTCCGGCTGAGATATTGTAGACAGCAGGTTTGTACTAAGCGCCGCTGTATCTACCGCGCTTGTTCCCTCAATCGCTCCCCAAATACCAGCCGTATTGAACAGGGAGGCCATAACACCGAGAGCTGATTCTTTTCCCATTGCAGAAGCAACAAAGGCCATAAACAACTGCCACGGCAAACCAAAGAACATTGTTACCGGCTCAATAAAAGTTCCAATGCGATAAATAATGCTGTTCGTCACATTTCCGTCCGGCGTATAAGAAAGAAGCCAGAATATTACGGAAATGCAAATGATGATACTAAGCGCCCGTTTGAGAACGCTTCCCATTTTGTTGAATACAGAGCCGAACAGGGTTTTCCAGTGCGGCTTATGATATGGTGGTAATTCCATAATCAGGCCGGTACGGTCATTTTCCTTGTTTAAAGAACGTCCAAAAATTTTGTAGGTAATGTAAATGTGCAAAAAGGCCACAGCAAACAAGGACAATATTACAAAAACGGCTTTTCCTCCAAAGAATGTACCGCTGATAAGACCAACTACACCCCAGGTAGAAGCACAGGGAACTACCCAAGAAAGGGCAATCGTTAAAATACGCTGTCCCCAAGAATCAATAACTCTTGTGCCGGTGACACCACCTATATTGCAGCCGAAGCTAACAAGAAAGGGCATAATCGCTTTCCCCTGCAAACCAAGTTTCGTCATGGTATTATCAAACACATAGGAGATACGGGCCATATACCCGATGTCCTCCATAAATCCGAAAACAAGGCTGATTCCAAATACATAGCAAGCCATTTGCAAGGCAAACGTAACAGCCGTTAATACAGCATTACACAAGAGCGATACAATGACAGAGGCAACTCCAACACTAAGGAGCCAATTTGCTAGCGGCGTTGAAATGCCGGAGATCAGCGCCCCTACCAGTTCCATAAGGGGCATACCAATCAGCATGGAGCAGATCAGCCCCAGCACAATCATACCAATGGCAATAGGCTTTCCCCACCGTTTGCTAGTGGCTGCTTTATCAAACCGGCTACGGCTGGTTTTCTTTTTGCTGCTTGTCACATTTTCTTGAATCAGTGTGTCAATCCACTTAAATTTGCAATCTGCCGTCCGCAAATTTCCATCTTTTACACGACTGATTAAACTCTTTATTTTTTCAAATATCCCCGGTTCTGTTTTCCCTTGAACAAAAGAGAGTGCGAGCTTATCTTGTTCCAACAGCTTTTCAGCCAGCCATGAGACAGAGTATATTTCAATTCCCTGCTTTGGGAGCAGTTCTAAAATTGCAGAATATTCATCGCCAATATTTTTCCGGCAAAGCTGCTCCAACTTTGTAGCATTTAGAAAAGAGGCTCTTTTTTCAAGATTTTCCAACAGGTTAAAGAACGGCTGGTATTGCTTTTTGTCTGCCGCAACCATAGGAACAACAGGAATCCCCAAGGATTTTTGCAAACCCGCTACATTGATTTTCTTTCCCTGTCCCTCGGCTATATCCATCATATTTAAAAGCAATACGACAGGAACATGGATTCCAGCATAATCAGCCAGCATAAATAGACTTCGGTTTAACTGTGAAGCGTCGGCCAGAATACATACAAGATTGGCCTCTCCACTGGAAATATAGTTTCTCGTTACCACTTCTTCATCGGAATTAGCCGAAAGGCTATATGTACCCGGCAAATCCACGATCTTATAGGTTACGTCATTATAGGAAAAGAAGCCATCTTTACGCTCCACAGTTTTTCCAGGCCAATTTCCAACGTGTTGACGGGAACCGGTCAATCCGTTAAAAAGAGTAGATTTACCAGAATTAGGCTGGCCCAGCAGGGCAATCGTTTTTTCAGCCATTATTGCCTCACCTCCACCATGATTTTTTCTGCTTCATTCTTATTCAGCGCAACCATTGTATCTCTGTTATACAGAAGAACCGGCTGCTTTTTAGGATTCTGTATAACTTCAATCCTGCTTCCTATGGTAAGCCCGATAGAAGTTATCCGGCTTTGAAAATGGCTATCCCCGGTGATTGCGACAATCGTTCCGCAGGAGCCATCACCCAGCTCATTTAATTTTTTCATTCGTTCCAATTCCTCCAATCTTTTTTGTCAGCCCATAATAAAAATCTGTACCCCGATTAAAATTAAAATCACACCGCCTAATATTCCGGCCCGGTTCCCTAACCGATCTCCGAAAAAATGTCCAATCCATACGCCGACAAACGCAATTAAGAATGTCGTGGTTCCTATCAGTGCGGCCGAGGGAAGAATTTTTACATTTAAGGCCGCCAGCGTTATGCCGACTGCGAAAGCGTCAATGCTTGTAGCAATCGCAGCCGGAATCATAACGGTAAAGCCTAATTCTCTGCTTGTTCCTTTACATTCACCTTTTAGATTTTCACGAATCATGTTGATACCGATTATGCACAGAAGAAACAGTGCGACATATTTAGAAACCGCTTCAATATACTGGCGAATTGTTCCGCCGCAGATATATCCGAGTGTAGGCATAAGCGCCTGGAATCCGCCAAAATATACTCCTGCGATAAGCCCTGCTTTTGCCGGGTGCTTTTTGGTATTCAAGCCTTTACAGACCGAAACAGCGAAAGCGTCCATTGATAACCCAACAGCAACCAGTAATAGGTCAAGCAGTCCCATCGGTATCCCCTCCTTTACCGGCCTTTCTTTATGCCCCCTTTACAATCCATTTCTTTGCTTTTTCCTGCTCCTGAACCATTTCATAGTAATGGCCTTTTTTCGCAAGCAGTTCCGTATGGGTTCCCATTTCTTCAATGCGTCCCTGATTTAACAAAATAATCTGGTCTGCATTTTGAATGGTATTCAGCCGGTGGGCGATTACAAATACCGTTTTTCCTTTCATCAAGCGGTCTAACGCCTGATTGATTTTTGCCTCGTTATCCGCGTCAAGGGAAGCCGTCGATTCATCCAAAAGCAGAATAGGCGCATTTTTCAGAATGGCCCTTGCGATAGCAATTCTTTGTTTTTCGCCGCCAGAAAGCGTATTGCCACCCTCGGAAAGCCGGGTCTGATACCCCTCCGGCAACTTTTCGATAAATTCATGGCAACGTGCCGCCTTTGCTGCCTCTATGATTTCTTCCTCTGTTGCGTTCTCCCGGCCAGCCTTGATATTATTATAAATCGTGTCCGACAGAAGCGTATTTTCCTGAAACACCTCGCTGATATAGTGCAGAAGCCCGTCCGGGTTTAAATCTTTTATATCCTTGCCGCCAATGCGGATAGTTCCTTTTGACACATCCCAAAACCGGGCAATCAGATTTGCAACTGTGGATTTCCCGGAGCCAGACGGTCCGATCAGGGCGGTAACGCTATTTTCCTTTGCAAAAAAGCTAATATCCGTCAAAACATCAGCCTGCTTATTATAGGAAAAATCGACGTGTTCAAAGGCAATATCAAAATGCGACAGCTTTACATCTTCTTCCTTGTAAGAAAGCGGCTTCGTGTCATACGCCTGTTCCAGATTGTGTGCCGCCAAGTTCAGGTCTTTCAACAGATTATAAGAGTGTTCAAAAGCAATCAGCAGAGCAGACAGCGCAAGGCTCATCAGCATAAAAGCCACAAGCTGATCGGGGGCAATCGTACCTCCAAGAAACAGATAGCTTCCAACCAACAGAACAAGAGGAAGCAGGAAATTGGCTACAATCGAATACATACTGGTGGGAGCCGCCATTTTTACCTCTGCTTTTACATTTGTCTTGCGAATTGCGTCCAGCGTATCTGTCATTCTGGAAAAGTGGGAGCTTGTCATGTTATGGGATTTAAAAACTTTCATTCCTTTGACATACTCTAAGACAATCGAAATCATTTTTGCGGTGAGATTCCTTTTCTGTGTCCCGTATTTTTCCACAAGACGGTTGCCCCAAGAGAGAACCGGCATGGCAATTAGAAGCACAACACATTCGGCAAGTGCCAGTTTCCAGTTAATAAAGAATGTTCCGATCAGCACCAGAGCCGCCATTACTACGGTCTTTACAATGGACGGGAGTGTATGTGTAATCACAAGTTCAAAATTGGTTAAATCCTTTGTCAGTGTTCCAAGAAGATAGCCGCTGCTGTTCTGGTTGAAATAGCCAAGACTTAATGAGCGATAATGATTGGCAAGGTCAAGCCGCATTTCCCCGCACATTTCTGCGCCTCTTGCGAAGCACAGATAATAGGCGCTCCGATAGATTACCAACCGGGCAATCACACTGATAAAGCAAATCGCCGTGTAGGTAACAATTTTACCTGCCGTAAGCGTGTTGCTTAAAAGCTGAATGACTGTCATATAGAGAACAACATATAAAACGATACTAAGAACAGCGTCCGCGCCCATTAAGGCAATCGGAAACTTAATCTGGTTGCTTTTTTCTCCAAGCAACTTCCTAATGGTACGCAACATTTAAACCGCCTCCTTTCCGATAGTGGCCTGTGTATAAATTTCCCACATCCGGCCATATACGCCGCCTTTTTTTACCAACTCCTGATGGGTTCCCTGCTCGGCCACAGTACCGTCCTGAAAAACAACAATTTTATCTGCGTCCCGGATAGTATGGAGCCGGTGGGCGATCATAATTGTGGTTTTTCCTTTCAGAAGATTTTGCAGGGCAAGCTGGATTTTATGTTCATTCTCAATGTCAGAGTAGGAAGTTGCCTCGTCGAAAACGACGATAGGAGCATCTTTCAAAATTGCTCTTGCAATCGAAATCCGCTGCTGCTGGCCGCCAGAGAGTTTTACACCCTCGTCGCCAATCCGCGTCTGATAGCCTTTCGGCAGGCCCATAATGAAATCGTCAATCTGTGCTGCCCTTGCTGCTTGCCGTACTTCTTCTTCGCTGGCATTGGTTCCCATACGGATATTTTCCAGTAATGTATCTTCCAGAAGAAAAACATCCTGAAAGACGAAAGCCGTCAAATCCATCAGATTTTCCGTTTTTAGGTCAGTAATTGGTACTCCACCTACTTTGATGGTTCCGCCTGTGGTGTCCCAATAGCGCCCAAGAAGCTGAACCGCCGTTGTCTTTCCAGCCCCGGACGGGCCGACAAAGGCGTTGACCGTTCCCGGCTCCAAGTGCAGGTTTACAGAAGTGAGCGCGTCTTTTCCTCCGCTGGTATAATTGAAAGTTACATCCTCAAAATCAATTCCATAGCAGCCGTCTTTTTTCAGGGTCTTGCTTCCGCTTTTCATTTCGTCCATATCCATAATCTTTTTGATATTGTCCAAACCACTGCCAAGCTCCATCGACTGCATAACAATCGTAACCAGATTTAGGAACGAAGTGAAAAAGCACATGGTAAGCAAAATAAACAACAGGTAAGAAGCTACTGGCAGAGAGCCTTTTAAGTATAGCCAGCCGCCAAAGGGCAGCGTAAAGAGGATGGCGGAATCTAATACTACAAGGGCAATCGACAGAGGATTGCAGGAGGACACGCACATCTTTTTCCAACAGGTCGTATAAAGGTGAAGCGCGTTCCGATACTGCTCGAATTTTTCCGCTGTCAAGTGGTACATTTTGATGACTGGCATGGCCGTGATAAATTCATTGGCAGAAGCATTGAGTTTTTCCGTATCTTCTGCAAGTTCCGCCGACATATCCGGGTAATTCTTAACCATCATCATCGGGACAGCAATTCCCAAAATCATAGGAATCAGCATAACAAGAGCCATAACCCAGTGCAGCCGCAGCATGAAAATAAACATCATAAGCGGAACGACAATCGCCTGTGCCAGTTCCAATGTACTGTGCGCTAAAAATTGTTCTACTCTGTCCACATCGTCAAAAAGCGTTGTCTTGATCTGTCCGGGAGAGCGTTCCTGAAAAAAGCCCAGGTTGAATCTGGATATATGTTCCAGCACCTTTACTTTGATTTTGTGCATGGTATTGAACGCCGCCACATGGGAGCAGATACCCGCAAAAGACATGAGGATGGCTTGCCCGATGGCTGCCGCAATTCCAATGCAGGCCCACATAGCCATAGCGCCAAACGTCACTTCATTTTGGATAATCAGAAGCAATATCTGATACACCACCAGATAAGGAATCAGCGATAAGGCCGAGCAAAGAACAGCCAACAACATTCCCACACCCAGCTTTCCACGTTCCCCTCTCGCAAGGGTAAAAACATAGGATAATCCGGTTCGTTTTTGTTCCATAAGAAACGAACCTCCTTTCTCTTTTTTGAGGTTAGAAATTGCTAACCTTGACACAATTCATTTTACAGATTAGAATAAAAAAATCAACAGCTATACTATTTGGGGATTTAATTTTTAAAAGTAACTCAAAGTACTGTATTTTCGGTGCTTTCTGGAGTTTTTTAATTTATTTTTTTATAAAATCGTGACTAATAAAAATTGGATTGTGACTTTTTTATTGAAGCTCTAAAGGAGGAATGAAAAAATGGCTCTTTCAATTGCAGACTACTTGTTACAGCTTCCAGAAAATATGAACTTTGCAAAAGTACAGGAATTATCAGGAGAGGGTTCACTCTACTATCGTATGCTTTCCGACTACGGAAGCGGCTCATTTCAGTTGATACGCTTTGAGAATGACCTGCTTATGATTCTGATTGCAGACTACACGCCAAAGGAAACCTTTGAAAAAATCGCAACTATTTCCGAAGAATATATGGAAATCAGCCAGTTTGAAACAGACAGCAGTTCTTTCAAAATCGGGAGACGGAAAACACAGCCCGTCGGTAAAGGGATTTACTGCTATGTGAACACCCAAAAGACCACCTATGTCTATTGCGAAAAAGGAAAGCCGGTAAGATTTACAAAAATCATTTTGACAAGAAAGTATTTTGATACTTATTTCCGGGTGCATTATGGAAAAGATTATGAACAATCAAAAGTGGCAAAGGAATACCTTTTGAAAAATCCAAATCTGCCGGAGCTTAACTTTGTCTTTCAGCAGATCAGGGATTGTCAGGCGGTAGGACAAACGCTGCACTTATATCTGGAAAGCAAAGTTCTGGAATTACTCTCCCTTGTCATTAAGGGCATGGAGCAAAAGGAAAATCATATTTCTGTCAAGTTAGATTATAAGGACATCCGTGATCTGAAAAAAACAGTTACCTATATGAAAAAGGATTTGTCTGCTTATCCGTCCGGGGAAGAACTTGCGCAAATCGCAGGAATGAGCCCTACCCGGTATCAGCTTGCTTTTCGGAAGTATTACGGCACTACTCCCTATGAGTATCTAAAAGAAATGCGACTGAATCAGGCGCTATTCCTGTTGAAAAACTCTGATTATGGGATTGCTACGATTGCCGCAAAGGTTGGCTATCACAATTCAGGCCATTTTGCAAAGCTATTTAAAAATGCCTATGGTATGGGGCCAAAGGAATACCGAACTAATCATAATATAAAATAAATTTATTTCTCTTATAAAAACAGCCATCTAAAAGAATGATGGCTGTTTTATACTTCCACTAAGTTTTCCAATCGCTTATTTAATTTTTCTGCAACTTTTATAATAGGTAGACATATTTACTACTGTTATATGATGTTTCTTATTTGAAAAAGCGTTACCGAAAGATTGTAGCCAGAAATG
>CABUKW010000138.1 GCA_902492275.1 uncultured Peptococcaceae bacterium
TATGAGCAATATCTACGACGTGATCGCCTTTCCGCGGGCGGTACGCAGCGCTGAATTTTAAGCCGGGAAAAATTGGTTCAAAATAAGCATGATAAAACATAAGCATGATAAAACAGGAATCGTATAAAACATGGATAGAGAAGGAAGGGAACCCTTATGGCAAAAGAACCAAGCTTTGACGTCGTATCAGAAGTTAATATGCAGGAGGTCAGCAATGCGGTCAATCAAACTTTGAAAGAGATTACCCAGCGCTTTGACTTTAAAGGCAGTAAAAGTACGGTAGAAATTGAAAACGGCAATTCTATTAAAATTGTGACAGAAGATGATACCCGTATGCGCAATATCGTGGATATTTTGCAGAGCAAGTTTATCAAACGGGGCGTGGCTATCAAAAATTTGGAATACGGCAAAGTAGAGCCGGCGGCGGGCGGCATGGTGCGCCAAAGCATCCGCGTTAAACAGGGCATTGAAGCCGACGTTGCCAAAAAAATTACGAAGGACATCAAAACCTTAAAGGTGAAGGTGCAGGCTCAAGTACAGGATGATCAAGTGCGGGTCAGCGGTAAAAAGATAGACGACTTACAGGCGGTGATTGCCTTTTTGAAAGGTCAGGATTATGGCGTAGAATTGCAATTCAGCAATTTCCGTTCCTAACGATGAGGGGGAGAAACCATGCAGCTCAATGAACGACAGGGAAAAATTGTAGAAATCGTAAAAGCCTATGGCCCCATCACCGGAGAAAAGGTGGCAGAGCGTTTGAATTTAACCAGAGCTTCTCTGCGCCCCGACTTAGCCTTTTTAACGCAAATTGGACTGTTAGAAGCTCGTCCGCGGGTAGGCTATTATTACAAGGGAGACCAAAATCCTTTTAGTATCTATGAACGCATGACCGAATTAAAAGTGGGCGACCATCAGTCTAAGCCCATTACGGTAGCTGAAAGCACCTCTGTTTATGACGGCATTGTCAGTATGTTTGTCAATGACGTGGGCACTATTTATGTGGTGAATGAAGAGCAGGAGCTGGAAGGCATCAGTTCCCGTAAGGATATGCTGAAAATCGCCATCGGTAAAGCGGACATCAATCAACTGCCCATCGGTGTGATTATGACCCGTATGCCCAATATTGTCGTCGCCTATGAAGAGGAAAGTCTCTGGGAAGTGGCGAAGCGGATGATCGAGCATCAGATTGACGGCATGCCTGTTGTGCGCAAGAACAAAAACGGCCGCTTAAAAGTGGTGGGCCGTGTGACCAAAACCAATGTAACGCGCGCTTTTGTCAGCTTAGGCAGCAAAGAATCTTAAATATATTTCATAAATAGGCTCCGGCATTTTTGTCGGAGCTTCTTGTTTGGAACCTAAAAAAGCTCGGAACACAACCGTATTATGTATACAATTCAGATAAAAATAATTTTCAGTTGTAATTTTTTTATGGATTCTGCATAATAGAAGAATGAACTTGAATAAAGAGGGTGGCAGAATGGCTCACATTGTAGATGAAGTACAAGCAATTTTTGAACAAAACGTAGTTTCCGAATTTTTTCTGCAGCAGCCGCAGTTATTGTTGCGGCGGGCAGAAACCCAGCAGGAGGAATTAAAATATGGTATGGTGGCGTTGCTGGAGCAGGCAACGCCGTGGACCTGCGCTGAGGTGTTGGCGCTTTGTAAAGAAATTTGCCCCCAGTGGTACGAAACAGAACCGGAGAAGGGCTGGCTAGAATACACCTATTGGTATATCATCAGTTGGTCTTATCCGGACAGCGTGTTTATGGAATTTCCAATGGAATTTCAACCGGGCGCCAATTTTTTCATGCGGGTGCTGCGCTGTATGTTGGACTACACACTGGCCCATAAAGCATTCAATCCCTTCACGGACTTTGAATTTTTGGATTTGGCTACCTTACCGGACCATATCATCAAAGAAGAGTACGAGCGGTTTTTGTATTACTTCCGCAAGCTTTATCTTTATGAATTGATGTATATCGGCAAGGAGATTTTCTTCTTTAACACGTTAAGTCACATCGCCGGCGTTCACTATGTAGCTATGCATGTGGCACGGCAGTTGAAAGAAGCCGGCGTTCCCATTAATCTGGCCCTGGTTTCCGGCGCCGCTGTGGGGCACGACATTGGAAAATTCGGCTGCAAGCCGTCAGAGATGCGGCGTATGGCCCATCTGCATTATTATTATACCGGACAGTGGTTTGATGAGAAAAATATGCCTACCATTGCCCATATTGCTGTCAATCATTCCACCTGGGATTTGGAGCTGGAAAATCTGCCTTTGGAATCCCTTGTGCTGATTTATGCCGATTTTCGGGTGCGGCGGGAGGAATGTGACGCGCCCAAAGAAAAAATGGGGATTTTTACATTGAAAGATTCCTTCCATATTATTCTCAGTAAGCTGGAAAACGTAGACGCAGCCAAAGAGCGGCGGTACCGCTATGTATATGCCAAGTTGAAAGATTTTGAGGACTATATGGAAAGTCTGGGCGTAAACACCGACTTTTCCAGCCGCAAGCTGCAGCCGGTGGTACAGAAAGACATTGCTCTGGTGGATGCCCAGGAGTCCATCACCAATTTTAAATTTTTGGCCATTCGGCACAATATCTGGCTGATGGAATTCCTGAATACGGAAACGTCTTTCGGTACCTTATTGGAAGCAGCCCGCAGTGAAAAGGACTGGAAAAATACCCGAGCTTATATCCATATCTTTGAAGAATATTACACCTACATGACCCAGCGGCAAAAGAGTATGACGTTGAATTTTCTGTATGAGCTGCTGATGCACCGGGAAGGGGATATCCGCCGTCAGGCCGCCGCTTTGATGGGGCGCATTATTGTGCGCTATGATGAAATCTATCGCAAAGAGCTGCCTGAAGGTGTGAAGCTGCCGGTAGGGCAAACGACAGCTTTGTCGCTGTGGCAGCGCTATATCAATATGATTATTGTGCCGGATCACAAAATTACCGAGCGTCATAAGCGGTGGCTGGGCTACACCTTGAAAAACATGGTGACGGTGGTGCTGGAATGCTGTGCCGAAGAAGACCAGTATGACTATCTGGATGTGCTGCTTTATTATTATCACGAAGATCACTGGGACGATGAAGTGGCTTTCATTTTGATGGATACCTTAATTTCGGTGCCCTTGCGGCTGTGCGAGCCGTTCCAGCTACAGGAACTATTAGAATTTACCCGCAATATGCTGCGGCGGGATAATCTGGAAGTGCAGGCGGCCGCCTTACGGTTTCTGCAATATCTAGCCAGCCAGACCAATTTGTTTACCACCTTCCAACAGCAGATACTGGATAGTTTGCAAACCATTGCACTGGACACAGTGCCAGTCGGTTTCCGCTATAACATGAGTAAAATTTATGCCAGCTTAGGCGCCGCGCAAGAAGCGGCAGCGCTGCAATTAACAGTAGAAGAAGAACAACGGGCCGCTTCTGAGCTGTTCTTAGAAAACTTGAAGGTGGCGACGCCATGGATGCTGAAATTGACCAATATTGATTTCCTGTTGGAGGTGGCCCATCACCGCTCCATTTCCATGTTGCAGGTGGCAACCCATCTGTCCAATATTCTGAAAGTCGGCGAGCGCATCAGCGTGCGCCATCGGGCCGGGCAAGGGTTGGTGACCATTGCGCCGCTTTTAACGCCGGAAGAGCGGAATGAACTGGTAATTGAGCTGACCAAAGGGCTGGAAATTGGGGAATACGAGTTCTCCAAATATATTCCAGAATATTTGGGGCAGATTGCGCTGTTTTTACAGCCTCAGGAATTGGATGAAATTATTCAGGATTTGCAAAAGCTGCTGCGTAATGCCAACAATCGGGTGGTATCGGTAGCCTTAAATACATTGGGCGTTATGCTGGAACATTATCCGGTGTATCAAGAGCGCTTTGGCGAAAACAGAGAAATTATAGAAAACCGGCGCCGCATCATTTTGGGGATGCTGTTAAGCGGTCTGTCCAGCTATGAGGAAGAGGTCAGCTCCGAAGCTTTTATTGTGCTGGGCCATCAGTTGTTTGGCTCCAGCCTGCTAACGCTGGAACAGAAATATGAAATCTTCTTCCTGGTATACAAGCGGATGCTGATTTTAATTCATGATAAAGAGCTGAGTGGCTTGGCCTTCTTTAATCGAGCCGGTTCCCTGAACCATATTTACCGGTTTATTTCTGATTATTTGATGGAATACGGAAAATTTGTCATTCCGGAAATAGAGCGCATCGCCTTTTTCCCGGGCACCTTTGACCCGTTCTCGTCCAGCCACAAGGGCATTGTGCAGGAAATCCGCAATCTGGGCTTTCAGGTATACTTGGCGCTGGATGAATTCTCTTGGTCGAAGAAAACCCAGCCGCGGATGACGCGCCGGCAGATTATCGTTATGTCGGTAGCCGACGAAGAAAACGTATATCTGTTCCCTGATGACATTCCGGTGAATATCGCCAATGATGGCGACTTGGCCAAGCTGCAGCAGTTGTTTCCAGGTAAAGAAGTATACATTGTAGTGGGCAGCGATGTGATTCTCAATGCGTCCTCCTATAAAAAGGCGGCCCATCCAGGCTCTATTCACACCTATAACCATATAGTGTTCCGCCGTGCAGAGGGCAACACGGAAGCCGCTTCCACCGAGCAGGAACAGCGGATTGAGCAGACTGTGCGCAATGCAGTACAAGGCGATTTGATTTACCTGACGCTGCCAACCTATTTGGAAGACATCAGCTCTACCCGCATTCGGGAAAATATCGACTGTAACCGCGATATTTCCAACCTAATCAGTCCGTTGGCCCAAAACTATATTTATCATTACGGCTTGTATTTGCGCGAGCCGCAATATAAACCCATTTTGCAGGCCAAAAATATCAAGTTCGATTTTGTGACAGAAGAAAGCTCGCAGGATGTATATCAGCTTCTGGTCAGCTTTGCCCAAATGGAGGACTTGATGGAAATTCTTTCTGATCATTGGCAAAAACCGGGCGCTTTGCTGACCTTATTGAAGGACAGCAGCCAGGAGAACCGGATTGTAGCTTTTGCGCTGTCTTATACCATGGAAACCACAGACATGTACGATGTTTTCCACAATGCCGATATTGTGGAGTGGCTGCGCAACCGGATGTTTGGCAAGGTGGCCGTATTGACCGGCGTTTATCAATTGGCAGAGGAACCGGTAAAACATGCAGAACAGCTATTGCTGACCGAAACGTTGGCCTATTATTTGGAGCAGGATTATGGTTATGCTATGTACTTAGGGCCAAAAGCACAATCTACAGAAGCAGTGCTACACCGTCAGGGCTTTTTGCCAGCGCCATGGAAAGATGATACGGCAGTGCTTTATGTGGTGGATATGCGCTCGCCGCTAACGCTGTTAAAAAATATTGAAACCACCATCAAGGAGCCTTTTAACCGCAATGAACGACTTCTGGCTGTGGTAGAAGAAAGTCACCACCGTTTGCAGGAAATTATGACCTCGCTCTATCCCGGCAATTTGGTTTTATCCATTGATGCCGGTATTATGCACCATAAGATGCTGCAAAAGATTACCCGGGCCAACCATGTGCCCAATGAGCCATTGCCGGTGCGCAAATTGGGAAAAAATATGTGCGTGCCTTTCGGCAAAATTTTGCGGGGTATGGTCGTACCAAATACAGTTACCAAAACCTTACACAGTGAAAAGGTGTATGACGGCGATATTAAAAACTTTACCATTCAGAATTTCCCATTTTATTCTACGCTGGAAAATCAGGTGCGCACCATCAAATCCTTTGACCAGCCTGTAATTTTGGTGGATGACCTGCTGCATAAAGGACACCGCATTCGTGGTTTGGAGCCGATTTTGCGCCGGGAAGGCGTGGAAATTGACCGTATGGTGGTGGGAATTTTGTCAGCCAGAGGGAAAGATTTGATGGCTGTGCGGGATTGTCCAGTAGAGAGCGCTTATTTCCTGCCACGCCTGAAGGGTTGGTATGTGGAGTCCACACTATATCCTTTTATTGGCGGCGATATGGTAGCCCGTAACGAAGAAACCGACGCCAATTTGATTCCGTCCATCAACTTTATTCTGCCCTATGTGGTGCCCAGCTATATGAAAGATGTGCAGCGGGATGCGCTGTATTATTTCTCGCTGACCTGTCTGGAAAATGTGCGCGATATTTTACAGGTGCTGGAGGAAGAATACCAGCAGGTATTTGGCCGCCGTTTAACCTTAGGCCGTTTAGGCGAAGCCATTATCTCGCCGCGCTGCCCCGACAGAGGAAACTGCGGTCAATACGATAAAAATATTGCGCCGTCGGTGTATGTAGAAGATGATATCCAGAAACTAATCCGGCTGCAAAGCATCATGGCTTAGCATAAACGGTAAAAAGAGCAGAAGCCTTTTGCAGTATAAAATCAGTCGTTGGATTTTGGATTATGGAACTTGGGGGGAGCGTGGCAGTGCTTTTGATGCTGCTAGGCATGGAACTATCGGAGCATTTCAATCATGCCCTGTTTTGAATTGGTCTGTGCATGATCATTGTGGCAATTGGGCAAGGAGGTTTCTTTTATTGTTGCTCATATTGTAACTGCTGGTTGGATAGCAAAGCACGGCTTTCTCGCTTCTGTTCAGAGTATGGATGTAATTTAGAAGAAAAGGAACGATAACAAAGAGAAGCGTACTTGCTTTATAAAAGTGGGATGAATTTGATAGGGTACCATCAGAGAAATCTTTCTAAAAAATTTGAAACAAATACGAATTTTAAGGCTGGGATTGATGATGAAAAAGAATCTTTGTAAAATTCTTTCTTGTGTAGGTATCGTTTCTTTATTGGTCAATGTTATATTAATCGGTTCGTTCATTTCAACAAAAGAGCAATATAATCCTTATCGTGATTGGGTGAATTATGTCGTAACATTGCGTATGGATAAGCAATCTGATATTTTTTATATGTATTCTGTTTACCTAAAAAGTTTTCAGGATAACGATATCTCCATAGATGAATTATCAGGTTATACACTCGCAGTGCTTGAATTTTCTAACCCAGAAATCATTCAGGGCGCATTCGATTTAAAATCAAAACAGAATGAACAAATAAACAAACTTTTTCAAGAAATTTCACATGCAGGCTGTCTGCATCTCTCTCTTGAAAAAATAGTAGATCTTGAAGATCAGGAAATGATGCAGCTGCAAAATTTATATCTTGATTTATCGAATTTGTTAGATCGAAATAAAACGGACAGTTCTTTAGCTTATTATATTTTTCTTGATGATTTTGAAAGCGACGAAAGCATTGCAGTACAAAATCAAACGAGAGATATTTTATCTCAAATTGATACCCTGTTAAACCAATAAGATGATGAATATTTCTTTGTGTACTTGGGAACTTGTTCCTTTACACGGTATTATACGCCAATAGCCGACATTGTTGCAGTGTCGGCTATTGGATTTTTTAGTTTTTTCTTTTTGAGGCAGCTTTTTGGGGAGCGTGCATATAGATTGACATCGGGGCTGCATTTGTGATAGGCTATTTTCAGTGGAAAGCCAACATATCAATGCAACATCATACGGGAAAGAAGATGTTGGTGACGAAAAAATGTGATATATTCTGACAAGAAATGAAGGTGCCGACATAGCATGTTTTATTATCAAGCTGAAACGGAGATTTTATGTTCCCGCCAGTCCCTTGCTGGTTTTCGGGAAATTGATGAGTGGGACGCCCAAAAGGCGCAACATCTAACCTATATTAGTCAGCGGCCAGGCAAGGGAAAAATGGTGTATGGGATCAATCACCCCGGTTATCTGGCCGATGCTGCCGAAGGTTTGTGGTGTTTGGATACCCGGCAGTTGGAAAGCCTGGCACAGCGATGTGCCGATATACCGGAATGGTTGGCCAAGAAAGCCTTAGCCGGCCAAATACAGGGAATTTGCGCTGCTGAGGAGCAATTGCCTGCACTGTTGGCGCAGCGGTTGGGCACGGAAAAGAAACGGGTACACATTGTGGCCATGGGCGATGTGGGCGGCACCTTGTTGATTGGACTGTCCCTTTTGGGCGGTG
>CABUKW010000139.1 GCA_902492275.1 uncultured Peptococcaceae bacterium
AGCCGAACAACAACTTTGCCGCCCGCATCACCTATGGCGTCAAAAGCTGCGCCCACTTTTTAAGCGGCACCTTTGAATCATTGTGTCAAATGGATAAGAAAAGTCTGTTTCAGGCCTTTCTGCGGCTCTGCGGTCTGGGTATCTTTTTAGCTGTGCTCTATACCTTCGGCGCGCTGTTCTGCAGCCTGCTGCGCAGCTTTCTGGTCTACACCCTGCCCTTTGGCGGTTCTATCGGCCAGGCGCTCTATTATCTGATTGAGCTGTGTTTGTATCTCATTTATCTTGCCTTCACCATTTATCTGATTATTTTCTTTATCCGACGCTATATTCTGATCGACTATCAGCCGCTGGAGCCGCCCAAGGCCTATCGTGGTTACAGTGCCGAACCTGCCTTCAATTTTGATCTGGACGGCGCCAAAAATTATGCCAGCAGCGCCAAGGAACAGGCTGAAGAAGCCATCGCCCGTATGCGCGTAAAAGCGGCCCAATCGAAAGAACTGCGATTGGCTGAAAAAGAAGGCGCAGAAGCGAAAGAACCGTTTAAAATTCCTTTTCCCGATATTTCTTTAAGCGCGCTGTGCATGAAGGTCGTCATCTGGTGCTGCCGCTTTGTGGGCTTCTTCTTTCTGTTATTTGCAGCCTGCTCCGCATTAGGTCTCATTGCCGGCGCCGCCACCGCTTTCGTCTTTGTGGTGATGGGCTATAGCATCATCGGTCCTTTCTTAATCGTGCTGGGCTGCGCCCTTGTAGCCATTGTAGTGACTGCCTTGCTTATTCAATTCGTATTTGGCATCGGAGGTGCGAAGGCATGAAGAAATCCTCACAAATTTATCTGGCCCTTACTTTAATCGGCGTGATTCTTATCGGTTTGGGCTGCGGCATTTCTATTTTTGAAATCAGCAACTATAAAACCGCCGACTATCGTACCAATTTCTCAGATGCTACCTTGCCAATGGTAGAAATAACTACTGAAACCTTAGAAGCGCCGTTAAGCGGCAGCGAACAGTTCAAATTGGATTACTATCCCTGGTACGACAGCGATTATGACGTACAAATTGACAACAGCCTGCAGGATCAGGTGCTGATCCAAATTACCGGACCTAAAGACCTGTACAGCTACCACCTGACAAAAGTGACGCAGGAGAACGCCAACTACTATCAGCTGCACCTGGAATCCCGCGAGCTGGAAGCGTTCCAATTAGCGCTGAAAGCCGCCAAGGAAGGCTATATCATCAACAATCTGCCGCCCGTTAAGGTTACTTTGTTGATGAGCGAAACCCAGGCCAAAAACTTTAAGCTCAACGAAGAACGAACACGGGCCAGTGAAATGGCTTCCGATTACGAAAGTCAGATCCAATCTATGGAGGAACAGTATCAGGAGCAGCTGATGGAATTGGAAGAACAGCAGCAAGCCCAGCAGGAAGAACAAATTCAGCGCCACGAAGATGAATTGGAAGATCTGCAGCAGCAATATGAACAACAGCTGACGGAAAAGGATGAACAAATTGAACTGCTGCAGCAACAAATTGAAGATATTCGCAGTTCCCTAAACTAACGGCAATCTTTGCCAAACTGCAAAAAGAGAAGTCAAAAACAGGTTTATCATTCTTTGACTTCTCTTTTTTAAATCAATATGTTAAAATAGTATAAACAATTTATAAATTTTGTAAGAACATCCATTTTACTCTTGATAAATTCTGGTCAATCCAGTATCATAACAACGGTACTTGTTACAAATACCAAAAATTTATCAAAAACAGGAGACTGCATATCATGACTGACTTTTTTTCTGAATTGTTTAAGGTGGTTCTCATCGGCATTGTAGAAGGGATTACCGAATGGCTGCCTATATCCAGCACCGGCCACATGATTTTGGCCGAGCAATTTTTAACGCTGAACGTTTCGCCCCAATTTTTAGAAATGTTCAACGTAGTTATCCAGTTAGGCGCTATTATGGCCGTTGTCGTGCTGTACTTCCGCAAGCTGTGGCCCTTCTGTTCGCCGCAAAACGGCTGGATAAAAAAAGACATCTGGCTGCTCTGGATGAAGGTGATTTTGGCAGTGCTTCCCGCCGCCGTCATCGGTATTCCGCTGGACGATTGGTTTAACGAGCATTTCTATAATTATCAAACGGTAGCCATTACACTGATTTTATACGGCGTCCTGTTTATCGTCATCGAAAATTACAACAAACACCGCAAACCAAAGGTCAATGATTTTTCCCAGCTAACCTGGCAGCTAGCGCTGGCCATCGGGATGTTTCAGGTATTATCGCTGATTCCCGGCACCTCCCGCTCCGGCTCCACCATTTTAGGCGGCATTTTGCTGGGGACCTCCCGCTATGTCGCCGCCGAATTCAGCTTTTATCTGGCCATTCCTGTCATGTTCGGTGCCAGCCTGATTAAATTGCTCAAATTTGGCCTTAGCTTCACCATGGCGGAAGGCGTCATTCTGCTGACCGGTATGCTGGTCGCCTTTGTAGTGTCCATTCTGGCCATCAAGTTTCTGATGAGCTATATCAAGAAAAATGATTTCAAAGCCTTTGGATACTACCGCATTATTTTGGGGATGATTGTGTTAGGATATTTCTTCTTCCTGGCCTAATCTCCCAATCTCTGACAACACAGAAAAGGAGTTGTTCGTATGCCGCATTTTTTCAGCAGCCAGCAGGAATACCGCTCGGTTTATATCCTGCTTACTCGTTCCGACACCTATTTTTCCCGCCTGATTCATCTGCTGACAGCCGAGGATTACACCCATGTTTCCATCTGTCTGGATGCTGATTTGCAGCATTTTTACAGCTTCGGACGAAAAAGCGATTTCTTTATGTTCCCTGCTGGTTTTGTCCAGGAGGATTTACAATGCGGCATTTTTCGCCGCTTTCACCAGATGCCCTGCGCCTTATATGAGCTGCAGGTGCCCCTTGCCGTCTATCAGCAAATCAGACAGCGCATTCTGCTTATGCAATACACTGCCGACATCTACCATTACAACTGTCTGGGCGTGATTCTCTGCAAGCTGGAGCTGGCCCATCAACGCCGCTATCACTATTTCTGTTCCCAGTTTGTGGCCGATTTGTTGCAAAGAAGCGGCGCACTAGAATTTACCAAGGCAGCCTCTTTGGTTCAGCCTGGAGATTTCCTCTACCTGCCTCAGCTGCAATTACGCTATCAGGGGCAGCTCAATCAATTACATTTAGCCGTATAAAAAGAGTTGGTTTCCACAGTCTGGCAGGAAACCAACTCTTTTTCATTATGCGATTGATAGTTCTATCGATATTTCTATCTTCCCAAAACCTCTTCCACCGCTTCTTTACACCAGGCCACCGCCTGATCAATTTCTGCTTCATGGATAATCAGCGGCGGATTAAAATACAGCACATTGCCCAAGGGCCGCAGCAACAAGCCTTTTTCCAACGCCTTGTTATAAATCTGATAGCCCATGCGCAGGCTGCTGTCGTAGCCCTCCTTCGTTTCCCGGTCCACCACCAGTTCCATGGCGTGAATTAAACCTAAATGGCGGATTTCCCCGATATGAGGATGACTGCCCAGCGCCTGATTTAACTGCTCCGTCAAATATTGGGCCCGCACCGCAGCCTGCTCCAAAATGGTGCCGTCCTGCAATAAACTCTGTACTGCCAGCGCAGCCGCACAGCCCAAGGGGTTGCCGCTATAGGTGTGGCTGTGCAGAAAGGCCTTGCCCTCATTATAATCGGCGTAAAAGGCATTGTATACCTCATCGGTGGTCACTGTGATGGCCATGGGCAGATAACCGCCGGTCAAGCCCTTGGAAAGACACATAATATCGGGGCTGACGCCGGCATGGTCAAAGGCAAACATCTTACCGGTACGGCCAAAGCCAGTGGCAATTTCATCGGCAATCAGCAGCACACCATATTGGTCACATAGCTTGCGCAATTTTTGCAAATACTGAGCCGGATACATGCGCATGCCGGCGCTGCCCTGCAACAGCGGCTCCACAATCATGGCGCAGCACTGCTGGGCATATTGGGCAAAGGCTTCCTCCGCTTTTACAAAGCATTCGGTGCTGCAATGCTCCCGGCATTTCCCATACGGACAGCGATAGCAATCGGGCGCCTCAATGCGAATGGTGTCCATCAGCATGGGCTGATATAACTTGGCATACAAATCCATCGTTCCTACCGACAATGCGCCGATGGTTTCGCCGTGATAACCGTCGGACAGACAGAAAAATCGTGTTTTTTCCGGATGGCCTGTCTGATTTTGATATTGAAAGCTCATCTTCAGCGCACATTCCACCGCAGCTGAACCGTTATCGGAAAAATTAAATTTGTTCAGCCCCGCCGGTAAAATTTTCAGCAACTGTTCGCATAGCGTAATGGCTGGCTCATGGGTGAAATTAGCGAAAATGACATGCTCCAGCTTGCCCAGCTGTTCGCTGATGGCATTACTGATGACGGGGTTACAATGACCCAATAAATTGCACCACCAGGAGCTGACAATATCCAGATAAGCCTTGCCATCCCGGTCATAGAGCCATACGCCCTGCCCCCGCTCAATCACCGCCGGCTTCAGCAGCTCATAATCCTTCATCTGCGAGCAGGGATGCCAAATATGCTGCAAATCACTTTGAATGAGATGTTCTGTTGTACGATTCATGGTTGGTTCCTCTTTTTTATTATTTTTTTGCTGTTTGTATGTCATGCGTCAGCAATGGTATCGCGACTGGTTACACCGTTACTGCCTTTTTCTGAACCTTTTTCTTATAAGGGGTCGGCGATTCACCGACTCCTTTTCTGGGGTTCATGCTGCTGTCTGCGTTTTAGCCTTCTTTTTTGCTCTAAGTTTCTCTTTGCCAGTGTTTTTGTATTTTGCACTCTAACAGGGGGGTGCAAAATACAGCCAAAATGCCGGTTTTCTTCTCAACCAATAGAGCTGCGATGATTTTGTTTTGCTTCTTGCTTTTTTGCTTTCCACAAAGTCTTTTCTAAGAGATATACCGTCTTGTCCTGCTTAAAATTTTGCCAGAAGAACACTATGCTGTAAGTATTCTCCGCGGCCCGTTCTGGCAAAATGGGTCGGTAAATCACCGACTCTTTTCTACTGCATTGTGTAACGGTTTATGACACAACGGTTCATGATACTTGTATTGCCTATGGGTGGGCGATTTGCCCAGTCATCGTTTTTGCTCCAATTATTTGCTTTTGTCAGTATTCTCTGTATTGGTAGCTCTAATAGTGGGGTAGACAATACAGCCAAAACGCCGGTTTTCTTCTCAACCAATAGGGCTGTAGCGATTTTGGTTTACTTCTTGTTTTTTTGCTACCACAAAGCCTTTTCCAAGCAACGCTCCCAAAAGGAAAAAAGACCAGCGTGGGCCAAAAATCTATGCATACAACGCCAATATCTCTTCTGCCGAAAGATGCAGCGCCTGTTCTCCGTCCGCCAGCACATCTAATACGGGTATGCCGGTCAACGCGGTCATCATGCGGTTGTCTTCTTCCATGATATCGCCGGCTTGAAAATGATTGAGAATGATACCGGCGATGGGAACCTGCCGCTGCTGCAAATAAGACACTGTCAGTACAACGGCATTGATGCTGCCCAACTTGGCGTCGGCCACCAGCAGTACTGGCACGTCTAACGCCTGTATCACATCCAGCAGCATTAGCTGCTGTTCATCATACCGCAGCGGACAGACCACGCCGCCGCTGCCTTCTACGGTCAGATAGGAGTAACGCTGTCCTAAGCGCCGATAATGCTGCACAATCTGCTCCAACTCCGGCGGATTGCCCTCTAATTGGACAGCCAGATGGGGCGAAACAGCTCTTTCATAGACATAAGTAACTACCTGGGAAGGTTCCTCCGGAATACCGGCTGTTTGACAGACATATTGGGCGTCGCCAGGCACTAAGCCTTGGTCACTCGGCACTGCGCCGCTCAGCGCAGCCTTATAGTAGCCGGCTTCATAACCGGCCTGCCGCAAGGCCTTCACCAGCAGCGCCGTCACATAAGTCTTGCCTACCTCGGTTCCGGTGGCGGAGATAAATAAACCCTTAGTCATGCACCTGCACCACCTCATACTGTAATTCCCGCAAAAGCTGCAAATCCTGCTCAATGGTGATGCCGCTGGTGGTCAGCATATCGCCAGAAATGGCTGCGTTGGCGCCGGAACAGAAGCACCGCCGCCCTTTATCCGGCAGCAATCCCCGTCCGCCGGCCAGACGAATAAAGGCATCGGGCAATAAAAAGCGGAATACAGCCACAATCCGGCACAAATCGTCGTTGGTCAGCCGTTCATTATTTTCATAGGGCGTGCCGGCAATGGGATTGAGCAAATTCACCGGCATCGATTTCACACCCAACTCCCGCAGCGTCAGTGCCAAATCAATGCGATCCTCCATAGTTTCCCCCAGTCCCATAATGCCGCCGCTGCACACCGTTAAACCGGTCCGTTTGGCCGCCGCAATAGCTTCCAGCTTATCCTCGTAGCTGTGGGTGGTGCAGACGCTGGTAAAATACTGACGGGAGCTTTCCAGATTATTGTGAATTCGGCTGACGCCAGCCTCTTTCAACTGACGAAACTGATCCTCATTCAGCAAACCAAAGGAGGCGCACACCGAAATTTTGGTCTTCTGTTTGATGACACGGATGCTTTCACATACCTGATCCACCTCCTGCTGACTCAGGCTGCGCCCCGATGTGACGATAGAATACCGAGGCACCCCTTTGTTATCGTTATAGACAGCCTGTTCCAGCAACGCCTCCGTCGATAACAGCGGATAGCTTTCCGCCGTGGTGTGATACCAGGCCGATTGGGCGCAATATTTGCAATCCTCCGAGCAACGGCCGCTTTTGCCATTGATAATGGTACACAAATCAAAGGCGTTGCCGCAAAAGGCCCGCCGGATTTCATCGGCAGCCTGACAGAGCGGCTCCAACGGCAGCTGAGCCAACTCCAGCGCAGCCCCCTTGTCCAGCTGTCCTCCCTGCAAGACTGTTTGTTTGTATTGTTCTAAGCGCTGCAAGACCTCTTCCATTTCCATTCCTCATTTCCTCATAATTTCTCCCAATTCCCCAATCAACGGCTTTGCAGACCCTGTATCTGCGGCAGCAGCCGTTTTCCCAGCAGCGCGCTGACCACGCACAGCGCCAAATCTCCAGGCAGCGGCAAGAAGAAGCAGGTAACCATCAGCGGCCAAAAGGTGATGGTATTGCCCAGCACAAAATTGCTAATCCAATAGCAATAGACCGTACCGCAGGTATACACCACCAGCAAACCGGCCAACGCCGCCAGCAGCAGCCATTTGAAATCAGGCTCCCGCTTGGCCCAGGCGATTTTGCCTGTCAGCCAGGTGCCGACAATAAACCCCAGCAAATAGCCGAAGGTCGGCTGGAATACATAGCCTGGCCCGCCGCCCTGGGTAAACACCGGCACGCCCACCAATCCCAGCAGCACGTAAACCAATACGCTCAGCGCGCCCAGCTTAGGCCCCAACAATAAACCTGCCATCGTTGTAAACCAAAACTGTAATGTAAAGGGTACCAGCGGCACCGGAATGCGAATAAAGGCCCCCACCGCCACCAAAGCCGTGAATAGAGCGCATAATAACAAGGCTGTCGTTTTGCGATACTGTGTTGTCATGTTAACCTCCGATTAATTTAAAAGTTAACTTATTATAGTTCTTTTCAAGATATTTGTCAACTACCAAGAAGGAATTATGGTTTATGTAGCGTTACAATAGATGTGAGACCAAAAAGAGGTAGAAAAAAGCAATTGAGTTCATTAGAATAAAGTTACCACACCAAATCCAATGAAAGGACTCAATCGCCATGGATAGTGTAGCACAGAAAACAAAACGAAACAAGAGATATTTACCGCATGAAGTGACAACCAAAATAAATGCAGTGAAATTATATCGTCAGACAAAAGACATCAGCTTTGTATGCCGCCGATACCATATTTCCAAAGCGTCTCTCATGCGCTGGAACAAAGCATA
>CABUKW010000140.1 GCA_902492275.1 uncultured Peptococcaceae bacterium
GGGCTTCGGCATCTTTGCGCTAGGTGGTATTGGCTGTATTGTGGGCAGTATCTTCTTGACCACACCGGATTTGGCTACAGCCGTCAAATACTTGGCGATTGTTTTGCTGATTATGGTGGTTTGTGCGCCTATTTTGTTAAAGCTGTTTAGTAAAAGCCGTTTCTTTGAGCGTTTGCTGGTGAAGGAAAGGTTGACTACCGAAGACGGCTATATTGCTGGACGAAAGGAACAGGCTGATTATATTGGGAAATTTGGTATAGCGGCTACCACGCTGCGTCCGGCTGGTACTGTGGAGCTTGAGGATGGTACGCGGATTGATGTAGTAACCCGGGGAGAATTTATAGAAAAAGGAGAACCGGTGCAGGTGGTGCATAAAGACGGCACCTGGCTGGTAGTAGAAAAAAGGAGGAAGTAAAAGAAATGGGATTTTTAATTACGATTTTGTTGGTCTTAATCCTGCTGATGGTGTTTTTCCGTTTTGTGCCCATCGGATTGTGGATTTCCGCTTTGGCGGCTGGCGTCAAGGTTGGGCTGTTTAATTTAATTGGGATGCGTTTGAGACGGGTACCGCCGCAAAAAATTGTGTTGCCGTTGATTAAAGCTATCAAAGCTGGTCTGGAAATGGATACATCGAAGCTGGAAGCCCATTATTTAGCTGGCGGTAATGTAGATAAAGTAATTGATGCTTTGATTGCTGCAGAGCGGGCTGGCATTGAGCTAAACTTCTCCAGAGCAGCCGCCATTGATTTGGCAGGCCGTGACGTAAAAGAAGCGGTTATGGTATCGGTTACACCAAAGGTAATCGAAACACCAGTGATTGCAGCTATGGCCAAAAACGGCATTCAGGTAAAAGCCATTGCCCGTGTTACGGTGCGTGCCAACATTGACCGTTTGGTCGGCGGTGCCGGGGAAGAAACCATCATTGCCCGTGTCGGGGAAGGGATTGTCAGCACAGTAGGTAGCGCAGAAAGTCACAAAGATGTATTAGAAAATCCAGATAATATTTCAAAAACAGTTTTGGCCAAAGGTTTGGATTCAGGAACCGCCTTTGAAATTCTTTCTATCGATATTGCGGATGTCGATGTAGGCAAAAATATTGGTGCGGAATTGCAGATTGACCAGGCAGAGGCTGATAAAAATATCGCGCAAGCTAAGGCGGAAGAACGCCGGGCAATGGCTGTAGCACAAGAACAGGAAATGAAAGCACGGGTACAGGAAATGAGAGCCCGTGTTGTAGAAGCAGAAGCAGAAGTTCCGATTGCTATGGCAGAAGCCTTGCGCAATGGTAATTTAGGTGTGATGGATTATTATAATTTGTTGAATGTACAGGCCGACACCACCATGCGGGATCATATTGCTTCGGCAACCAATCCCACATTAGAAAAAGAATAGGGTGATGCCATATGGATTTGCTGGGATTGGTTATCCTGATTGCTATCTCCATCATCAGTAGTGTGAAAAAGAGCAATGATGCCAAGCAACAGCGGGCAAAACGGCAGCAGGCCAGTCAGTCCACTGTATATCGCAGTCAGAGTGGTTCAGTGCCAAGTGCAGAGCGAAAAACGGCGACAGGCAAGGCTTCCAGTTCAGCGGACGAAGTATTGGATGGGTTGAGCGATTTTTTAGGCAATTTGTCCAGTATGTTGGGCATGGAGCAACAGGATACTGAAAAAAAATCGGCTCAGCCAAAGCCGAAACCTGCCGCTCGTGCGAAAAGTAGCGCGAAGAAAAAGGACAATAAGAAAGCGACGTCACAAGCAACCAAGAAATCTCCGTCAGAATTGCCGAAGCAAACCTTGATGGAACAGCGGCCGGACAGAGAGCAGCGAGAGGCGCATACAAAGGTTGCAGCCAGCGTAAAGCCGTTGAAAAATGCTTTTGAAAATGATCAGCGATGCGAACATCGCATTGAGCTGAATCCGAATATCCAATATAGTAATCAAAAGCAGATAGCTACCGCGCAGAAGGTCGCTATGGTAAAAACTGATGGCGGCAGCATCATTCAGGGTATGATTTGGGCGGAAATTTTAGGAAAGCCAAAGGCTTATCAACGACAATCAGCCAGATTTCGTCGATAGCAGGTAGTTTGTAATAAAATTTATACAAAAACGACGAAACAGCGGGCAGTATCGTTCGTTGTTTCGTCGTTTTTTCATAAGGTTAGCTTACAGAAACTCAGCCGGTATAGAACATAGAATGTATCGTTACAGTATTATTTTGCGAAAGAGATTTTTCCATCCGCAGAAATTGATAGCCAGACAGCGGCTCTCGGGCGCGGTGTTGACCGACAATTTGAAATCCAGTTTGCCGGTATAGACGAAGCGCCGCATTGTTGCCTTGCCATACATCTAAGGACAGCGCCTGACAATGGGTTTGCCTTGCCCGCTGCTCGGCTTGCTGTAAAAGCAGCTGCGCGACACCCTGCTGACGAAAAGCCGGTGCTGTGCAAAGAATTTCAATATAAAATTGCTGTGACGTTACAGAAACAGCCAAGGCAGATGCAGGCAAATTGAGAAAGCTCTGACCTCGATTGTAAAAGCCCAATAGTCCTGCCAACTGTGCATCTTTGGTTATGGCGAACATATTTTGTAGATTTAGCTGTTGCTCCAGCGTTTTGCTAGTTTGTTCTGCAGAGCCAAATAAAGGAATAAACTTATCGGGAAGACAGTTTAACAAAAGCTGTACTGTCTGTTTTTTCGAGATTGTGCTCATGACAGGATACCTCGTATTCTATGCGTTGATATAGTATAGTATATACGAAAGGATTCGATTGTGTGAAACTGTAAACGTGAAAAGTGCGGTGATTTTTATTTCTATATTTAATAGATTATTCTGATGTTAATAAACTTTTTTCTGTTGCTTCTTTTTTTTCTTTAACCGCATATAGATACAGTATGCTTGTGCGATAGGAGGACAATCTTATGAGTGCGAAAATTTCGGATTTGCAGGAACGACAGATTGTAAACATTGCCGACGGTAAATGTTTGGGGAATATTAAGGATATCGAACTGAATGTTTTGGACGGCACCATTCAGGCGCTGGTATTGCCCAATACGGGAGGCTTTTGGAGTATGCTGCAAAATCAGGGGGAATTGTTGATTCCCTGGCAGAAAGTGATACGGCTTGGTGTGGATGTGGTTTTGATAGATATGCCTGAATTGGTGGACAGCGCTGGTGGAGGCAAACGACAGAAACGGCGTAAAAAAGAAGAACCGGCATGGCAGCAGGAGGTGGAGCAGTATCAGCAGGAGTTAAGGCAGAATAATATTATTGTTTTGCCACCGGAAGAACCTCCTCAATAAAAATGATGAAGCAAATGAGGGAAATCTAGTGATTTTTTTCTATAAAACAGGGTAAGAAGTCAGTAATTTTAAATCATTTATGATATAATGAAATAGCATAAGCAGTTAGGACTTCATAAAAAGCAGAATAGAAAAACAATAGTTTGTTTTGCAGGAGGGAAGACTTTGACACTACAGGAAGAGTATCAGCAGCTATCACAGCAAATTGCCCATTGTGACCATCAGGGTGACTATGTTGGTTTAGCACAGCGTATGGAGCGCTTTTTGGAATTGACGGTGCAATTATATGGTGAAGATAGTGCACAGTATGCCACAGCGTTAAACGATTATGGCGGCATTCATCGCGATATTGGCAATTATGAGAAAGCGGAGCAGGCGTTTTTGCAGGCCGCAGATTTAATTAGCCAGCTGCAAGGGATAGATCACCCAGATTACGGCTCTGTGTTGAATAATTTAGCGGGGCTTTACCGTTTGATGAAGCAGTATCAAAAAGCAGAGCAGTGTTTTCAGCAAGCGTTGCAGATTTATGAAACAACTTTAGGCGAGCAACATTTTTTATATATCAGCGGTATGAACAACTTGGGGTTACTGTATCAGGACCAGGGCCGTTTTGCGGAGGCAGAGGCTTTGCATGCCCAGAGTTTAACGCTTTTGGAGAAGACTCATGATAATCCGATTGCCATTGGCACCACGTTGACTAATTTAGCCAGCGCTCGGCGGCAGCAGGGTAAGTTGAACGGTGTAGCAGCATTATTGGAACGGGCGCTGCGCATTTATGAGGAACAACTGGGCCGCAGTCACTCACTATATGCTTATGGCTTGAATAATCTGGCGTCTTATTACATGGCTACCCAAGAGTATGAAAAGGCAAAGCTTTACTATCAAGGTGCTTTGGAAATTTGCAAAACACAGTTTGGCACCGAAAGCCGCAATTATGAGATTTCTTTGCGGAATTATGAAATTGCCAACCAGAAAGCAGCAGAGCGGAAAGGGGTATAGCGGATGAAGGGGATGGAGTTATCCAAGTTATTTTATGAAGAACAGGTAAGGCCCATGCTGGAACAAAAATTTCCAGATTTATTGCCCCGTATGGCAACTGGCTTGGTAGGTGAAGGCTCGCAATGCTTTGGCTATGATGACGATTTATCCCGAGACCACGATTGGGGTGCGGAGGTGTGTATTTGGCTCACGCTGAACGATTATGAGACTTACGGTGCTGCTGTACAGCAGGCTTTGTTGGAATTGCCGCGGGGATTTCGCGGTTATCCGGTCAGCTGGATACCAGGCCGCAATGGTGTATTGGAGATAGGGGCTTGGTATCGCAAATATTTGGCGGTAGATGGCGTTCCGATGACGATTGGACAATGGCTCAACATTCCAGAGCATCATCTGGCAGTGGCTACCAATGGACAAGTTTTTGCCGACCCGTTGGGGAAATTCACTGCTATCCGGCAGGATCTGCAACAGGGTTACCCAGAGGATATTCGCAAGAAAAAATTGGCTGTCCGTTGTATGACCATTGCCCAAGCGGGGCAATACAATTATCCGCGACTGATGGCTCGCGGCGATAAAGTGGCCGCTACTTTGGCGGAAGGCGAGTTTATCAGTGCAGTGATTTCGGCAGTGTATCTGTTGAATCATCAGTATATGCCTTTTTATAAATGGATGGCTTACGGTGTGCAGCGCCTTCCCAGATTGGGACGAGCCATTGGCGATTTGTTGCGGCAGTTGAGCACTTTTCCTGCACCAGGCACGGCGGAAGAAGACTATTATGTGCATAAGATTGAGTTGATGCAGCAAATTTGTGCAACGCTGGTAGCAGAATTACAGCGGCAGGGGTTAAGCGATAGCAATGACCCGTTTTTTGTAGAACAAGGGATGCAGGTGCATAAGCGTATCGTTCATCCGGGATTGCGGGATAGCAATCCTTGGTCTGAAAAATGAAGCTGGTGGACTTGTCTTTTCGAGAGGAAAGTCGTATCATTGAAAATGACATGTGATAAAAATTTTAGGAATTGATGATGGAGGCGTATGATAGAATGAATCAAGATTTAATCGCACAAATTGTAGCACAGGAGTGGGCCATGTTTAATGATGTTCAGAATGCTGGCGGGCGCGCTAGCTGTCAGAATAATCCGCGGGAGTTTGAGATTATGCGCAGCAGTCAATTAAAAACATGGTCGGAGGATGTGCTGCAGAGCTATCTGCATGATTTGACCAGTGCCGCTTACACAGGTCGTAATATGCTGACGGAAAAATATGCTTATATGATGGAAAATACCCATCCAGAAGAATTTGCGCAGATAAAACAGTTTTTGCCGGAGGTATCGCCAGAAGTACGGGTAAAAATTGATGAGATTGTGGATATTAATTTGGATTGGCAGAAGGAAGCCGATGAAAAGTATCCCAATTTGCGGGCAAAAGGCCGTCCTTTAACCAGCAAAGAGGATACCGCTTATGAAACTTCCTTTGAAACTTATCTGCGCGGTGAATTGAAAACTTATTCGGCAGAAACGATTATGCGACTGCATGCTTATACGCTGGCTTGCTTAGAAAAGCATTACAATATGGCTATCGCTAATCTGCAGAATATGATTGGTCAATATGGATATGCTAGTTTGGAAGATGCCAACGAAAAAATGGCAGGTAGATAAGATTCGTACGGAACGATAGACACGCAACAATATAAAACAATAGGCACTTCATTGCTAATGATTTTGCAATGAAGCGCCTATTTGGTTTGTAAGTGCGATTATTTTATCAGACTGGTCAGATGGCCAATTTTTTCGATTCCGCAGACAACAGTATCGCCTGGTTTGAGAAAATTGGGCGGCACAAAGCCCATCCCAACACCAGCCGGTGTACCAGTGGCAATAATGGTGCCGGCTTTCAGCGTCATGCCCTGGGATAATTCAGAAATAACATGAGCAATATCGAAAATCAGTAAATTGGTGTTGCTATCTTGCCGCAATTCGCCATTGACATAGCTTTTGATAGCTAGTTCCGGTGGATTTTGAAATTCATCTATGGTGACAATACAAGGGCCAATCGGCGTAAATCCGTCCAAACTCTTGCCGAAATACCATTGTTTATGGCGGGTCTGCAAATTGCGGGCACTGATGTCGTTTAAAATGGTGTAGCCGAACACATAGTCGTAAGCATTCTCTTTGGCGACATTTTTCGCATCTTTGCCGATAACGACGGCCAATTCTACTTCATAGTCCAAGCTGTCTACCAGATTTTCATAAGCTGGGACAATACCGCCGTCGGCTACCGCTTCGTTTACTCGTTTAGAAAAATAAATGGGATAAGGCCGTTCTCCGCCGAAGGCTTCTTCTTTATAACGAGCTGATTCTTCCGCATGGGCCATATAATTAATTCCCAAACAAATGACATCCTGACGGGGATGGGGGATAGGCGCACACGCAATCACGCCGTCCTTATGTAAGAAACGAAGATCCTCTTTTTGGCTGGCTAAATTTAAAATTTGCAGTTCAGCCGGTGTAATATGGGCGATGAGGTCGGTCATATCAGTAAAGTTCATATCAAACTGATGTAACGGATAAAGGATATTTTCGTCATTGGCATAACCAATCGCTAATTCTTCTTTGCCGGTGTCTTTCGTTTTGTAAGTATAGAATTTCATAGAAGTATACCTCCAGCTAAAAATCAAAAATGGGAATACTTCTATTATACTTTTTCTTCCAGAAAGGTGCAAGGAAAATTGTGTTACGATTTATAGGCATACTGTATTATGCTGCTGCTTCTTATGTTGCTGATAAAGTTGATAGGCGGAGAAAAGGTTTTGTTTAATTTTGTTGCGAAGGACAGGGCATTTGTGAAAAAATATTAAAAAATAGATTGACAAAAATCGATATAATGAATATCATAAACATATCGAAAAAAATGAATGCGAGGGGGGTCATAAACTATGGGAGACTATGCAGCGATCGCGAAGGTCTTTAAAGCTTTTTGCGATGAGAACCGTTTGCAAATTTTAGAAATGTTGCGTGGCGGTGAAAAATGTGCTTGTGTATTGTTGGAGGATTTGCAAATTAGTCAGTCTACGTTGTCTCATCATATGAAGATTTTGTGTGATGCAGGAATTGTAATAGGGCGTAAAGAGGGCAAATGGACCCACTATTCAATTAGTGAAACGGGCAGCGAGCAGGCTATTGTTTTGTTGAAAGCGCTGACTGAAAAAACAGCAGGAACACGTTGTTCCTGTGAAAAATAAAAAGGGCCATCTTTTTTGGATGGCTTTTTTAAAACTTTACATATCGAAAAAAATCGAACTAATGAAGGAGAAAATGAAATGTGCGTTTGTGGATTGCGTTTGCGGTGTCGCTCTCAATAAAGACACAAGTTGAAAAAACATATTAAAATTAGGAAGCGAGGATTGCAAATGTTTACGATAGAATTATGGATGCAGGCGGGAAAAACTTTTCTGACGTTGTTTGGCGAGCTCTTCAAGCTTTTCATTCTGATTAGTTTTGTAGTAGCTTTGTTACAGATTTATATTTCGCAAGAGCGGATTAAGAAAATTTTAACAACACCGCGTAAAGGCTTGAACAGCGTATTGGGTGCAGCGCTAGGCGCGATAACGCCCTTTTGTT
>CABUKW010000141.1 GCA_902492275.1 uncultured Peptococcaceae bacterium
AATTATTCATGGATTTCCATGTCACAGGGGATAGGCCTGTTGAAACAGAGATTGATGAATATATCACATTTTTTAATGAACAGCGGCCAGCCTATGCATTGAATTATCTGACTCCAAAACAATATCGGGAGGTCTATGCACCTTGAGTTGTTCCTATGTCTATAGCATCGATATTGGACTGTCTGATGATTTTTAGAGTGGCTATCGCAGGGTTTCTATGACGTGTATAATTTTACAATTTTATTGCTTTATTTACTAAACGTTCGTGTCCAATTTTTGTTGACCAGTGCAACCAATTCTGCCATTCTGGAATTAGAATCGAAGTTTACATAAACAGTATTTTGATAAGCTTGTCGTCCAAACTCCTTCATAAGCCAAGTTTTTCCTACTTGACGTGCCCCTTCAATAATCAATGGTTTGCGGTGTTTGCTGTCTTTCCATTTATAAAGAGCCTCTATTGCGAAACGATACATGATACACCTCCTAAACAGATGCAATTATAGTATAACCTTAGATTACAAAAAATACAACGAAAAAATGTTACTAACATACGTTTTTTATGCCGAATATTTGAAGATGAAATTGATATGACAATATTATTCATAAATCAAAAATAAGGTGAATTTATGATGTATATCAGAACACCAGAGTTCCTTCATGCAGAGTTTATTTCCTGTGGGAATTTTTTCGTCCATCTAGACTGCTTTTCTGCTTCTATAAGCAAACTGAGAGGTACTGGAAATTTTTTCTGTGTTGCGAAGCGGTTAAAAACGGTTTACAATAGGATAGAGAACCAAATGATTTTTGCAAAATGTATTGGTTAAAGAGTCGCGTAGAGAAAATCTGGCTAGCATGAAAAATTGAGTTGTTCTATTGAACCTGACTGGATGGGAGGAAGCAGAATGGATGGGGAAAAGCTGGTGACAATGGAAGGCGCTGTGCTGAGAGCGGTGTTCCGTTCTGAATTGCGCAGCGGTGGCTGCTATGGAGAGGGGCGTGACAAAAAACAGGCCAAAGCTATGGCAGACTGTATTGGCAAGATTTTTGATGTGGTGGAATTATTACATTCTTTGGCAGAATTTTTAGCGCAATATGAAGATTTTACAGTGGAGAGCATGGAACATGGTCTTTATGTTTTGGGCCAACCGGTAAACCGGCGAAAAAAGAAGCAGAAGAATGGCGGTTGTTTCAAGTTGGAGTACAACGGTATGGGAAATTTGCTTCTGGTTTCTTTCGGCGGCGGAGAAGGTTTTTATTGTAATTTAATTGAGTTGATAGACAATTTGACGCATCGCTTTGGCTTGCAGTTGGCGTTATGTATCCAGGAGGATGATAGGCTGAAGCAATTTTATCAGAATTATCTGGATTGGCTGACGCCTTATGCCGAACAGATGGCAGCATTGCGGCAGGAGTTTTTGACAACGCTTGTTGGAGCCATTGGACATGACGTGGAAAATTTCCCTCCGCAAAAGGTGGACTGGATGCCAGTAGAAGTCAATATTCCTTATGTAACTGACCAATTTCAGCAGATCCTTCGGCAGTATCATCTGCCCCAATTAGAAATGCCGCAAATGCGTCAGGAGATTGGCTTTCAAATTCAGGCCCAGTCTTATATCTTTTCCTTTTTGGTGGATTGCAGCACCTACAATGCCGTCGCTGTGCAATATCTGGACAAGCAGACGGACAAAAATTGTTACCGGCGGGTTTTGACCGGCGCCCAGACCGTTACGCTGTTGAAACAGTTACAAGCCGAAAGCGAGAAACAGGAAAATCCGTTTTTCCGCCTGATGGGGAAAAAACTAGAGTTTTTGTTATATCCATTGTTGGTACTGAAGCAGCAAGCCAAAGGCGGAGAAAAAAGACAAGCGTGAATTTTTTGTGCGATTCTTATTTGAAAAATGAGCGATGTTCCGTATTATCAGTTAAACGAGACGTTTTATAAATGGTTTTATACCTGGGGCATATTGTATCTGCATGAGATAGTGTAAGAACAGAGAGGCTAGAATGATACTTTTGTATGAGTATTGTTCTGGCCTTTCTGTTTTTTGGAAGGATCATGGGCTAATACTTTTTAAGCGCTATTTTATAGCAGCGATTTATAGTAACAAGCTTGCATTGTCGAAGATTTCAATAAAAGATTGTGCTAAAGGCGAGAAAGCTTTTTCTTTGTGTACATAATAACCAAAATAACGGGTTTCGGTATCTCGAATTGGCAGATAAACGGTTCCCTTTGGAATTGTTTCCATACACTTTCCCTGGATGGCAGATGTGACGCCAATGCCGACATTATTCACTAATAATTCTCTGTAGATATTTCTATTTGTTTCATAAATTCTTTGTTTACAGGGAAGTGACTGAAAAAGGTCGGCGTTAGAAGGGTCTGATGATAGAGATTCGGTACAGTTGTACAATATGGTTTTATTTTTTAGATCACGCAGGGTCAGGCTTTTTTTATGCGCTAATGGAGATGTTTCAGGAAGAAGAACGCCAATTTGAAAGGTCATACATGTATGAAAGTTAAGCAGTGGGTGTTCTTCCAGGAGCTTTGTTTTTTCGCTGGCAGTCAAACTGGAAAAGGCCAAATCTATGTTATCGGCAAAAAAATACTCCAACGTATCCACTGGCAACAATTTCAAAGACTGGATTGTTACATGTGGATATTTCATATAATACATGCTGATTGTTTTTGGCAAAAAATATTCCAGAGCTAAGTTCGTTCCGCCAATTGTTAACGTACCATGAAGGTTTACAGATTTAAAATTTTGCGTAACGGTATCAAGCTTATGCAAAAATTCTTGGAAAGCTGCAAGAATTTGTTTTCCTTCATCTGTCAAAGAAGTACCTTTTACAGAACGAGTTAAAAGCAGAACGCCGAGTTCTTCTTCTAAATTTTTAATGGCGATACTTAGCGCCTGATGTGATAAATGCAGTTTTCTGGCAGCAGAACTGATGGAGCCTTGTTTATTAATCTCGATGAGATATTCCAGTTGTTCAAACCGCATAAGATGCCTCCTTAATAATTCATAATTGTTTATATTGTACCATATTTAAAATAAAAATGACTGATAAATTATTGAATAACTGCAAAAAAAATTTGATAACTGAAGTCTTTTTACAAAGCTTTAAAAAGATTAACGAAAGGCTGCACATTGTATTTTAAACGCAAAAAACAAGATTTTTTACTGCAAATATTATTTGCATATAAATTATTATATTAAAATATATTATGATTTTTTATTTATTAATCCGGTTGTATGATAAATATGTAATAAATTTATTGATCAAGTTCTATCAATTAAGGAGGTTGTTTGTATGGCAAAGGCAGAAAAAATTTTGGTTTTAGGTATTGATGGTATGGATCCAAGGTATTCAAAGAAACTTTTAGCGGAAGGGAAAATGCCTAATCTACAGAAATTTGTAGAAAAAGGGGCGCAAAGAGAGGATTTGGCAATGATGGGCGCCCATCCTACGCTGACTCCTCCAATGTGGGCAAGTTTGGCAACAGGTGCTTATCCTATGACGCATGGGATAACCTGCTTTAACAGACAAAATGGAACGCATTTAGACGAAATTGGCTACAATTTCAGTTCTTTGGATTGTCATGCAGAACAGATTTGGAATGTGACTGCGGAAGCTGGCAAAAAAACTTTGGTTTGGCATTGGCCCGGCGGTTCTTGGCCACCAAGTTCTGATAATCCGAACTTATATGTTGTAGACGGCACACAGCCAGGTATTGTAAATTCGGTGGCAACAGTAGATTCAGAATTTGTGCTGCTGGCTAATGAAAAAATAGAGGCAGCATCTTATCAGCCGATGTCAGCTAATGACAGCAATATTCCTTGTGTGGTAACGGACTTAAAACCTAAAATGACAATGGATAGAAATCTGGGTACGCGTAAAAAAGTTTTGCTGACGATGGAGGAAGGCGAAGGCGTTGTATCTGTAATGCCATTTGATGTAGTCGTTTCTCCAATTAAAGAAGCAAAGGGATGGGCAAATGCACCAGCTGATGCAAAGGAATTTACAGTGCTGTTTTCTCATGGGACAGTTCGTCGTGTAGGGTTGATTTTGAAAAATGAGAACGGCATTTATGACCATGCGGCTCTGTACAAAAATAAGAAAGCTGAAGCGCCTTATGTAGAGTTGCCATTGAATGTGTTTGTGCAGGATGTGCTTGATGAAGCAATCAAGGAAGAAACAAAATATACAGCAAATCGAAATATGCGTCTGTTAGAAGTAAGTCCAGACGGCAGTAATCTAAAATTATGGGTATCGCCGGCATTGGACATCAACAACGACAGTATGTTCCACCCAAAACGAATTTTTAACGATATTAAAGAGCATGTAGGGTATCCGCAGCCGTTTTCCTTTTTAGGCGGTTCTGATAAGGTGTTGATCAACGACTGTACAGGGGCCAACTGGAGTGCCGATGCGAAATGGACGGCAGATACTTTGAAATATTTGATTAAGCATGAAGGCATTGAAATCATTTTCTCCCATTTCCACAATATTGATTTACAGGGACATATGATTGTCAAATATTTGAAAGACAAAGGTTTGCCAACGGCTAAATTGACAGAAGAAGAATATCAGGAATTATTTGAAAATGTATATTTGCAGACAGATGCCTACATTGGCGAATTTCTGCCGTTACTGGATGAAGACTGGACAATTTTTATTATTTCTGACCATGGTCAGGTTTGTCCGGAATATAACCATTATCTGTTAGGAGATCCTACAGGCGTAAATGTGCCTGTTATGCGCGCCCTAGGTTACACCGTTATGGAAAAGGATGAAAAAGGACATGACACCCATGATATTAACTGGTCTAAAACAAGAGCTGTGGCAGTACGCGCAAATCACATTTATATAAACTTAAAAGGCAGACAGGAATATGGGATTGTGGATCCGGAAGATCAATATGATTTAGAAGAAGAAATCATGACTGCGCTGTATGGCTACAGAGATCCGGGAACAGGCAAGAGAATTATTGCTTTGGCGCTGCGAAATAAGGATGCGGCAATTTTGGGTCTGAGCGGGCCAGAATGCGGTGACATTATTTACTTTACTGCAGAAGGCTATACCATGGACCACGGCGATTGCCTGACAACCACATACGGTTATGCCAATACATCTGTAGCGCCAATTTTTGTAGCTGCAGGGAAGGGGTTAAAAGAACATTATACCACGGAACGAGTGATTCGGCTGGTAGATTTGGCACCAACGGTTGCAGTGCTGGCCGGCGTCCGTATGCCAGAACAGTGCGAAGGTGCTCCAATTTATCAAATTTTAGCAAAATAAACAGACGAAGGATTGTAAGAACAGTATCTCATAACTTCAGCAATTCGTTGCTGAAGTTATGAGAAATTTGAGAGAGTGTGTGCAAAGTATGTGTTAGGGGGAGTGTGTGATGTCTGAAAAAGCTTCAGGAAACCAAAAAAATATAAGTTGGTATATGCATAGTGTGATTGTTTTTTTATTTGTATTTGGCTTTGGACAGTTACCCGCGCTTGAACCACTTACGCCGGTCGGGATGCAGCTGGTAGGAATTTTTATTGGTGTTATTTGGGGTTGGAGTACAGTTGGTATGATTTGGCCCAGTCTATTAGGGCTTATTGCATTAAGTTTCACAGAATTGACATCGATGACGCAGTTGCTTGCAATTGGATTTGGTACAGATGTATTTCCATTTATGATTCTGATGTTCACAGTTATGAAATTGATAGAAGGAAATGGTGTGGCAAGCTGGATTGCCAATAAGGTTTTGAGTGTCAGATTTCTGAAAGGAAAACCATGGCTGTTTATTTTTATGATACTCTTATGTACGTATATTGTTTCCGGCTTTGCAGGTGGTCCATTTTTGGCTGCTATGATGTTTTGGTCTATTTTTTATGGTGTCTTTCAAGCGACAGGTTACAAGCCTTATGATAAATTTTCTACATTGATGATTATTGGGACGATGTTTGCCGCTTGTTTGGCGTTGGTTATTATGCCGTTTAAAGGAAATGCGATTGTACTTGTACAGACCTTTAATACCTTAACAGGGATGGAAATTGATTTTTTGAAATATGAGTGTCTGGTGATACCAACCAGTATTTTAGTAATTTTGACTTATGTATTAATCTGCAGATTTGTATTCAGAGTTGATGTGAGCGCGTTGAAAAACTTCGATATCAATAATGGGACATTTTTTGACAAAAATAGTTTGACTTTAAATAAAAAACAAAAAATATCCTTGGTAATGCTGTTAGCTGTTTTGGCGATTATGATGGCGCCAAGTATTCTGCCAAGTAGTTGGATGATTACACAAATTTTAGTGGGACTCGGTATGACTGGCCGTTTTGCAGTGATTGCGATTATCGTCTGTATTATTCGGGTGGACGGGGAGCCATTACTGGATTTTGGCAAGATAGCTTCTAATGCAGTTATGTGGGATGCTATGTTTTTAGCAGCATTTATCATCCCGATGTCTTCATTGCTGACTGCAGATGCCACGGGTGTAAAGCCGTTTTTAGTAACGGTGTTAAGCCCCATTTTAGCAGGGCATTCTCTGTTAGTCTTTACGGCGCTGTTGCTCATACTTGCGGCTGTTTTGACAAATATAGCGAATAATGGTGTTATTGCGATTATTTTAATGTCCGTTGTGGTTAGTTTTACAGAGCAGATGGGGATTGACCCAACTGGCGTGTGTATATTGTTGATGTTATGTGTACAAATGGCCTTAGTAACGCCGGCAGCTTCGCCCTTTGCAGCGATCCTTTTTGGCAATAAAGATTGGATAAAACCAAAAGATATTTATTTCTATGGGACAATTTCTATTTTCATATGTACGATTGTTATGATAATCGTAGGGTACTTCTTAGTAACAATTTTATTTTATTGAATTCCGTTTTTTAATGAACACTTGCCATGTAACAAAGTTTGAGTGCAGGGTATGGCATAGTTTTGCAAGATAAAAAATCCAGAGAACGAATAGAATCCATCTATTCTTCTCTGGATTTTTTTATGAGTTTATTTTTCTTCTTTATCAGCCAGCAGGTTTTTATAGTAGGAGTTGATGTTGTACAGCACGGCGCATGGGTTATGGCCGGTAACGCGGTCTTTCGCCACCAGCGTGGTCACCAGCGCGTCGGAATATTTGTAAAACAGGCTGTCATGACCTACGCAAAGGCCGATAGCGATGTTTAAGTCTGTCTGCTCCTGATTGAGCATTTTGGCCTGTAAAATAGGATTGCACATGGTTTTGCCGCTGTTTTCGCATTTGGCTTCGATGCCAATCTGTGTTTTGGGCACAGCGCCGGCTTTACAGCAGATACCGAACACTTCGAAACCGTTTTTGCGCAAAATTTTGGTAAAGACTTTGGCTTCTTCTAATAAACCCAAGCAGGTGGCAATGCCGATTTTTTTGGCGCCGATACGTTTGGCAAATTCGACGGTTTCTTCTACGCGGGTCATTTTGCCGTAAAATTCGGATTCGACGTTGGCGGCGTTGACCATAATGCGGTTGTTTTCTTCTTCGCTATAACAATCCAGCGCTTCTTGCAGCAAATCGGGATTCATGTTTTTGGTCAGGCAGAAAGCGGGATATTTTTCTGCGTCGCCTTTTTTACAGGCTTTGGCCGCACAGTCAATACAAGATAAGGTTTGTG
>CABUKW010000142.1 GCA_902492275.1 uncultured Peptococcaceae bacterium
CTTTGGGTGTCGGTACAGTAAACCGGAGTGATTTCTTTGGTTAGCTGCCGGTTTTGCCGTTCAATTTGCAGAACAACAGCCTGATTTCGTTCTCCCAACTGATTGACCAGTAAAGCCAATTGATCATCGTGGGTTACGGCGGCGCCATTTACCTGGGTGATGACATCGCCAGCTTGGATGCCGGCTTCTTCTGCAGGATTTACCTGCTGATTGTCGACTGTGATTGGGGATTGTCCGACCACTAAAATCCCGTCGGTGCGCAATAAAATGCCGATGGCTTGTCCGCCCGGATAAAGCAGTTTTTCCGGATAGCGTTCTGCATCGGTTTCCTGGCTGGGTACCAGCTCTAAAAGCCGCATACTGAGTTTGGGACTGAGTTGTTCTAATAATGCAGGTGAATAGGGAAAGGACAGGGCAGCGGCTTCATCTGCCGGTTTTTGCTGCGCAGCATATAATCCACAGCTTGCGCCGGCAATTAAGAGAGAACAGAGCACGGTTTTCCATCTTTTTTTCAAAACTGTCACCTCACTGACAGCTCCAACCTTCCTTTGTCGTGCCCGTTTATAATCTGTCCAGAAGCCAAGCCAGTGAACCGTCAAAGATTTACCCATAATGCACAGGATTTTACGGCGGAAAAAAAGCACAGTGGTTCAAACAGGTGCTTGTGCGGTTTCTGGGTGTTGCAGCAAGCCTTTTGTAATTTTTAGAAAAATTTTTGCTTAATTGCTTCGTTCAATTAGTATGGAAAAAGCATGGAAAATCTTTTTTGCAAAGGGTTGATTTCTATATCTGAAACTGTTAGACTGAGACATACAAAAGTCGAAAGACCAAAAAATCATCAGTGGGAGAAGGACAGAAGAAACAATGAACAACATGGAATTGCAGATGAAAAGAGTTATTTTTTTGCTAATCGGAGGGTTGCTGGTTAGTTGGCTTTGTTGGCTGCTGCTGAGTCAGCCGGCGCAGGCGGCAGAATATCCCAGGGCGATTGCCCATGGCTGCGGAGCCATTCAGGGCGATGCCGTGACCAATTCGCAGGAAGCTTTCGAGCAGACCATTGCCAATGGATTTCAGTACATAGAAGTGGACATGGCCTTTACGACCGATGGTCAGATTGCCATGATTCATGATTGGGAGAGTTCTGCCAGCTATTATTTAGGTTTGGGGCAGAATAAAGCGGTCTCTTTTGCGCAGTATCAACAGTGTCGGGTGATGAACAAATATACGCCGTTGGATATGGATAGGCTGGCTGAGATTTTGCAGCAGCATCCGCAGGTGTCCGAGATTACTGATACCAAAGAAGATAATCTTGCTATTTTGACCTATATTCAAAAAAATTATCCTCAGATTGTGGCGCAAGTCATTCCGCAGATTTATCAGTACGAAGAATACGATGCGGTGAAAGCCTTAGGGTATGATAAAATTATTTTGACCTTGTATAAAATGACCAATGAACGTAATGGAGCTCGCATTGCCAAATTTGTGCAAGAACATCAAATTTATGCGGTTACCATGCCGGTAGAGCTGGCTTCCGGTGAATTGGCAAAAACCTTGCAAAGCTATGGCATTGCCGTTTATATGCATACGGTCAATAGTCTGCAGCAAACAGTGACAGCGATCAATGCTGGTGCGTATGGTATTTATACCGATTCTTTGCTGCCTGAGGAGGTCACCTATCCTAGCTGGCAATATTATTTGGCTCGCAGCAACAACAATAACCAGCAGTTATCAATTGAGCTGCAGCAGGGGCAATTGCAGCTGAATATGCGTACGCCGAACCAGAAAGGCAGTGTGGCTTATTATATTGGCGAACAGCTATTGGTGCAGGGTAGTCTTAACCAGGTTTTAAAGGCAGATCTCTCCCAGATTGCTACTGGTCAATATACACTGACAGCCCGTTTGTATAACGGTGATCATCAGCAGGTGGCTACAAAAAACTATTTGCTTTGGAAGGATCAAAGCTGTGTGTTGCTGTTAGCGCCGCAGTGCCGTTATATTTTGGCGCAATTCTCTACGCTGGGAGATTTTTCGCAGGCTTTGGTCAATCAATCTCAACGGATACAACAGATTGCGCAAGAAAGCTTTTTTGCTAAACGAGGCAGCGCAGTATATTATCATAACGGTCGTACTGGGCTGTATCTTAGCGGCGATACGCTGTTATCGTCCATTGCTGCTGATAGCCAGGGCAATATCTATACCTCGTTGTATGATACGGCTGTCGCGTTAGGTGCATCTGAGGTTCAGATGAACAACACTACAAAAGCAATGGATATTGGTTATCAAGGGAAAAACTATCAGGCCGGGATTGCCGGCACGACAAAACGCTATCGAAATAATGTGCCGGTGCTGCAGCGTAAGGTGCAATTGTATCGCAATCGGGCTATGGCTGACGGCAGGTTTTATCAGGAGCTGACTGGCCGTGGCTATGTTCAGCAGGGGGAATATTTAATCATACTGCCTGCGGATGTGACAGTAACAGCAGCAGAGCAACAGGCTTTGCTGGAAATTGCCGAGCAGCTGTATCAATAAGCAACTATCGTACAATATGAGAAGTTCGGGAGACCTGTACCATACAAACGAAATGAATTGTATGATACAGGTCTATTTTTGTAGAAGTAGAATAGGTAAATGGTGTGGTACTGTTATTAGAATTGTTTGGTTGCAATCCGATTTCCGGTATGATACCATGTGTAATAATAGGGCCCGCATATCGGGGAATGAGGGGGTATTAATAAAATGGAATTAGAGTGTGAGCCAATGACAGTGTTGACGGAAGAACATAGTGCTGCAGAGCAGCGGAATTATACTGGCAGCTTTTGTGGATTTGTTCTGTTGGATAGGGCAACCTATGACCTACATCGTTTGGCTGCGCGGTTAAAGCAACGTTGGAGCATGGTGCCGGAAGTGGCGGAGCAAGCAGAAATTACCATTGAAGGCGGTCAGGAGGGAGACTGGCTGGAACAATTGCTGGCAGAAGAAACGGTGGATGTTCTGACAGAGCCGGAAATGCAGGAGGGCAATCTGGTATTTGATATACCGGGCGCTATGGTTGCCGTCAGCTTTGAGCCGTTTCCGGTGCCTGACGGCGAGGCCGAGCGTTACGCTGCCAGCAATTATTTTTGGCCAGAGGCAGTGGCGGTTACCAAACGGCATGTGGCCCATTTGATGATTGCTGTATTGCCTCGAGACATGGCGCCGGTGGAAGCAGGCAAAACTTATGTGAAAGTGATTACTTCCTGTTTGGAGGCTGAAAATGCCATCGGTGTGTATACCTCAGGCACAGTGCTGGAACCGGAATTTTATCGGAATGGAGCCGCAGCTATGGAACAGGGCGAGCTGCCGCTGTTAAATTGGCTTCATTTTGGCGTATACCAGAATGAGTATGGCAGCAACGGCTATACCATCGGAATGGACGCTTTTGGGAAGGATGAATTGGAGGTGCTGGGCAGCCAGCACACACTGGAGGAAGTGCGGACGTTTTTGTTTGATATGGCATATTATATGCTGGAAACGGACGTAACCTTAAAAAACGGCGAGATAATCGGGTTTGCTGCAGAGCAGAAGCTTTCTTTTAAGCGGGGCGATGGCGTGGCCGTAGACGGTCACAGTATCCAGATTGCTTATTGAGTGAGCGAAAACTTATTACCATGGTAAAAGACAACAGCCGTTTTTAAAATCGCAAAGCGGCGTAGAACGATGTAGGGTTGATGCTGGGTATTTTAGATCAAACAATAGGGTTATATAAAACATGAAAAAGTGTTACATGTCTTACGCTATTACATTGAAATGTTGTGTCCCAAAGCAGAAAACTCCGTCTCCTCTGTATCTTCTCAGGAAGATGATTTCCAGAGTGTAAAAACTTCTCTTTTTCTTGTAGTGATATTATTAGGTTGTCGCAGTTAGGGCAGTTGTATTAAGGTAAATGTTGAAAGTAAATGTTGAAACTTTTTATGCTGCAGCTATGGAGAACATACAGAAGATACTTGCCAAATGGAAAAAAATTCTTTATAATAGAGTGGAAGTTATTTTTCTCTGAGGTTTTTTCAAATATTTTTTGAAAAGGTAGCTGACTACAGAGGCATTCTGGCTGGAAGGCTGAGAGGAGGGCCTATGGAGAATAAAGGCGTTATTTTGCTGGTTGGACAAGGAACATCATTTGGCGCGAATTTGTTAGAGCAATTTCACTTTGTATCTATAGAAGAACAAGTACTGACAGAGGAAAAAGTGCTGGAATTGATGCCGGATTTGATTTTATTGTGCGCGGGTCAGACAGAGCAAACAGCGATTGATTTACTGACAAAATTAAAGGAATGGACAATTAGCGGAGAAATTCCTGTATGTATTTTAGATTTTGCCGGAGATGCTTCTCTGGAAGCGATGGCCTTGAAAGGCGGTGCTATTGATTATGTGGCGGCGCCGTTTGATGATGATGTTTTGTTATGGCGTTTGATGCGGGCTGTAGATACTTACCGGCAATATCGGGCATTACGGCAGGAGGTTGTAAATAAAGAAAATGAAATTGAACGGCTTTCTATGCAAACACTATCGGCCATTGCCAATCTGGTGGATTCCAAGGATCGCTATCTAAAGGGGCATTCTATGCGGGTAGCGGAGTATGCTTGCGCGATTGCAGAAAAGCTGCACAAATCGGAAAAAGAAATTAAGGATCTTTACTGTATGGGGATGCTGCATGATATTGGAAAAATCGGCATTCCAGACACAGTGTTCACAAAGGCTGGCCAATTGACAGATTCGGAGTATTCTTTGGTAAAGCAACATACGATTGTAGGGAAAAATTTGCTGGAGGATTTGACCCGTATTCCCCATGCTTCTCTGGTGGCAGGCTATCATCATGAGTGGATAGACGGTAGCGGCTATTCGGCTGGTCTCAGAGGAGAAGAAATTCCCTTTGATGCGCGGATTATTAATATTGCAGATGCCTATGATGCCATGAATACCGACAGGTCCTACCGCAGCCGTTTGAGCAAGGAGGAAATCCGACAGGAGCTGGAAAAGGGACGGGGCGTCCAGTTTGATTCTCAATTAGTGGATATTGTACTAGAGCTCATGGAGGAAAATTACGAACCGCAGAAATCTAAACGAATGGAGGATTTTACCATTTCTTCATTGGCAGAGGAAAGCAATGCGCTTTTGCAGCGGTTGTTTATGGAATATACGGAAGAAATTAAGGATATTTCCCATAAAGATGCTCTAACCGGATTGTGGAATCGGGGTTATGTGGAAAGCCAAGTGAATTCCTTTTTGCGTACTCGCCGTCATGTGGGGACTTTCATGATGCTGGACTTAGATGATTTTAAGGCGGTCAATGATACCTATGGGCATTTGGCCGGCGATCGGCTTTTAATCCAGTTTGGCGCTATTTTGCAGCATCTGAGCCGGGAAGAGGATATTGTGTGCCGTTTTGGCGGCGATGAGTTTGCTGTATTTTTAAAAGACTTGAACGATGCTGCAGTGGTGCAGCGCAAAGCAGAGTTATATATCAAGACCTTATGGGAAACCTTACTGGAGCCGCAGGGGTATATGACAACTTCGGCATCAATTGGGATTGCAATGGCACCGCAACAAGGCAACAGTTTTGTAGAGTTATATCAAAAAGCGGATAAGGCCTTATATTATGTAAAACAGAATGGAAAGAACGGTTATCGGTTTTATGATGCTTCTTTAGAAGAAGCGCGGATGCAGCAGTGATAGTTTAAACTTGATATATATAAAAAGAGCCTGTCATTTATAAGAGGAATGGCAGGCTCCTTTTATATGTGAGCAATCTATGTCTGCAACATTTTTTAAGCAATTGCTGTTGCATGGAACGCCAACGATGGCCTCTATGCAGGGAACTGCGTATGGAAGATATGCAATGGCATTATTGGTCTTACAGTAAATAGCCTTTTTTTTGCAGCACCTGTTCGATAAGATTTAATACCTGTTCCGAATCGGCTTCAATTGTGTGACAATGGATATCGGCGGTGAGATTTTTTAAGGGATTAGCCTGTCTGTCTTGCAGGGATTGCAAAAATTCCTGCACTTGATGGCGAGACGATACATAAAGCGGCGCTTTCAAATCACCGTAAATATTGTGATGGACCGATACGTCTAATACAGTGCCGCCTAAATCGACAATGGTGTTCAGCTCATCTTCAATTTGCTCGTCGGTGTGCTGCACCCGGACTGTGCGGGTGAGAGCGGGACTGTTTTGCAATAAATAGCCCTTGGTGGTAGATAAAATCTGGTATCCCGCGGCTCGCAGCCAGGAAATATCCTGCACAATAATTTGCCGGCTGACCTGGCATCGCTGGGCTAATTCGGTGCCAGATACGGGAACGCCCGCGGTTTTCAAGGCACCAATAATAGTTTCACGGCGGTTTTCTGCTGTCATAATGGTTCGCTCCTTTGCTAACAGGTTCTTTTGACTCTATTGTAGCATATTAACAAGGTTTGGAGCAAGCCAGCTTATAGTGCATGCAGATTTTTTAAGGATAAATCCAAAATGGGAGCGGAATGGGTTAACGCGCCGCTGGAAATGTAATCTACACCGGCTGCGGCTAAAGCTGCAATATTTTCTTTGGTCACATTACCAGAGCATTCCGTCTGTGCGCGACCGGCAATGAGTTGTACAGCCTGCTGCATCTGTTCCAAAGTCATGTTATCCAGCATGATAATGTCGGCGCCTGCTTCCAGTGCTTCTTGGACCATGTCCAGTGTTTCTACCTCCACTTCAATTTTCCGCACAAAAGGTGCGTAGTGTTTGGCTAACGTGATAGCTTCTTTCACACCGCCAGCGGCACCGATATGGTTATCCTTAATGAGAATCCCATCGGACAAATTGTAACGATGATTATATCCGCCGCCGACACGCACCGCATATTTTTCAAAAATACGCATGTTCGGTGTGGTTTTGCGAGTATCCAATAGTTTCACGTTGGTTCCTTCCAATAAGGCCGCTGTTTTTCTGGTATAGGTGGCAATACCGCTCATACGCTGTAAATAGTTGAGCGCGGTGCGTTCGCCGGTGAGCAAAACGCGCATATCGCCCTCCAGAAGTGCTAGCTTTTGTCCTTTTTGGACATAATCTCCGTCTTGGCAGAAAAACGTGATTTTCGTATTGGTATCCAATAAATGAAAGGTGCGGGCAAAGACCGGTAATCCGGCAACGACCCCATCCTGTTTACAGATTAAATCGGCTTGCCCCGGACGGGCCGTGGGCAAAATTGCATTGGTGGTTACATCTTCGCTGGAAATATCTTCTCGCAAAGCCTGTAGAATCAGTGGGTCCTGGTTTAAAAGTTGTGTAATAGGGTCATGCATGTTGATGTATTCCTTTCTCGGTTTGAATGGCTTCCTGTACTCGTCGCCGGTAAGTTTGCTGTAATTGTCGGATATCTTGATAACAGCCTAAATCAATTCGCGCAGCTAATTTTTCAGCTTCTTGGAAATGGGCGGCGTCTGCCTGATGGGCTTCCATATCATAAGCGGCTCGTTGGGCGAAAACCAAACTTTCCAGTAGAGAATTGCTGGCCAGCCGGT
>CABUKW010000143.1 GCA_902492275.1 uncultured Peptococcaceae bacterium
CAGTTTTATTTTTTCAACTGTCTACCTAAAGGGGAGCATATCAATTTCAGTGCCTTTTTCTATTGTTTGGAAAAACGCTTTTTGTATATGCAATGGGATTTTTATTCTTTGGTTCACCCGATGAAGAATTTATTATAAATGAAATAGGAGATCCTTGTATTGTTGGTAAGAGTTGGGCGAAGGAAGATTTTTTCTAGTGACCGTAACAGCAATCACTTTTTCAGAGAATGATGAGCAACGTTTATACGATATTACACTAATTGCTGAGAATTAGGAAGTGTTTTCTAACAAAAACGGAGATATGGAGGTATATTATAATATTAATGTTCCCAAGAATATATTAACAGAGGAAACTGATAATCATTTTACGATACCACAGCGAGAAACCAAAGAAGACCATTATATATTTTTCTTGCTGAAAGAAGTTTCTGATTTTGAATATCAAATTGAAATCCCTTTGGCTGTTGAAGATATAAATATAAAAAAGTGCGGAGTTATCATTCCGGTCTGTAACATGAAAAAGAGTTGCGAGAAAAGAAGAATCTTCACTATGGAAAATTAAAAGGACTGTTTTCAGCAATCTGATCAGGAAAGACATGCGATTAAAATAGAACAATGATGCTGAAATTTGATAAAATCTATCTAGTCGTAAATCGCCGCCAATATAGTGTGCGGGCCTATCTTAATATTATGGCTATAACGTTGGTTTCTGAAAAAAATCAGACACAGACAATGTATTTGTGCTGAGTAGCTGAGTGGACATAGCTTGTTTGCGCCTGTTCGCAAATTGCGGGCAGGCCTTTTTGTATGGGGCGATTTTTGTCAAAATTTCGATTTGTACCCTGCCAGAAAAGTGTGTGGAATGAACAAGTATAATTAGATGTGCAAAAGTTTATTTGCATAACGGTTATATAAATACAATAAATCTTTTTCTAAGCTAACTTTCTGTTTATAAAGGCAAATAGAAACGATATATAGCAAACAGATTAAAAAACTGTCATCCATAAAAACGTAAAACCTAGCAACAAACATTGTGCCAGGGCGATAGGTTTTAGAGATGAAAACAGGCTGGCATGAAAATATTCGATGGTGACAATCAGGCAAAGGTGGGCTGGCGAGAGCATAACGCCGGTTAAGCCGCAAATATAGGTGAGGGCTAGGCCGTCCAAGTTGCTTGCTCCCAGCATGGGTACAACCAGCGGAAAGGCGATGGCGGCAAAGCCTTGGGGCAGGCCGGTCAGTAGCCCCATAAAGAAGGCGGTCAGGTACACCACCGCTGCCGGAGAAATGCCGGAGGCCCGAAAAAATGCAATAAGACCGTCAATGGTGCCGGTGGCGTAAAGCATTCCTTGAAAGAATAAAATGGCCAGAATGCTGTTGATGATAGGCATGTTCAGGGCGTCGCGCAGCATCAGCCCGTATTGCTTAGGCCGGTAGCGCAGCAAAAGGGCCAGCAGCAGCACAATGAGCAGCATGGACAGGGTGGTGTTGAGATTGCAGACTGTAACCAGAAATACATTGAGCAGGATTGGGCCGATTGCCAGCACAACAGCCTTTATTTGTTGGCTTTTAGAGCCGGCAGGCGCGCTGCCTACAGCCTGACCGCTTGGAGCAAATTCCTTGCCCCGCAGTAAAATGACTACGCCAATCAGGATTGCAGCAAAGGACAGCACAAACTGGTGGCCGATAATCTTGCCAATGGGGATGGCGGTAAAAGAGGCGGCCAGCAGCATGGACGGCAGGATAGGGTTGCAGAATTCCCACACATGGCGAAACCAGTAGTTGATGGCGGTTTTGCGCTCCGGCGAAAGCCGATAGCCCTGGGCCGCTTCTTCTACCATTGGCGCGGAGAAGATGGCGCCGCCCAACGAGGGCAGAAAGCCCAGAAAAGCAGGCATAAAGGCCAGCACCACCCGATTGTCGCGGAACAGGCTGCCGGCGGCCTGAGTAAAATTTTTGAGAATGCCGCTGGTGCGCAGCAGATATTCCAGGCACATAACCAGATAGAGGGTGAACACCATGTTCCAGGTGGTCCAGCTTACGACGGTGCTATATAGCGCCTGGCTTAGATGGTTGAGGTGCACCCCTGACAGCATAAACAGTACAGCGGTAGCGGCTAGCACAGCGTAGCTGATGTGGATGTGCTTGCGCAGCAGAACAATCATGATGACCAGTGAGAAAAGAATTTGCAGTAATGCATACATAAAAAATAGCCTTCTTTCTAAAGATAAGAACCAAATTAAGATAAGAACCAAACAGGGTTTGCGGCAGCCAATCTGAAATCGTTCTGGCAGGCTGGCAAATTCCAATAGCTGCATTGTATAACAAAGATGCCGATATCGTCAATGCGGACAGAAAAAATACAGTCGGCCGGTGGCATAACAGGGCGATAGTCTGCGGTATTAGCTTTTTTTATCATTTTTTTTCTTTGGATGGTTGCAATTTAAAAAAGGGAAGTGTATACTAAGTGCAATGACTTGTATCATAACAGAAAAAACTGTTATGATACAGTAGCGAAAAAACTTTTTATTTTGAATTTAATATGGACTCTGCGAGAAAGAAGGAGCGCACAGTTTAGGTTTGACGGCGGATTTTGCAGAGCATATTTCAGGAGGTGTTGTTTTTCGTGTTAGGAGCAGATATCTTACTGCATTGTTTAGAAGCGCATGATGTTGATGTGGTGTTCGGTCTGCCAGGCGGGGTAGTTATCCCACTGTACGACCGGCTGAAGCATTTTCCCAATATTAAGCATATTCTGACCAGACATGAACAGGGTGCTGCCCATGCAGCCGATGGTTATGCCCGCGCAACTGGCAAGGTGGGCGTTTGTTTTGCAACGTCCGGGCCGGGGGCTACCAATTTGGTAACTGGCATCGCCACCGCCAATATGGACTCCATTCCGATGGTGTGCATTATGGGCCAGGTGGTGAAAGAGCTATTAGGGAAGGACGGGTTCCAGGAGGCCCACATGACAGGCATTTGTCAGCCAATTTGTAAGCATACCTATGCGGTTACCGATGCGGCGCAACTGCCCGATATTGTGGCTGAGGCGTTCTTTGTAGCCAGCACAGGCCGTCCGGGACCAGTGGTGATTGAGATTCCTAAAGATGTATTTGTGCAGGATGTGCAGGTGCCTTATGACAATGGCACAGTGCGCAACCGCATTATGATGAAATATAAGCCCTGCCAAGTGAACAAAGAGCAGGTCAACAAGGTAGCCCAATTTATTCAAAAGGCGGAAAAGCCGATGTTGGTTGTGGGCGGCGGCGTCAACAACCGCTTAAAAAATCGGGACGTGCTGTATGAAATTGCGCAAAAGGCCGATATGCCCGTATCCACTACGCTGATGGGGCGGGGTGTGTTCCCAGCCGGCAACGCTTACGATTTGGGTATGCCGGGGATGCACGGTACCGTGGAGGCCAACTATACTATTCAGCACTGCGACTGTTTGGTGGCGGTGGGGATGCGCTTTGACGACCGCGTAACCAGTAATGTCAGCAGCTTTGCACCTAATGCCAAGATGATTGTGCATGTAGATATTGACGCGGCGGAAATTGGTAAAACGGTAACGGTGGGCTATCCTTTGGTGGCAGACAGCGCCGATTTCTTAGACGCGCTGCTGGAAGCGCTGCCGCAGTGTCAGCACAAAGATTGGATGGATGAGGTGCAGCAGAGCCGTTATGAAATTCAATCGCCAGCGGGCAGTGTGCTGCCGCCGAAGGAAACCTTTGCATTTATTGATAAGTATGTAGATGAAAACACCGTTGTAGTGACAGACGTTGGCCAACACCAGATGTGGGCGGCACTGTTCTTAAATGTGGCCGGGCCGAGACAGTTTATCACTTCCGGCGGCTTAGGCACCATGGGCTTCGGATTCCCTGCAGCCATTGGTACTCAGTTTGGATTCCCAGACCGTAACGTGATTTTGATTACTGGCGACGGCAGTTTCCAGATGAATATGCAGGAGCTGGCCATCATGAAAAAATTCAAGCTGCCTATCAAAATTTGTTTGATGAACAATGGCTTCTTGGGTATGGTGCATCAGTGGCAGAAGATGTTCTACGATGAAAACTATTCAGAAACTATTCTGGACAGCGCACCCGACTGGCGCAAGCTGGCAGAGGCTTACGATTTGAACTATATGCGCATTGATGCATTGGCGCAGTGTGATGAAAAACTGGCGGCGGCATTAACCAGTAAGGAAGGCTGGTTTATCGACTTCCGGATTGATGCAAACGCCGATGTATATCCGATGGTACCGGCCGGCAAAGGGCTGGATGATATTGTAGTGGGGGGAGTAGAGATATGAAGCATAAGGTAGCAGTTTTAGTAGAGAATAATCCTGGCGTACTGGCCAAAGTATCCAATCTGTTCTCCAGAAGAGGATACAACATTGACAGCCTGGTGGTAAGCGATACGGAGGATAAGACCATTTCCCGTATGACCATCGTGGTAGACGGCGATGAAAAAACGATTGAACAGGTGACCAAACAGCTGCACAAACTGGTGGACGTTATCAAAGTAAACGATTTGACCAACGACGACACTGTATGCCGTCAGCTGCTGCTGGTGCGGGTAGCGGCAGACAGAGATACCAGAGGGGAAATCATTCAGCTAATGGATATTTTCCGGGCCAGAATTATCGATATTGGCCGCCGCTCTTTGATTATTGAAGCCACTGGCGACGAATCTAAGATTGACGCAATTTTGAAATCGCTGCAGCCCTTCGGTATTCAGGAAATTGTAAAGACGGGGATATCGGCGATGGTGCGCAGCCCCAAAGATAAGTAGTGGTCGGACTTGTTCTTTTTGCGTCTGACGTCGTTGTTTTGCCACCCTGAGCGTGTGTCGAAGGGTATTCCAAAGCCGAACACCGAGGGAAGATCCTTCGCTTTGCTCAGGATGACAGCGAGGACGCTCGGGATGATAATAAAGGCGCGCAGAATGCGGCATCGGGTGTCAAAGGACAGGAGATTGGGCGGAAACAAAAGCAATTTTGTTTACACATAAATTTTTATTTTTAAAATTTTGGGAGGAACGGAAAAATGGCAGTTATGTATTATGATCAGGATGCAAATTTAGAATATTTAAACGGGAAAACAATCGCAGTTATCGGCTACGGCAGCCAGGGTCATGCGCAGGCGCAGAACCTGCGTGATGCTGGGATGCAGGTAATCGTTGGTCTGCGCAAAGGCAGCAAGACTTGGGCTAAAGTAGAAGAAGACGGCTTGCAGGTTATGACTGTGGCAGAAGCGGCTGAAAAGGCAGATATCATCCATGTTTTAATCCCAGATGAAAAACAGGCGGAAGTATACCGTAATGAAATCGCGCCTCATATGAGCGCAGGCAAAGCATTGAGCTTCTCTCACGGCTTTAATATTCACTTCAAACAGATTGTACCTCCAGCCGATGTGGATGTATTCATGGTAGCACCAAAATCTCCAGGTCACAGCTTCCGGAAAGCAGTACAGCAGGGGACTGGCGTACCAGGTTTAGTAGCAGTGGAACAGGACGCTACCGGCAACTGCAAAAATATTGCGTTGGCTTTTGCCAGAGCGGTAGGCTGCACAAAAGCAGGCGTACTGCAAACCACCTTTAAAGAAGAAACCGAAACCGATCTGTTCGGGGAACAGGCAATCCTGTGCGGCGGGATTAGCGCGCTGGTACAGGCTGGCTTTGAAACCTTGGTAGAAGCGGGCTATCAGCCGGAAAGCGCTTATTTTGAATGCTTCCATGAATTAAAATTGATTGTAGATTTGATGTATGTAGGCGGTCTGGAATACATGCATTACTCCGTAAGTGATACAGCCGAATACGGCGATTACGTAAGCGGTCCTCGTGTTGTAACAGAAGAAACCAAGAAAGAAATGAAACGCATCTTAACCGATATCCAGACCGGCGTATTTGCGAAAAACTGGATTTTGGAAAACCAGGCTGGACGTCCATCCTTTAACCGGATGCGCGCTATTGTAGCCGATCATCAGATTGAAAAGGTAGGGAAAGAATTAAGAGATAAAATGCCTTGGTTACAGAAATAATTTAGGGGTGAACTACATGCAGCAAAACGGAGCGCAGATTTTAATAAGTGCCCTGGAAGCGCAGGGGGTCGATACCATCTTCGGCTATCCGGGCGGAGCAGTGTTAGAAATTTATGACGCATTAAAGAACAGCAAGATTCATCACGTGCTGGTGCGGAACGAGCAGGGTGGTGCCCATGCAGCCAGCGGCTATGCCCGTGCGACTGGTAAGGTAGGGGTATGTCTGGCGACTTCCGGCCCTGGTGCAACCAATTTGGTTACAGGGATTGCTACAGCCTATATGGATTCTGTTCCAATCGTAGCATTTACAGGCCAGGTTTCCCGTTCTATGATTGGTACCGATGCCTTTCAGGAAATCGACATCACCGGGATTACCTCGCCTATTACCAAGCATAACTATTTGGTACAACGTGTAGAGGATTTGCCGCGCATTATTGCCGAGGCTTTCTACATTGCCAGCACAGGCCGTCCAGGTCCTGTATTGATTGATATCCCCAGAGATATTTCCCAATCGGTGATAGAATATGTGCCGGTAAAAGAAGTGGATATTCGCAGCTATAAGCCTACTGTTTCGGGCCATATGGGGATGATTAAACGGGCGGTGAAAGCTATCAAGGCTTCCCGCAAAATGGTCATCTGTGTGGGTGGCGGCGTGGTAGCCAGCAATTCGACCGCAGAGGTGATGAAGCTGGCGCAGATGAAAAACGCCACAGTAGTAGCCACTATGATGGGTTTATCCGGTTATCCGGCTGATGAGCCGCGGTTTTTGGGCATGCTGGGTACCTACGGCAATGAAGGGGCCAATATGGCTGTGCAGGATTGCGATTGCTTGTTGGCTTTGGGAATGCGATTTGACGACCGTGTTATCAGCACTGCCGAAAGTTTTGCACCTAATGCGGAAATCATTCATGTGGATGTAGATCCGGCGGAAATCGGCAAAAACGTGGAAATTAACATTCCGATCGTCGGTGATCTGCGTTCGGTGTTGGTGGACTTGAACACGCAACTGGAAAAACAAAGCGATTTGGTTGTGTGCCAATCGTTGTATCCGCCTATTCCGTTGCCTATGTCGGACGGTATTAATGTGCCATGGACCATGCAGTTGGTGGAAACATTGGTGGATAAGGAAAAAACCATCATTACTACCGATGTGGGTCAACATCAGGTATGGACAGCTAACAGCTATCATTTTACCACACCGCGTAAATTTATCAGCTCCGGCGGTTTAGGCACTATGGGTTATGGAATTCCGGCGGCAGTGGGCGCGCAGATTGCCTGCCCCGATAATCTGGTCATCGCAGTAACCGGCGACGG
>CABUKW010000144.1 GCA_902492275.1 uncultured Peptococcaceae bacterium
CACAAATTGTACATCGGCAATCTTCAAACCGGCCAGCAGTTCTTCTACAATCCCTTTTAAATAATAGAAATCATATTCCACGCCGCTTTGCCGCCAGGTTTGCGGTGTTTTCCCTTTGAGCGCAATCCCCAAGGTCCATTTTTCATTGGCCAAGGTATCCGGCTTCAATTCGCCTTCCAGCAAGAAAATTTTTCCCAGTTCAAAGATGGCTACATTTTCATTGCGGCGGTTATGATTGAACAAAATGGTGTTCAGCAGTCCCGGCACAATGCTGGTGCGCATATGGCCCTGTTCTTCCGACAGCGGATTTAAAATGGGAATACTGTTGCGGCGCACATCACCGGCAGGATATCTCAATTTTTCATCGTTGTTTTTATTGATAAAGCTGTAGTTCATCACTTCATGCAAGCCCAAACCAGCCAGCGTGTCGATTAACCTGTCGCGGATTTTCTGCGCTTCGGTCAGGCAGCCGCGGCTGGAAGCGCCATAGGGCAAGGTCTGCGGAATGGCGTCATAACCATAGATACGGGCCACTTCTTCCACCAAATCTTCTGGAATAGAGCAGTCTGGACGATACCCCGGCACTTCTACCGTAATGGCAGCGCCGGTATCCTGGATGATATGGAAATTGAGGCTTTCTAAAATTTCCTTGATTTTTTCGTCGGAAATATCGGTACCCAACAGCGCGTTGACCTTTTCCAGCCGCAATTCGATGGTCACCGGTTCATGCTTGGTGGGATAATTGTCGATAGCGCCGCCTACTACCACACCGCCGCCGGTAAGCTGCATCAACTGGGCGGCCCGTTCGGCAGCGGTCAGCACAGTTTCCATGTTGATACCTTTTTCAAAACGGATAGACGCTTCGGAGCGCAAGCCCAATTTGGTCGACGTCCGGCGCACGGAAGTTGGCTGGAAGTAAGCCGCTTCAATAAAGACATCGGTGGTCTGGTCGGTTACTTCTGTATTTTCGCCGCCCATCACGCCAGCAACGGCAACGGCTCTGGCGCTGTCGCAAATCAGCAGCATTTCGTCATTGAGCTGACGGGTTTGGCTGTCTAAGGTTACAATTTTTTCATCGGCAGCCGCTTTGCGCACCACAATTTTATGACCGGCCAGCTCGTGATAATCAAAGGCATGCAAGGGCTGCCCATATTCCATCATGACATAGTTGGTTACGTCTACGATGTTGTTGATCGGGCGCATACCGGCACACTGCAAACGATGCTGCATCCAAAACGGAGAAGGCTGAATTTTTACGCCGCGAATCATTTTGCCGGCATAACGATGGCACAGCTCCGGCGCGGTAATTTCCGCCGTCATCATGGTATTAACGTCGTCGTTATCGGCTGTGAAGGTTGGCTGCGGCAGATGGACCGCTTTGCCCAGCAGAGCGCCGATTTCCTGGGCAATATTCAACACGCTCAGGCAATCGGAACGGTTTGGCGTTAAGTCCAACTCCAGAATATAATCGTCTAAGCCTAAAATTTCTGTAATCGGCGTTCCCAGCACCGTATCCTCCGGCAATACCAAAATGCCTTCTTTTTGTTCCGGCGGAATTTGATCCGGTTCGATGCCCAATTCTTTGGCGGAGCAAATCATCCCGTTGGACTCAATCCCGCGCAGCTTGGCCTTTTTAATTTTTACATCACCGGGCAGATGGGCGCCTACTGTAGCAAAGGGCACCTTCTGACCTGCCGCCACGTTCGGCGCGCCGCAGACCACCTGAATGTTATTTTCACCGTCTGTGGTAACATGACACAAATTCAAATGGGTATCGGGCACCGGCGTTTTATCTACCACCAGCGCAGCAATCACGCCGTCCACGCCTTTATTAGTAGGAATGACATGTTCCACAGCTACGCCGGCTCTTGTCATCACTTCTGCCAGCGCGTCGGCAGATAAATCAATGTCTACATATTCTTTCAACCAGTTATAAGAAACCTGCATCGGTTTAACCTCCTCTTAAAATTGATTCAGGAAACGCAAATCGTTTTCATACATCAAGCGCAAATCGTTAATGCCATATTTGAGCATGGCAATTCGTTCCACCCCTAAGCCGAAGGCAAAACCGCTGACCTGGGTTGGGTCGTAGCCGCCGGCCCGCAGGACATTGGGATGTACCATACCAGCGCCCAGAATTTCCAGCCAGCCAGTGTTAGAGCACATGCGGCAGCCTGTTCCATGACACATGCAGCAGGAAATATCCACTTCTACGCTGGGCTCGGTAAATGGGAAATAGCTGGGCCGCAGACGGATTTGCGTATCCTTGCCGAACATTTCCTGACAGAACGACAACAACATACCGTTCAAATCGCTCATGCGAATATTTTTATCTACCAGCAGCCCTTCAATCTGATGGAACATGGGCGAATGGGTTGCGTCATCATCTTTGCGGTATACCTTGCCGGGGCAGATTACCTTAATGGGCAGCTCGCCTTGCTTAGCCTCCATGGTGTGTACCTGCACGCCCGATGTTTGGGTGCGCAGTACAATTTCCGGATTGATATAAAAGGTATCCTGCATATCGCGGGCCGGATGATCCTTGGGTAAATTCAGCGCTTCAAAATTATAATAATCGCTTTCAATTTCCGGGCCTTCCGCCACTTCAAAGCCTAAGCCCATGAAAATCTGTTTTGCTTCTTCGATAACCATGGTAATGGGGTGCTTGCTGCCATGGTTTAACGCACGGCCCGGCAAGGTGACATCCAACGTTTCCGAAGCCAGCTTGGCTTCCTGCACAGCAGCCTTCAGTTCCGCCATTTTCCGTTCCAGCACCTGATTGATTTCATCCCGCACCTCATTGGCCAACTGACCTACAATGGGACGTTCCTCGGCGCTCAGCTTGCCCATCCCCTTCAGAATGGTGGTCAGCTCCCCTTTTTTCCCTAAGAACCGCACCTTCTGCTCATTGAGGTAGTCCATACTCTTTGCTTCTTCCAACGCCTGTATGGCGGCCTCTTTAATTTTTTTCAACTCGTCACGCACAACTGTAACCTCCTTCAAAATAGCACGCCCGTACAGCGTGCAGATAAAAAGAAAAGACCCTCGTCACAAAGGGACGAAGGTCTGATTTCGCGGTACCACCCTACTTGACTGTCTGTTTCTGCAAGCATTGCTTCTCACAAAACACACAGCCCACTCAAACCGTTAACGCCGGTGCTACGTTCCGCTTACTGTTCTGCCAAGCAAAACCTGTTCAGCCAGAATGCTCCGAGGCGAACCCGTTCATTTTTCCCAATACAGGACTTACAGCCAGGGCCCTGTTCTCTGTCATCGGCTATCCATGACGGCTCCTCTTCCACGCAGTGCAATATTTCATGGCAAATATTATAGCAAAGTGAACGAAGGAATGCAAGAAAAATTTATCGCTTAGCGCTGTCAGCTTCCATCTGCACCGGCTCTACCTTACCGGTAACCGGATCCATAATATAACCGGCAACCACAATATCCTTCGGAATCAGCGGATGGTCCTTCACCAATTCTACGCTTTCCCGCACAGCCTCCTGCACGCAAGAAAAACCGGTCAGCCATTTTTTCACGCTAAATCCGCAGTAATCCAGAAAATCAATGCTCTCCTGACGAATGCCTCTCTGCCGCATATGCTCCAGCATCAAATCGCCGTCCATGTGCTGTACGCCGCAATCGTAATGGCCGATAATCATAATCTCTGTAACGCCCAGCTCATACACCGCTACCAGTAAGCTGCGCATCACGCTGCCAAAGGGAGCCATCACCACACCGCCGGCATTTTTGATCAGCTTGACATCGCCGTTTTTAATGCCCAAAGCCGCGGGCAGCAGCTCTGTCAGCCGCGTATCCATACAGGCCACAATGGCCACATTGCGGTCCGGATACTTGCTGGTCTGATATTTCTCATACTGTTTTTCCGCCACAAATTTTTCATTGTATTCCAAAAATGATTCGATCATGCCCATCGCAAACAGCCCCTTCTCCTGATTGTTTTCTTTATGCTTCGCCGCCATCGTTTTCGGCCAATCCGCCGCTATATGGAAAAACCATCCGGACTAACGGACATTAATCACCAACTGCTCCGGCGCTTCTACTCGCTCAATAGACTCTGCATACAGCACAGGCCCCTGGCCCTCATATTCAAACCAATCCTCCAGAGCAAAGCGAGCCGTCACACGCACCCATTGCTGGTCACGCATGGTGCTTTCCCCGTCCCAGCGGCAAGGATAGCCCAAAAAGGCTACGTCCTCCTCGCAGCAAACCATAGCAATGCGGCCCGGAATAAACCAGCCCGCCGGATATTCCTCGCCGTGCATGGCCATGCCGGTAAATTCTATGGTTTTGCCTACATAACGCTCCGCCTTCTCCATGGCGTCCAAATACCAGATGGCATAGGGATTATCGTCCAGCACAATTTTCTCGCTTTCCAAATCATAAGGCAGGTCTTCCTCGCCCAAATCTTCGATTTCTCCGTAGGAATCTTCAAAAACAATATCGCCGAATTGATTGATGGCCCGAATACTGCGCCGGAAGCTGGGCAAATCCTCCACGCCGTCACAGCGATTGAACACCACCACATCGGCATTGCGCACCATCTCCGCAATGCGGGACTTCATGTTGGCGTAATACACCGGAAAGGTTGTCGCGTCAATGAGCGTAATCTGTTCTTCCATGTGCCAACTGCGGGGCAGCAAAATGTCTTTGGGATTCCACATGCCATTGTACTCGATAATAATGCGCTCCGGATTGTACTTTTTCTCCAAAGCGGTCAGATTTTTGATGGTAAAGTCGGTTTCATTTTCCAGCACTTCCAATACGGCGTTGCCGTTTTTCAGCGCTTCTTTTTCATATTCTACTTCGCCCTCTTCACAGGCAATGATTAACGTCAGCTCGTCGATTTTAAAATAATCTTCTTCAATAGTATAATTGATGAACTCGGTTTTCCCGCTTTCCAGAAAACCGTTGATAAAATACACAGGAATGGTCATGGTGTCCACCGCCTAAGCCTGGAACAACTGCTGCAAGGCATCCTGGTTTAAACCGGAACCGATTACGCAGATTTTTCCGGTAACAGCCGGTTTGCCCTGCCGCACTTCACATTCGCCGGGCACATAATCAAAATAAATCCAGGTGCCGTCCTGAACCGGCAGCATTCCCTTGGCCCGCAGCACCATGCCGTAGGTTGCCTGTTCTTCCAGCGCCTTCAAACTCTGTTCCAGCTTGTCGGCATCATATACAGCCGGTGTTTCCATCCCCCAGCTGACAAAGACCTCATCGGCATGATGGTCATGGCCGCAGCTGCAATGCTCGCCATGCTCATGATAGTGGTCATGGCCACAGCTGCAGTGTTCATCATGTTCATGGTGGTGATGGTTATGGCCGCAATGTTCGTCATGTTCATGTTGATGGTCGTGGTCACAATGTTCGTCGTGTTCATGGTGATGGTCATGGTCACAGTGTTCGTCGTGTTCATGGTGATGGTCATGGTCACAATGTTCATCGTGTTCATGGTGATGGTCATGGTCACAATGTTCATCGTGTTCATGGTGATGATCACAGTCACAATGTTCGTCGTGTTCATGGTGATGGTGCTGCACTTCGGCCAGCAGTTCGGCCGCCAAATCGGCCCGCTGCTCCATTTCCGCTAATAAATCTTTGCCGTCCAGCTGATCCCACGGCGTTGTCACAATCACCGCATGGGCATTGTGCTGCCGCAGCAAATCCACCGCCTGCTGCACCTTTTCCGCGCTGGCGCTGCCAGTACGGCTCAAAAGAATGGTGTCGGCCACTTCTACCTGATTGATAAAGAACTCGCCAAAATTTTTCAGATACATCTTGCACTTGTTTACATCTACCACGGTCACTTTGGCGGAAATACTGATATGTTCGCCAGCGCCCTCAACAGCCTGTACCACTTCCGACAGTTTGCCCACACCGGACGGCTCGATGATGATGCGTTCCGGCTCATAAGTAGCCAGCACCTCCTGCAGCGATGTTTTAAAATCGCCTACCAGCGAGCAGCAAATACAGCCCGAATTCATTTCCCGAATTTGCACGCCCGATTCCTGCAAAAATCCACCGTCAATGCCAATTTCCCCGAATTCATTTTCAATCAGCACCACTTTAGAATCCTGCAGCGCTTCCTGCAGCAATTTTTTAATCAATGTAGTTTTCCCAGCGCCTAAAAATCCCGATATAATATCAATTTTTACCATAATTTATACGCAACCTCTTTCTTTCAATTTTATTTTTTCTGTTTTATTATTTCAACACAGCAGGGAATTCTCCCTTGTGGAAAATGACTTTATTTTGCAATGCATTTAGCTTGTTAGTCGTCTTATTCTACCCTTTGCTTATCTCCCACACCGCAGTCAGCTACAAACCAGGCAACCAAACGCACAGAAAACCTTCCCCCAAAAAAATATAGAAACGTTCTACAGGATTTTTTGCATCTGACCAAGCGACTTGTCATTTCCACAACTCACAGGACGCTTTTTATGTACGCAAGCCAAAAAATCAAAAGCAACAGCGTCAAACATGAAAAAAGACAAATCTTACCGCAACAAAAGCATATACCACCCATCCACAAACATCACCCCATATACAATCTTTTTCAGCAGCTCCGCGTCAATTCGCTGAAAAATTTTATTGCCAATCCATAAGCCTGATAATACAGCAACAATACTGACGGCTGCATATTGAAGAACCGTATCGGTGACCATTCCGTTCAAACAGCGGCCCGTAAAATCATAAAGCATATTAAAAAAGAAAAACATTTGAGTGGTACTCAGATAGCGCTCCTTGCTGTCTGCGATAGCCAAAAAGTACAGCACCACCGGCGGACCGCCCACGCCGAACAAGCCGCCCATAATGCCGCCTGCGCCGCAAAAAATCAGCATGTTGCCCAATGTGGGCCGAATCTGAATTCTTTGCTGCCAGCGATATAAATAAACGGCCAACGCAATAAACACCACGCCCAACAGCTTGTGCCAATAAGGAAAGGCCGCAGTATATTGCAAAAACCGCAGCGCACCCATGTTGAAGATAAAATTTATCAACAGCGGCAGCGGAATCCAGCGCCAGACAATATCCTTCCGATAACGAAAGACATTGACCGCCAGCATACCCACGCACAAAACAGACGCCAGCGATAATAAATCGGTATACGGCATAACAGATTGCATAATTGCCATAAATACAATACTGAAAGCAAAACCGCTGACCCCCTGCACAATGCCGCCAAGCACAGCGGCCAGCAGCAATATCGGTAATAATTCCTGCATCAAAACACATCCCCGCGACAATCGTTATTGTCAGTCTACTCGTCCAATTT
>CABUKW010000145.1 GCA_902492275.1 uncultured Peptococcaceae bacterium
ATCTTCATTTCAAGTGCGGCTCTAAAACCTGTAACCATTCTTTCAAAATTCCCATTCCTCCGCCAAGCTTACTTTTGCTCCCTCAGAATTTGGATGGAGTGACTTCTTTTTCAGGTTTTCGTACCCCGCCTTTTTTGATCTTTATCGCTTTGTCTTTATATTACGATGCCAATATCTCTACCAGAGCCATCAAGCGCTTCTTGCTCCATTGCTTCAACTTCTCCATCTCTCATGTTGCCATCCATTACTGGACAAAAGCCTTTACTCCCTGGTTCCTAATCGTTTCCAAGCTCTATTACCCTGCTTTGGACCTCAATTCTGACACCTGGCATGCCGATGAAACTTTCATAAAAATCAACGGCATTGAGCACTATCTTTGGATTTTGATTGACTCTGAGACCAGATTTGTCATCAGCTTCGTCCTATCTGACAAACGTGACAGCAACAGCGCTTTTCTTCTGTTCCATCGAGCCAAATGTCTGACTCACGACCGTCCTCTGTGCATCGTTACCGACCACTGGGACGCTTATAATCAGGCGATTGCTACCCTTTATCCTTCTGTCACACATCATCAATATGATAACTTCTCTGACGATATCTCTAACAATGTTATTGAGGCCTTCAACCATACTTTTAAAGCTTGGTACCGCACCAAGAAAGGACTTAAATCCTTCGCTTCGTCTCTGAATTTGATTACGGTTTTCTTATTTCACTACAATTTCCTGCATCAGCATACTTCTTTGGATCTGCTTTCTCCTGCTCAAGTTGCCGGTGCTTCCTTTTCTCCTATACAAATGCATTCCTGGTTACTTTTCTGAAAAAATTCTTTTTTCTTCTCGGGTATTCCTTTGCCTTTTTTCTCTTTGTATTTTTATTGATGCTTATTCGTTTTTATTTCATACCTTCTTTACAGAACCTTTTTTGCAGAAAAAAAACGACTGGTTGCCCAATCGTTTTTTTCATAGAACCCCACACAGCCGTAATATCCAGCGTTTTGAACCTGCATGTGCAGGTGGGTATCCTCCTGTTATGTTCAGCGTTCCGCCTAAGCATAAGCGGCATCAAATCCAATAACAGAGTGCGGATTCCCATATAAAAGGTGTTGGTCAAAAACATACCAGACATACACGCACCTAGCAGGGAGGTTTGAACCTGTTTTTATGATAGCATATACCAAGACAGATTGCAAGATACTTGAAGAATTTTTTCTTTGTTGGTGCAAAAATTTAAGATAGATTCTCATTTTGTCTTGTTGTGCAAAGTTTACATCCATACAAGATAAAAAATTCTATCGATTTTAGATAAGATTCCTGAAATTCTTTTATCTATCTCAGAAAATAAATGCTATAATATTAATAAAATACTCATCAATCAGGAGTGTTCTTATGCGTATTGAATGGTTCAAATTTTTTCTGGATGTGGCCAAAACCGGTTCCCTGCGCACATCTGCCAATCATCTCTACATCACCCAACCAGCTTTAGGCGCAGCCATTACATCGTTAGAAAAAGAGCTGGGATATCCTTTGTTTGTGCGCACCCATTCTGGCATGCAGCTCACCGAATATGCACGACAAACGATTCCTTTAGTACAAAATATTTTAGATAATTTAGAATCCTGCAATGAGATAAAAAAACAGTATCTTCAATCGGCAAAAAATGATATTACTGGCTCTCTGAATATTGCCACTGTTCCCACTATTGGAATCGGTATTATGCCCGTTCTGGTTTCTAATTTCGCACAAAAATTTCCCAACATTGAGTTAGTTATCATGGAAACAAATAGTACGCTAGGCATGAATCAGGTGCTTGACGGAAAAAGCGATGTGGGCTTTCTTGTTGTCTCCGATGAAAAAAACAGCCATACTGATTATAGCACAGAACTTCTCTGGCAAGAACGCCTTTACGCGTTTATGCGTAAAGATAATGCACTGGCACAAAAACAATCTATTTCCTTAAAAACGCTGCGAAAATGTCCTTTGGCAATTTTGTCCTATGAGCAAGATGACTTTTCTGTCAGCGACGCTTTGTTTCGTGATTACGGAGGCGCCTTAAAGATTGTATTCCGCTCTAACAGTCATAAATTGCTGCAAAATTATGTGTTAAATACAGACTGTATCGGCCTTACACACTTCGCCCATGTTATTGAGCGAGAATCCAACCAAGTGATGTTACCTGGTACTGTTTATATTCCTGTTAACCATTGTCCAACCAGCAAATTTGTTGCCTTTTATCACAAAAATAATCCCAAAGCGCCACTGATTCGTCTTTTTATCGATGCACTGCAGCAAACAATTCAACAGCATACAGCAAAAAATAAGCAAGACTCTATATGAGCCTGCTTATTTTTTATATTTTCGCTAAGGAACTAAATCAAACCTAATAGACTCCAATATGGCAGAATAATGATTCCGTAAAAAACAAGGAATAACAGATTTTTTACAGAATGATATTTAACAAACTGCCAGGTACTCATCATTCCAAAAGAGAAGAAAATTAAGAACGTTACATACTCGTACGGCAAGAATACCATATCGGTAGAAAATAAAAAGGTGAACACTGGCGCTAAAGGATTCATACCGGCACCCACGCACAACGCAACCATAGGACCTGAAAAAACTGCGACCATTGCCATCGGTGTCATCAGAAAGTTTAAAACAATTCCGAATAGCAAAATCCCGATTAAAATAATTTTGGTATCCAGCATCGCTAAAATGGGGGAACAAACACTGGAAATGAGTTCGGTTAAGCCAGTGGCCGTACAGCCGGAACCAATAGCCATACAGGCGGAGATAAAAAAGATGGTTCCAATAGGCAATCCCTTAATTTCTGCACTTGTGCCGATGTGAATTCCAGGACAGTACGCCAAACAAGCTACAATCACAAAAATCGCCATACCATCAATCCCATGCAGTGGATTGGTCAAAATGCCAATCATCAAAATGGCTAACAAGACTGCACCTTTCTTTTCTGCCGCCGTCATAGCCCCTTTTTCTAAATATGCATTCCAGAAATATTCTTTGCTGCCGTTAATCGAAGAATTCTTTGTTTTCGCCATACGCAAAAATATAAAAATCATCAGCAGCGAATACAACAAAACAGGAATATTATATTTTAATAATTCAAACACTGTAAAGGTAAATGTGGGATCAATCGCGTTTACCGAGCCCAGCACCAATCCTGCTGTTAATGGCTGATAAATGAACATACGAACTGTTGAACCACCCAACATCCCTACCATCATAGTAATTGCAGCCTCTTCTTTTCCTTCCATATTCAGCGATTTACACATACCATAACACAACGCAGCAATAATGATAGAAGCACCGGCAAAGGTCACTGCAGACATAATCAAACAAGCAAAATATAGAGCATACATGGTACGATTAAAGCTCCCACCACATTTAGCTACAATCCAAAAGGTTAATCTCTCCAGTAAACCAATTCGCTGCAAAATAGCAGCCAATACCATAGCAGCCATACAACAGGGAATCACTAACGATAGCCAGGAATTATAAATAGTTGTTTCCGGTATAATACCCAAAATAATCAACAGTACTGGCCACAGTAAAGATGGTACTAATAAATCTGTAATTTCAAAGGCCGCCCATAACAGCATCCAAGCTGTCAATGCTAAAAATGTCCGCATATCAGAAGTAAAAACATCTGTGACAGGAATGAGAAAAATAAAAACTGGAATTACGACGGAGATGATAACTTTTATCATCTTTGTTTTATCAACAGGCTCCGATATATTGGCATTCATAAAAACGCCTCCCCTTCTCAATAGTTACCATTGAGCGAATGCAGTTGAAGAATTTTATTTGATTTCTTTGCTGTATAAATTCTTCAACTGCAAATTCTCATTTAATTTTCGCTCAAAGAGCATTTTGGCAAATAAGTTTTCGTCAACAACTACTCTAAAATTTGGTGAATGACTGATCCTTCGTTCTGTGCAGGAACGCGAACGCCGCCCAAAACGGCCAAGGTAGGCGCCAAGTCCACCTGCCGGATGTGTCTGTTCGTATAATAGCCCTTCTTAAAGCCTTTTCCTGCTGCTACAAAAATAGGAGACACAGACGTATCAAAGTATCCCATATACGTAGGCAACGAATCCATATGAATCAGGTTAAAGCCTTCATCCATAAAGAAAATGACATCTCCAAATTCCTCATTACCGCCCACGCCTAAAATGACAGCATCTTTATTTCTCAGCGCCAGCGACACGACTCGCTTCCCTGTACGAGGATCCCGATAATTATAAAGATCACTGATAATCTGTCCTTCCAACTCATATTTATCTTCCGGTTCTACGATTCCTTGTGGATTTCGTCCCTTTAAATTTATATAAATATTTCCTGCGCGGATAGCAATTGCTCTGGTTTTTTCCCAATCAATCTCCCGCAATTCGTTGCCATTTTCGTCCGTTTTAAGCACAGTATAGCCCAACTCTTTCATAACTGGCACACTGACACACCCTTCTGTTAAAACAGGTAAATGATGTTCTTCACAAATCAAACCATGATCTGACGTGATAACGATGCTCCACTCTTTTTCTAAAAACGGCAGAAACGTTCCCAAATACCGGTCCGTTTGTATATAAATTTTTTCAATAGCATCCTGATAGAAATGTTCATCATTGCCCCAGTCATCAAAATGTTTGGCAAAATGCCAGAACATATGACCAACATCGTCTACATTATGCAAATGAGAAAAAATAATATCATATTTTTCGTTTTCCATCAGATACCGCAGGCAATTTGCCTGCCAGTCACAATAGTAATCTAATGCGGGCAAAATAATTTCTGTGATGTTCTCCGGTTTTTTCCCCGTGATTGTACTTAACTGAGGAGGCATTCCCACATTTTCTGCAATTTCCCGATACAAGGATTTTGGATGCCATACTAAATCGCCTTCCACATTGTAAGCGCTGCTCATCCAATACCGCAAATAGGACCCATCCTCACGGAGTTCCAGCAGAGAGATACTCCTATAGCCCTGTACCTTTTCTTCCTCATGCAAGATTTCGTCCTTGACATAAGGCGTATAAACGCCTTCCTGTAAGGTCACAATCGGTTCCAGTTCCTTTTTGCTTTTATAGATGGCAACCCTATCATAGATACCATCCTGATTTTTCAAAATCAAACAAGGTCTGTGAACAAAACCTGCTGAAGTGATGATTGTAAATTCCTTTGCATCCGCTGGCGCATTCGCCCACCCATGAGCCGCTTTAATCGGAGAATTGCATACATTCACGGTAATATTCCCCAAAGTAGAGATTTCATTTTCTTCTTCCGACATGACAAGCGTTGTAAACTCTTTTCCATTTAAGATAGCTTTCAAGCTTTCGCCGCCATTTCCGCCGCTAGAAGCATCTTCTGCGCCAATGCTGTCCTCTAAACCGGTAATAACACAGCCATTGACATTTCCTCTCGGCGCGTTATATGGAGAAAATATTAATTTTTCTATACGCTCATCAGCCATGCCGATACTTTCCCAGTCAATAAGTGCAGTCCCCATATTAACTGCTGTTGGTTGAGTGCCATCCACCACACTCAAATTTGGACTGGACGAAGTTGGTGGCCACGAAGAACCAGGCCAATGCCAAACCAATGTCTGCTTCCCTGCTTCCGCAAAAACATTCCATAATGGTTCTGCTTTACAAGAACGAGAATCCAATGCATAAACAGCAGTATCCAGTTTATCTGGATGCTGATTAAAAAAGGCCGTAATGCCATGTGTATTAGGATAAGCTCCCGTTGCTAATGTTGTCCACATTGGCGGTGTTACTGTCGGCACACCACCTAGCAAAACCAAATCTTCACGACAAGCACCTTGCTCTACAAAAGCCTTCAAATTAGGCATTTTTCCTTGATCCATAAATTTTTTTGCTAAAGATGGCTCAAAACCATCTATCCCTACAACAATAATTTTATCAGAACTTGCATTTTGCATTTGAGTTGACATCCTAACTCCTCCTTATATTTTGTGTTGAATTTATCAATTATTGCAATAATCTTTATTTATATTTTACTGAATCCAGACTCGCTTGCATAGTTTCAGTCTTTTATAAGAAACTGCTGGGTGATAAGCAAAACCTTTCACCAGAGCACTGTTCAGTTTTATAAAATTTTGTCAAGGCTATTCTGCCGTCCCAAATGCTAAATAGTGCATAATAACGCACTTAAAAAGTACATTTTAGATTTTTCTTACTTGACAGAAAACAATCTTCCCCTTTACAATAAAAGCGTTAATTTTAGAATAAGGAGTGATTTACCTATGCGCAGAAAAGACCGCGAAATAACCGATTACACCCAAATTGCCGCCATTATGGGCAACTGCGATACCTGTCGGTTAGGCCTTGTGGAAAACCAGATTCCCTACATTGTGCCGCTCAGCTTTGGCTATGAAATGGACGAAAAGCACCATATCACCTTATATTTCCACAGCGCCAGCGAAGGCCGCAAGTTGGATCTGATCCGGCAAAACAACCATGTAGCCTTTGAAATGGACACTGCCCATGAATTGTTTGGTCATGACACCGATGCCTGCGGCTATGGTATGCGTTACCAATGCGTGATGGGCACAGGCGCCGCCCGTTTAGTGGAAGATGAAGCAGAAAAGATCCATGCCTTTGACCAGATTATGGCCCACTACACCGACAAAAAACTGCCTTACAAACCACAATATCTTCATGCAGCGACAATCATCGCCGTTGATGTTGTCGACATCAGTTGTAAGGTACACAAATAAATTTATAAAAGCAAAAACAAGCAAGAAACACGTTCTCTGCGAAGTGTTTCTTGCTTGTTTTTGCTTAATCCTATATCGTTTTTAATATGGCATTAAGAGATTTACAAGTGGCGCGCCAATTAGAAAGAATAACAATAATGCAAATGCAAAATGTATAAATCCTTGAATATAACAATCTTTTGTTTCCATCGTTCCTGAACCGAACATTAAAGCAGAAAGGTAACTTGCTGCCGGCGTTGTCAATGCTGAATTCAGAACCACAATCAAACCAAAAAACATTATAAAAGGATTCCCTCCCATTTGTGCATACATGGGGCAAAGTAATGGAATAAACACCACCATTAACACAAAGTTATGAACAACCTGCGTAACCAGGCCTAAAATTATTAACGCTGCTATTAAGAATACGGTAGAACCCATACTGTGCAAAATAGGCGTTACCACAGCCATAATAGATGCCAT
>CABUKW010000146.1 GCA_902492275.1 uncultured Peptococcaceae bacterium
GGTCAATCAGGTGGATTTACATTTGAGCAGATTGGATATTGTAAACAACTTTCACGCTCGGATGTTGTCATCGGCAATTTTGGCTGCTCGCAACTCCCATCTAGAATATGTGCAGGTGGTCAGCTTTGGCTGCGGTCATGACGCTTATCTGTCCGATGAAATTGTGCGGTTGATGAACAGCATTTCTGGTAAAAATCCGTTAATTCTGAAATTAGATGAAAGCAGGGCCGTTGCGCATTCGGGTGCGTTCCTTTGTGGAAACGGCAGAAAAGCGTCATCAGGAGCACAGGCGGCAACCGTTGCAGAATTTAACCGACCCCTATCCCGAAAAATTTACAAAAGCATGTCAACAGGAAAAAGTGGTGCTCATTCCTAACACTTCCCACGCTTTCTGCCGGATTATGTCGGCAGCTATGGCTAAGCAGGGCTTGCGTGCAGAGCCATTGGAAGTGGGTCGGGAGGAAGCAATTAAACTGGGCAAGCAATATGTGCATAACGATATTTGTTTTCCGGCGCAAATTGTCATTGGGGAAGCCTTGGCCGCTTTGCGTAGCGGAAAATATGATATCGACCACGTAGCCATCGGCATGGGAAAATATATCGGCGACTGCCGGTTGACCCATTATAGTGCATTGCTACGGAAAGCGTTGGACGATGCCGGTTATTCTCAAGTGCCCATCTTGACCAACGATGATAAAGACTCTCATAATTTGCATCCCGGCTTTAAAATGAGTTTGCCAACTGCAGTGAATATGGCCTTTGCGTTACCGGTGATTGACATTTTAGAAGAATTACTGCGCAAGATTCGGCCCTATGAGCTGTTGGCCGGCAGTGCCCAACAGGCTTTTGACCGATCTATGGATGCAGTAGCGGCGGGGCTGGAAAAGGCGGGGATTTCTGGCTTGAAAAAAGCCTTTGCTCAGTCTATTGACTGGATGAAGCAAGTGGAATATGACCGTAGCAATCTGCGCCCTACGGTGCTGATTGTCGGCGAATATTTGCTTAATTTCCATCCAGGCGCCAACCATGATATTGAAGATTATTTGGAGAAAAACGGCTTTGAAATCATTGAGGCCCGCATGGCCGATGTGATTCGGAAGAGCTATTATTATTTGGATTCCCAAATCAAAGAATACAGCATTAAAAAGCCGTTAAAAGAAAAAATTTGGCTGCGCACTGCCGACGAAATTTTTAATGTAGCCCATGATATGGCCGATGCCATTGCCAAAAAGCATCCGCTTTATAAGCCGACAGCCCGGATTCAGGATTTAGCTAAAAAGAGCGACTGTATCCTGCACCATACCTTTGATGCCGGAGAAGGCATTTTGATTCCTGGTGAAATTCTGCATCACGCTGAAAAGGGCTGCCGCAACTTTATCATTTTGCAACCTTTTGGTTGTTTGCCTAATCATATTGTAGGCCGAGGCATTATTAAACGACTGAAAGAGCTCTATCCCGACGTGCAGATTTTGCCTTTGGACTATGACCCCGACGTCAGTTTTGCCAATATCGAAAATCGGCTGCAAATGCTGATTATGAATGAAAAAAGTCGCCGTGTCACAGTCCAGGAAAAGATGGCTACCTAATTTTTAACGGCTGAGAGTAAATCCATTTCTGTGATAAACGACGAGGGGATTCCCACACCTTTTCAGAAAATCTGACAATAAAATTGTGAATGCGTTACATTCTTTTCTTGACAAGAACAGTTCTGATATATATAATTAAAAAGGTTAAGTAGTAGTTGCGTTTGACAGTGCTTCTGACGAAGGAGTGGCAAAATTGACGTTGGAATTGGATATCAGTAAGATACGCAGTGTCAAAGGGAGTCGGGAGAGCTATCATCTGGAAACGGATGTGTTTGATTTCATGGATGATGACTGGCAGCTAGCACAGCCGCTGGTAATTGATGCGGAAGTCAGCCATCAGGGACAGTTTCTGGAATTAAAAGGGCGTGCCCGTACTGCCGTGCAGGGAATTTGTTCCCGTTGCTTGGAGCTGGTGATAGTTCCGGTAGATTGCAGTTTTGCAGAGCAATTGCTCTATGCGAAGGATGTATCGCTTTTTTCCCATCTAGCTGTTGGTGAAGTGGAAGAAAAGTATTTTATCTATGATAACGATACTTTGGACATCACGGACATCATTCGGGAAAGTATATTGGCAGTTTTGCCCCAGAAAATTTTATGCAGGGATGATTGCCGCGGATTATGTCCAAAGTGTGGAAAAAACTTAAATCAAGGTCAATGCGATTGCGATTTACATGAGGTAGATCCTCGTTTCGCCATTTTGGCAAAGTTGAAGGAATCGGAGGAGGTGTAAAAAATGGGTGTAGCACCAAGTAAAAGATCAAAAGCAAGAACAAGAAGAAAAAGAACTGCATGGTCCAGACTGACCGCTGCCGGCACCGTAGAATGCCCACAGTGTCATGAACCAAAAATGCCGCACAGAGTTTGCCCTTCCTGCGGATATTACAAAGGCCGTGAAGTGGTTGCAAAGAAAGTTGCAGCTACTGCTGAATAATATATTGCGCAGTAAATGCTGTGCCGCGGGCATGGTGTGAAAACAGGCAATTGGCAATCGTCGGTTGTCTGTTTTTTATTTCGCAGCCGCGCCAAGTTTCCAGAAAATTTATTTGCTATTCCAGCTCAATTGCGGTATAATAACACAACAGTAATAATTCCTCGCGGGGATGTAATGGTTTCGACGGGGGATATGCGGTAGCCTGGGAAGCGAGCCAAGGTCGCGCCAGCTTGTAAAACGGTGCATTTTAAAATTAAACGCTAAAAACAATAATTTAGCTTTAGCTGCGTAATTGCAGTTAACTCTCCGCCTGCTGTGTCTGCGGTGTGGGATGGAGGGTCACTTTAGCAGACTACTGTTTCGCCAGTGCCGAGTAACGGAACAGGAAATCTACCTGGCTGGTTGACAGCAATCCTGTTTATGGGAGTGCCGCTAACGAGAACAAAACATAAACTACGCTCGTAGATGCCTGGGGTGTCGGTCTTTCGGACAGGGGTTCGACTCCCCTCATCTCCATAATTTGGTGGACAGCGAAAAAGCCTGATATAACGCGAAATGCGGATATATCGGGCTTTTCTCGTATTTGGAAAAGTCTAACATTCGACAGTAAAATCTAAAAAAATAGGGCAAAAAACAGCATTTTAGAGTGAAAACTCAAGGTGATAGCCATAGGTTAAAGGTGCAATATATAAGATTTCAGCCTTTTGGGAAGGAATTTTTATATGGTGAAACTATAGCAAATCAAGGCATTGAATGCGGTGTGGAAATGAAATAGGGCAAATACAATACAAAAGGCGCATGTCTGCTACGGCAGGGAAAATGCGCCTTTTGTAGGGAATACTGTTCTAAATGTTATGCTTCGTTTGGTCCGTAGTAACGGATAGTGGCGGCTTTGCGTTTGGTGAAGAATTCTACGCAGTCACTGATTTGTGCTTTATATTGGCCGCCTAAAAGAGAGCCTTTGGTGCCGCCGAAGGGCAGATAGGGCATGGAGGCTGGTACGCCTACGTTCACGCCTAGCATACCGGAATTGGTATTACGCAAGAAATCTTGGGCAATGATGGCTGTTTCCGTAAAAATGCAGCCGCCGTTACCGTATTCGGAGGCGTTGATGAGGTCGATGCCTTCTTTATAGGATTTGGCTTTGATTAAAGTTACAACTGGTCCAAAAATTTCTTCTTTGGCTACCCGCATATCTTTGGTAACACCTTCTAAAATGGTTGGCGCAATGAAGAAACCGTTTTTATTTTTCTCGGGCAGTTGTGGGTTGCGGCCGTCTAAGAGTAGGGTGCAGCCTTCTTGTAAGCCGATATCAATATAGTTATGAATTTTTTCTACGGCCTGACGGGAGATCACAGGTCCCATGTAAACACTTTCGTCGCAGGCATCGCCTACGGCAACGCTTTTGGCTACGTCCAACATAATGTCTTTGACGGTGTCATAAATTTCTTCTTCGACTAATACGTTGGCGGCAGCCATACATCTCTGACCGGCAGCGCCAAAGCAGGCATTTTTGAAGTTATCGGCAAAGCCTTTTAGATTGGCGTCTTTGGCAACAATCATGGTGTTTTTGGCGCCAGCCAGCACCATAGCTTTTTTGTTGGTTTTGGCGCAGCCTTCGGCCACAATCTGCCCAACCTTGGTGGAGCCTACGAATGCCATAGCCTGAATATCCTTGCTGTTCAGCATTTGTTCTACCACTGGACGGTCGCCGTTAATCAGGTTGAATACGCCTTTTGGCAAGTCCATTTCCTCTAAAATTTCGGCGATAATCTGCATAAACATAGGAGATTGCTCCGATGCTTTGTAAACAAGCGTGTTGCCGCAGCCGATGGCGAATGGCACAAACCAGCCGAATACCAGCGACGGGAAATTGAAGGGGGCAAGCCCGCCGACAACGCCGATTGGCTCCCGGGTGATTTCACCGTCCATAAAAGAATTGATGGCGATTTTATCACCGCGCAGCAACAGCGGCAGACCGCAAGCGGTTTCGGTCAGTTGAATGCCTCGGTCTACTTCGGCGCGGGCATCGGCAATATGCTTGGCTTGGTCGGTGGAGATGAGCTGGGCCAATTCCTCTTTACGGTTTACCAAAGCATCACGCAGTTTGAACAGATAGCCCATCCGTTTTTGCAGTGGAACCTCCTTCCATGTTTGGAATGCTTCCGCGGCAGCCTGGATAGCTTTGGCCACGTTATCCTCTGTGGTAACAGGCACTTTGGCGATAACAGCACCGGTCGATGGATTGTAGACATCAATAAAATTGCCGCTGCCATCCACCCATTGTCCATTGATATAATCTTTTAACATCTGCATAAAAATTGCCTCCTTTGCAAGCAATGAAAAAATAGTTTTATATAATATCCGCAAAATTTTGGATATTCTATACAATCAGAAAAAATAAAAATTTATAATATGATAATATTTTGAACAACTTCTGGGTAAATGATAGCATGATTTGGGTAGATTGTCAATTTTTTTTTGGTTTACTTTTGGTTAAATTTTAGATATAATGAAGAAAAAGTTTGATTGCGGAGGGGAGGGCAGCTTATGCGAGTGAAACGACTGGAAGCGGTGGAAGCCTATATTCGGCAGGTTGGGTCGGTTTCTATGCAGCAGCTTTGTCAGGAATTTGATGTGTCCATCAATACCATTCGTCGCGATATTGACGCTTTGGTACAGAAGGGCCAGGTGAAAAAGGTGTATGGCGGCGTTGTGGCTTTGGGCCAGACGGAAGAAGACGGCGTTCCAGTTACGAGAGAATTGATGGATTTTCAGGTTCGTAATCAGGAATGGCTGGAGGAAAAAAGCAGCATTGGCCGGAAAGCGGCGGAATTTGTCAACCATGGTGATACTATTTTTTTGGATTCAGGCTCTACAACCTTGCAAATGGTGCCCTATTTGGCAGAAAAGAAAAATCTGACGGTGGTCACGTATAGTCTGCCTGCGCTGGCAGCATTGGTCCAATATCCGCAAATTCGCACGGTAGCGCTGCCGGGCGTGGTATTAGGGCGCACAGCGTCAGTGGTGGGCAGTAGCACCTGTCAGGCATTGCGGCAGTTTAATTGTGCAAAAGCCTTTATGGGCTGCACAGGGCTGTCGTTGACGCGGCAGTTGACCAATGCTACGTTTGAAGAATTTGAAGTGAAGCAGGTGGCGTTGGAACAGAGTAAAATCCATTATTTATTGGCAGACCACGAAAAATTTAATCATGCGGCGCTGATGACCTATGGGAATATCGCGGATATGGATTATGTAATTACCAATCAAGAGCCAGAGGAGGAATATCAATGCTATTTGCAAGAGCATACTGTGAGGTTGGTGCTTACCTCTCCATAGTTTGGGCATGAAAAGGCTGTTGTTTGCTGCAACAGCTTTTTATATTGTGAGAAAATCATCTTGCTGAAGTTGAAAACTTTAGCAAGCCGTTCTGCTGAAGTATTTTACTCTATTTACGGTAGAAAAAAAGTGCGATATGATATAGGCAATCAAAACGACCTTCTCTTTTTATAGATTAGAGCATGATTTTATGTTATGATAAAAGCAAAAAATTTCTAATCTGAAGCGAGGGAATGGTGTTGAGACTAGAACAATTAGACTATTTGGTCACAATTTCTAAATGTAATTCTTTGAGTGAAGCCAGTGACCGATTGTTTATAACACAGCAATCTTTAGGGAAGGCAATCAAGGATTTGGAGGATGAATTGGGCGTGCCGTTGCTGGTGCGCAGCAATAAAGGCTGCACGCTGACCTCGGAGGGCGAAGAAGCGGTACGGCAGGGCCGAGAGATTTTATTAAAGGCACATCAGCTAAAAAATACGTTTATGCAGGAAGCTGTGGAGATAAAAGGGGCTTTGACAATTTTATGCAGTCAAGTCATGTTTGCGGATGAGCTGCCTTTAGCGTTGGAATCCTTTTCAAGACAGTACAGTGAAGTGACCGTGAACGCGATGGAAAAAGACAGTTATTATATGCCGGTCTTGCATGAGCAATTGCTGCAGAAAAAAGATGAAATTGTCATCAGCATTTTTCATTTGCCGCAGGAAAGAACAATCGGCATAGAACGGATTCCCGAGCGTTTTCAGTTTCATCCGATTTATCGAACGCAGTGGTTGGCTTGTATGAATGCCAAAAATCATTTAGCCAAGTACAAGACGATTTCTATAGAAAATTTGTTGCGGGAGAAAATTATTGTAAGCTCTCCCGATTACCCTGAAATTGGACTGGATTATGCTATGCTGAGCTGTTACGGCGAGCCGCAGGTAAAAAAGGTAGTCAGCAATCTGGAGTTGTTTTATACGGTTCTGGGAGAACTGGACAATTGTGTAGGTATCATTCCTGACGTATTGTTGAAACAGAAACGGGCTTCGGTATCGCCAAAGTTGGTTTGCCGGGAGATGAAGCCGAAGATTTATTCTACGGTTGGCTATTTGGTGGACAAGGCGCAAAGTGACCATGTTATCACGAAAAAATTTTTACAGCATTTTGAAGAAGCCATAGAAAAGGTTGCCCACGGTTGGTGATGTCTATGGCAGATTATGAGCATAAAAGCAGAAAAGCCGTTGGTGCGGCACACCAACGGCTTTTCAAAATAAGCAGAGATAAGCTTCAGCCTTTTATTAGTTTGGTTGCTTATTTCTGATGTTTCATAACTTCTTCTTCAACTAAATCAACTTCACAGTCCGTA
>CABUKW010000147.1 GCA_902492275.1 uncultured Peptococcaceae bacterium
CTCTCAATCTAATAAAACAATTATCTCCTATTACACTGGAGATGTAAAGAAGCTGGTCTAAGGGTTTATAGGTATCCCTTGAACAACCTAAATACATTATACAAGGAGTAGATTGGATGGAACCTTTCGTTCATTTACATAATCATACAGCATATAGCTTATTAGACGGCGCCAGCAAAATTGACGAACTGATGAAACGGGCTAAAGAATTAAATATGCCAGCGATGGCCATTACCGACCATGGCGTGATGTATGGTGCAGTAGATTTTTACAAGGCCTGCAAGAAAAATGACATTAAGCCGATAATTGGCTGTGAGGTTTATGTTGCTCCGCGCACTCGTTTTGACCGGCAAGCTGGCTTAGATGACAGCGCCTATCATTTGATTCTTTTAGTGAAAAACGAGATAGGCTATCGCAATTTATCCCGTTTAGAGTCGCTGGCCTCTTTAGAAGGGTTTTATTATAAGCCGCGAGTTGATAGGGAAATTTTGTCCAAATACCATGAAGGGCTTATCGCATTATCGGGCTGTATGGCCGGAGAGGTTGCGCAAAAAATTCTGCAAGACGACTTAGACGGCGCCCGGGAAGCAGCTCTGTGGTATAAAGAAACTTTTGGCGCTGAAAACTACTATTTTGAAGTGCAAAATCATGGCATTCATGAACAAATGCAGATTAATTATCATCTCAACCTGTTGAGTCAGGAACTGGATATTCCGCTGGTGGCCACCAACGATAATCATTACGTTTACGCAGAGGACGCCAAAACCCAGGACGTGATGATGTGTATTCAGATGGGCAAAACGCTGGATGATGTCAATCGTATGCGATTTGACAGCAATAATTTTTATCTGAAAAGTTATGATGAAATGCAGCAGGCCCTAGGCGATTATCCTGAAGCCTTGACCAATACGCTGAAAATTGCCCAACAATGTAATTTTGACTTTGTCTTTGGAGAAAATCATATGCCCATTTTTGCTGTGCCAGAAGGCTATACGCTGGACAGCTACTTTGAAGAGCTTTGCCGGAAAGAAATTCAGACCCGTTATCAGCCTGTTACCGAGGAAGTGACCAAACGGTTGGATTATGAATTGTCTATCATCAAGCAAATGGGCTATTCGGGTTATTTTTTGATTGTATGGGATTTTATTCGATTTGCGCGGGAAAAGGGGATTTATGTTGGCCCGGGCCGTGGTTCGGCAGCAGGCAGTATTGTGTCCTATGCGCTACATATCACCGATATTGACCCGCTCAAATATGATTTGCTCTTTGAACGGTTTCTAAATCCAGAACGGGTTAGCATGCCTGATATTGATATCGACTTTTGCTATGAGCGGCGGGGTGAAGTCATTGACTATGTAATTGAAAAATATGGACAGGACCATGTCTGCCAGATTATCACTTTTGGTACCATGGCAGCCCGCGGCGCTATCCGTGACGTAGGCCGGGTGTTGAATATCCCTATCGCCACCGTCAATAAAGTGTCTAAAGCCATCCCGAACGAATTGGGTATGACCATTGAAAAGGCGTTACATGCTTCTCAAGAGTTGCGTGGTTATTGTGAAGCGGATTCGCAAATTGCTGAACTGATTGCTACTGCACAGAAATTGGAAGGCTTGCCCCGTCATGCCGGCACCCATGCCGCCGGCGTGGTGATTTCAAAAGAACCGCTGGATTATTATTTGCCGTTGCAAAAATCGGCAGAATGTGGTGTAATCACCCAGTTTGCCAAAGAAAATGTAGAAGAAATCGGCCTGTTAAAAATGGACTTTTTGGGGCTGCGCACTTTGACCGTTATCAATAAGGCTGTGGATATGATTCTGGAAAATCATGGCGTGACCATTGATTTTAACCAAATGTCTATGGATGACAAGGCTACCTACCAGCTTTTATGTGACGGGGACAGTATTGGTGTATTTCAGTTGGAAAGTAATGGCCTGCGGGCTATTATGCGGGAGCTGGCGCCTAATGATTTGGAAGATATTATTGCTATGGTGGCCTTATATCGCCCTGGTCCGTTAAAAAGCGGTATGGTGGATGATTTGATTGAACGCAAGCATGGCCGCAAGGAAATTGAATATCTCCATCCTTCCCTAGAGCCCATTCTAAAACCCACCTATGGCGTCATTCTCTATCAGGAGCAGGTTATGCTGATTGCCCGCGACCTAGCAGGCTTTTCGCTGGGACAGGCTGATATGCTGCGCCGGGCTATGGGAAAAAAGAAACCAGAAATTATTGCGGCCATGAAGCAGGACTTTATGGATGGCGCGGAAAAAAATCAAGTAGACCGCAATGTTGCCGCCAAAGTATTTGAGTTGATTGAATATTTTGCCGGCTATGGCTTTAATAAAAGTCACAGTGCTGCTTATGCGATTGTGGCTTATCAGACTGCCTACCTCAAAGCCCACTATCCAGTAGAGTTTATGGCAGCGCTGCTAACCAGTATTATGGATTCGGCAGACAGGATTTCTTTTTATATTGCCGAATGTAAACGTATGGGGATTGCAGTATTAACGCCCGATGTCAATGAAAGTCAGGAAAATTTCACCGTCAGCAACGGACGTATTCGCTTTGGACTGGCCGCCATGAAAAATGTAGGCAAAGGCGCTATGCAGTCCATCATTCAGGTGCGCAATGAAGAAGGGCCCTTTACTTCGCTGCAGGATTTCTGCGCTCGGGTGGATTTAAGTCAGGTCAATAAGCGCATGCTGGAAAATCTGATCAAAGGCGGCGCCTTTGATTCTTTAGAAGGCAGTAAACGGCAAATGTTGGAGATTTTAGACCAATGTCTGGAACAAGGCAACGAAATTCGCCGCAGTAAAGCCAGTGCGCAGATTTCATTGTTTGATTTTGCTGAAGAAACAGGGCTGACCTCCCGCTACGCACCGATTCCATTGCCGGATGTGCCTGAATTTAGCAAGCAAGAACTGTTGGCCATGGAGAAACAAATTTTAGGCTTGTATGTAAGCGGTCATCCGCTGGACGATTATAAAAAAGTGCTCGGCGAAAAAACTTCGGTGACATTGGCCGAACTGACAGAGGAGGATGACCAAAAACGCATCATTTTGGGAGGCATGATTGATAATTTTAAAATTAATACCACCAAACGGGGCGATACCATGGCCACCTGTCAATTTGAAGATTTAACTGGCAGCGTGGATGTGCTGGTATTTCCGAAAACCTTTGTGCGTTACCGGGAAATGATTCAAAAAGACGCCATTGTCTTGATAAAAGGTCGTTATATGGCACAGGACGATAATCCCAAAGTATCGGCCGATGAAATTTTGCCACTGCCCAGCGACGCCCAGTGGGCCGAACAAAAGACAAAAGGTTCTGCCCCTATGGCGCCGGAGCCTCAGCTAGAGCAATACAATCATTCCCCGTATGGGCGGCAATCGGCGCAACCAGTTCCTGAAATTGCACCGAAAGTAGCATCTTTACAAGAAGTTGCCGATAAGCAAACAAAAAAATTATATTTGCGGCTGTCCGGCAAACAAGCTGCGCCACAGATACAGCGGCAATTAAAGCTGATTTTGCGCAAACATCAGGGCGCTATGCCTGTTTACTTTTACTTCAGTGACGAAAAACGCATGGTGTTGGCGGAATATCAGTATTGGGTAAATAGTGATATTGATTTGATTATGGCTTTGAGCCAGCTATTGGGCGCAGAAAATATCTCGGTGAAAGAGGCAAAACAGGAGGAATAACATGAGAATTGCAATCTATGCAGGAACCTTTGACCCCATCACCAACGGGCATCTCAACGTATTAGCCAGTGCCGCCAAGGTATTCGACCAGGTGATTGTGGCTGTCGCTGCTGATAACAATAAGCAAACCTTGTTTACTTTAGAAGAACGGACAGCTCTAGCTAAGAGCAGCACTAGCCATTTGGAAAATGTACGCGTAGAAGCTTTTTCTGGACTTTTGGTGAAATTTGCGCAGGAAAAAGGCGCCACTGCCTTGGTGCGCGGTTTGCGTATGGTGTCCGATTTTGAATATGAAATGCAGATGGCCTTATTCAATAAGGATTTATGCGCACAGTTGGAAACGGTTTTCTTTATTGCCGATGCGGAGCATTCCTTTATCAGTTCCAGTCAGGTGCGCAATATCGCCAGCTTGGGCGGCAATGTTGAAAAATATGTATCTACGGCGGTTTCTGCTGCGCTGCAGAAAAAATATCAAAATTAATAGGAGGAATGGAGGAACTCTGCCATGAATAAAAAAACAAAAATCGTCTGCACCATCGGTCCAGCCAGCCAATCGATTGAGACCTTGGTGCAATTGCTGCAAAATGGTATGAATGTAGCTCGGCTGAATTTTTCCCATGGAACACACGAGGAACATGCCGGGCGGATTGTCAATATTCGTAAGGCGTCTCAGCTCACAGGCATTCCTGTCGCTATTATGCTGGATACCAAAGGCCCTGAAGTGCGTACTGGCATGTTGGAAAACGGTTCCATTCAACTGGAAGCTGGTCAGGAAACCATCCTGACTACGGAAGTTATAACTGGCAACGCCCAGCGGTTCACCATCAACTACGCTGGTATCATTGACGATTTACAAATAGGCGACCGGATTTTATTGGATGATGGGTTGATTGGCTTGGAGGTTTTGGAACTGACAGCGCCGGATATTCGTTGCCGCGTTCTTAATTCTGGAAAATTATCCAACCGTAAAGGTGTCAATATTCCTGGTGTCGCTTTGAATTTACCAGCAGTCAGTCAGCAAGATTATGAAGATTTGCTGTTTGGTATTGCCCAGCAGGTCGATTTTATTGCTGCCTCCTTTGTGCGCAGCGCCGATGACGTGATGCAAATTCGTCACATTTTAGAAGAACATAACGCTGATATTCATATTGTAGCCAAAATTGAAAACCAACAGGGAGTAGACCATCTGGAAGAAATTTTGGCCGTTTCCGACGGTTTGATGGTAGCCCGCGGCGATTTAGGCGTAGAAATTCCCACAGAACGAGTTCCGCTTTTGCAAAAAAAGATGATTCAAACATGCAATCAAGCGGGAAAACCAGTGATTACCGCCACACAAATGTTAGATTCTATGATTCGCAATCCCCGTCCTACCAGAGCAGAAGCCAACGATGTGGCCAATGCTATTTTTGACGGTACCGACGCTGTCATGTTATCTGGCGAAACCGCTGCTGGAAGCTATCCGGTAGAGGCGATCCAAACCATGGTAAAAATTTTGAAAACCACAGAAGAAGCTTTAAAGCAACAACCTCTGCCATCCTGGAAGGCAGGGTTAGGCCATATTACCGATGCCATTGGCTATGCAACCTGCACCATAGCAGACCATTTAGCAGCCAAAGCCATTATCACCGCCACCGAGTCCGGCTCCACTGCCCGCAAGGTGTCCCAATATCGTCCTGCTTCTGAAATTTTGGCCGTTACCAGCCGGGAAAAAACATTGCGGAAGCTATTGTTGATTTGGGGGGTAACTCCCATTTTAGGACAACCAGTTACCAATACCGACGATATGATTCAGGATTCAGTACTGCGCTGTACCGAACAGGACTTAATTCACGATGGCGACGTAGTGGTACTGACAGCCGGTGTACCTGTGGGGATTTCCGGTACCACCAATTTAATCAAAGTGGAAGTGGTAGGCAAGATGCTGACCAAAGGACATGGTCTGGGATCCGGCTCTGTTGCCGGGTTTGTGCGGGTGATTACTCAGCCTGAAGATTTACAGTTAGTACAGGAGCATGAAATTTTGGTCACAGCTGCTACCGACGCAACCTATTTACAGGCTATGAAAAAGGCTAAAGCTTTCGTCACCGAAACTGCCGGTATGACCTCCCATGGTGCCATCACGGCCTTGAGTATGAATAAGCCGATTATCACTGGTGCAGAACATATTACCAAACTGGTACAAACAGGGGACTTGATTACGTTGGAATTGGATACGGGTATTATTTATAAAGGACAGACAGGAATTCAGTAACAAAGTAGTATCTTATGAAAATAGAAGGAAGGGAGAACCATGGCTGATTGTTATGACCGTACACGGTTGTTGATTGGACAATCCGGTTTAACGCGCTTGCAGCAATCTCATGTTCTGATAGCCGGTGTGGGAGGGGTAGGTTCCTTTGCCGCCGAAGCACTGGCGCGGGCCGGTGTAGGAACCTTAACTTTAGTAGACCATGATACGGTTGACATCACCAATTTAAATCGGCAAATTCATGCTACCAGCAAAACCATTGGCCAGCCGAAAGTACAGGTTATGACCCAACGGATTGCAGAAATAAACCCAGCCATTCAAGTATATTGCGTACAAGAATTTTTATTGGCAGATAATTTAGAAGCTGTTTTGCAGAACGGCTCCTATAACTATATCATCGATGCCATGGATACCGTCACGGCCAAGCTGGCTTTGATAGCATACTGCATCGCCCGCAAAATTCCTGTCATCAGCAGCATGGGTACCGCCAATAAACTGGACGCCAGCAAATTTGAAGTTACCGATATCAGCAAAACCCACACTTGCCCTCTGGCTCGTGTGATGCGCAAAGAACTGCGGGACAGAGGAATAACCTCTGGTGTAGAAGTACTTTATTCCACAGCACAGCCAGTTTATCGTCCGGTGGCTAGGCAGGCTGGTGAAAAGCCAGTTCCCGGCAGCATTTCTTATGTCCCATCGGTAGCGGGGCTGCTGCTGGCAGGACATGTGGTGCAAAAGCTATTACAGAAATAGTAAAAACGCAAAGAAAATATTCATCCACTGTCTAGCAATGCGATAAAAAAATTCTTTGCGTTTTTGCTTAATAAACGGATATACAATACTCTGCTCTATAATAGTTTATTGATTATTTTTCAGATAAACGCTCCAAAGTTGCTCTGGCTGGGTATATTCCAACGCATGTAATACTTTTTGATTTAAGTCGGGATATTGCAGGCGCATAGTATGCAGCAAATCTTTGACGGCCTGCCGTTGGGTTTGATGGTTGACTGGACAGCGATTTGCGCAGGGTTGCAGCTGAAAACGCTGCGCCAGTCGCGTACAGGTTTGTTCATCCAGATATACCAATGGTCGAATAATCGCAATCTGCCGGTCTTCGTAGGTTATGCGGGGCGCAAAAACTTGATATTGCCCGCCATGTAATAAATTAAGAAACCAAGTTTCGACAAAGTCATCTC
>CABUKW010000148.1 GCA_902492275.1 uncultured Peptococcaceae bacterium
GCAATGGTTTGATTTCGTCCATTTTTACCATGGGGGTCTTACCCTATCTGGAAAATGCTTTTGGCATTACTACGTCAATTAAGCTGCTGGAGCTGGCCAATCCTAGTCAGCCATTATTGAAAAAATTATTGACAGAGGCTCCGGGAACCTATCATCATTGCATTATGGTCGGTAACCTGGGAGAAGCTGCTGCCGAAGCTATTGGCGCAAATGGCCTGGTGGTACGGCTGGGCGCTTATTATCATGATATCGGAAAGTTAAAACGGCCCTATTTCTTTGCGGAAAATCAGTTCTCAGGCAATAATCCCCATGACAATATTACACCGCAGCTTAGTACGCTGATTATCACTTCTCATGTGAAAGACGGGATTGAAATGGCGAAGGAGGCAAAACTGCCGCCTGTGATTATCCAAATGATTGCGCAGCATCATGGAGATAGTTTGGTGTCTTTTTTCTATTATAAAGCCAAAGATGCTGATCCGGAAGTGAAAGAACGGGATTTTCGCTATGAACAATCCAAGCCACAAACCAAGGAAGCAGCCATTTTGATGATGGCTGATACTGTGGAGGCGGCCGTGCGCTCGAAAAAGAATGCTACACCAGGACAAATCGAAGGTTTTATTCGTACCTTGATTAAGGGAAAATTAAATGATGGACAATTTGATGAATGTGAGCTGACATTTCGGGATTTAGATCAGATTGCAACAGCCTTTACCCGTGTCATCAATGGCATTTATCATAAACGGATTGAGTATCCAGCTCAGGCTACCATGGTACAAAAGAAACAGGAAGGATAGGAAACGGTATGGCAGTAATAATCACCAATGAACAGGATAAAATTGAAATTCCAGCCCACTGGGCAGCAAAAATTAATCAAGTAGCAGAAATTTGTTTTCAAGAAGAAGAAATTCCGTTAAAAGCAGAAGTAGATCTGTTATTTGTAGATAATGCTGCAATTCGGGAAATGAACAAGGAATATCGGGATAAGGATGTAGCTACCGATGTTTTGTCTTTTCCGATGTATGAAGCGGAGGAAGAAATTGTCGATGAAGAAGAAATTCTTTTTGGCGATATTGTAATTTCCTTAGAACGGGCGCAGGAGCAGTGTGAGGAATATGGACACAGCTTGGAGCGAGAAGTGATGTATTTATTGGTACATGGGTTGTTGCATTTGGCAGGATATGACCACATGGAGGAAGAAGATAAAAAACAGATGCGTACGCAAGAAGAAAAATTACTTGCAGTAATTGGTGCAATTCGTTAAATGATTAAGAAATGCACTGTCGGCATAAACTTAAAAAAGAAGAATCGTTTTATTTTTTGGAGGTTGGTTTTATTTGGACACGGACAGTTCTATGCAATTTGTTGTTTTAGCAGCTTTGATTTTTTTGTCAGCAATATTTTCATCGGCAGAAACAGCGTTTTTGTCTACCAATAAAATTCGTCTGCGTAATTTGCAGGAGGAAGGCGAAAAAAAAGCGGATTTGGTTTTAACCATGTTAGAAAGCCAGAATAAACTGATTTCTACGCTATTAGTAGGCAATAACATTGTCAATATCGGTTCGTCCGCTTTAGCGACGAAAATGGCGACAGCCGCTTTTGGCGATGTTGGTGTGGGCATTGCTACTGGAGTGATGACGTTTTTGGTACTGGTCTTTGGTGAAGTGATGCCGAAAAATTTGGCTGCAGCTCATGCGGAAACATGGGCGATGTTTATTGCGCCGTTTATCCGTTTGCTTAGTTTTGTGCTGACGCCGGTGGTATTTTTCTTGACAAAGCTGTCTGATTTCGTGGTTCGGTTTAGCAAAAAAGATGACGAAGAAGATCCAACCATAACAGAAGATGAATTCAAAATCTTGGTGAATGTAGGGCAAGAGGAAGGCGTTTTTGACGAATCAGAATCGGAGATGATTAACAGTATTTTTGAATTTGATGAAACTGTCGTGAAAGCGATTATGGTTCCGCGGATTGATATTGTGGCCGTGGATGTGGAAGATCCGATTAATGAAGCACTACGGCTGATTGTGGACGGAGGACATTCCCGCATTCCAGCTTATGAAGAAAGTATTGATAATATCGTAGGAATTTTATACGCCAAAGATATTTTTGAGTATTTAGATGACGATTTCAATGAATTGAAAGTAAAAGAACTGATTCGTCCAGCTTATTACATTCCAGAAACCAAAAAGGTCAGCGATTTGTTAAATGAGTTGCGTTCTAAAAAAGTGCATATGGCGATTATTTTGGATGAATATGGCGGTACCAATGGTTTGGTAACCATTGAAGACTTAATTGAAGAAATTATCGGAGATATTCAGGACGAATATGATGTGGAAGAAGATTTGATTGTTATGCATAGCGATAGTCAGTTGGTGGCCGATGCCCGGGCACCTATCGGTGATGTTGAAGAGGCTTTTGATGTGGAATTGGAGGAAGAAATTTTGGAAGACAGCGAAGCCGATACCATTGGCGGTTTGGCATTTGAGCATCTAGGGGGGATTCCCGCAAAAGGCGACGAGGTGACAGTAGGCCGGTTCTTAATCCGTATTGTAGAGGTCAGCGGGCGGCGTATTTCTAAAGTGGAAATCACATTGCTGCCGCCGGAAGAAGAGGAAGAAGAACAAGATGAAGAATAACGGCGAAACCGCGACTGAAGAAATATCTGCGCTGATTGCCGCTGCATGGAAAGCGCGGGAGCAGGCCTATGCACCCTATTCTGGCTTTGCAGTAGGGGCGGCAGTGCAAACGGCTAGTGGACAGATTTATGGTGGCTGTAATATTGAAAATGTCAGCTACGGGTTGAGCAATTGTGCTGAGCGCACTGCCATGTTTCAGGCTATTGCCCATGGAGAGCGGCAGTTGGTGCGCATAGCCGTCTGTGCAGACACGTCAGATCCTGTCGCTCCTTGTGGTGCTTGCCGGCAGGTGATGCAGGAGTTAGGTCCGCAAATGGAAGTTATTTTAGTAAATCAGGCAGGCGCACAAATTGTTACAACAGTGGAGGAATTGCTTCCATATAGTTTTCAAAAATTTTCGCAACAAGGGCAGCAACTGGAGGGAGAGATTTAACAATGAAAACAGGGTTTGTAGCCTTGGTAGGCCGGCCAAATGCCGGAAAATCCACTTTATTGAATCAAATTTTAGACCGTAAAATTGCCATTGTATCTGATAAGGCACAGACAACCCGCCATCGCATTACGGGGGTGTTGACCAATGAAACAGGGCAGATTGTTTTTTTGGATACGCCTGGCATCCACAAGCCTCGGCATAAGCTGGGAGAACGGATGGTAGAAATTGCGCAGAGCTCTCTGTATGATGCGGATGTGATTTATTATTTAGTGGATGCCAGCATGGAATTCGGTCCGGGAGAGCAATATATTTTGCAGCAATTGGAAAAAGCGTCTGCACCGGTTTTTTTAGTGCTGAACAAGATTGACCGGATGGAAAAACAAAATGTACTTTCTTTGATTTCCAAATGGCAGAACCGTGGAAAATTTGCAGAGATTTTTCCACTATCAGCTAAAAAAGGGGATAACGTGGCGGCGCTGGTAGAAACCACGTTCAATTATTTGGAAGAAGGTCCCCAATTTTATCCTGCTGATTCGGTAACCGACCAGCCAGAGGAAGTGGTCATCGCTGAATTGATTCGGGAACAAATTCTGGAGGCTACCCGTGATGAAGTTCCTCATAGCATTGCAGTTATTGTGGAACAGATGAAACTGCGGGAAGATGGCAAGATCTATGTGGGCGCTACAATTTATGTAGAGCGAGACAGTCAGAAAGGGATTATCATAGGCAGGGGGGGTTTGATGCTGCGTAAAATTGGCAGCAAGGCCCGGCGGGAAATTGAATATTTGTTGGGTGAAAAGGTATATTTGGACTTGTGGGTAAAAGTGAATGAAGACTGGCGCAATAAAGAAAGCGCCATCAAGTCCTTGTATTTTGATGACGATAGCGACGAGTTTTAGAATTTCTACGGAGGTCTTACAGACCTCTGTTTTTTTCTATCATTTTGTGATAAAATTTTGTGGAGCATGGAAAGGTGTGGGGATATGAAACCAAAGAAGTTCCAACTGCGAAAAACACTATCGGTGATTGATGGATTTTTTATCTTACTGCTTACATTCCTTTTGGTGAACTCGCTAGCAGGCAGTGGACTATTTCCAACAAAATTTCTAGCCAGTATATTGCCAGGCGGCGCAACCGTCATCAACCAGATGCTATGGCAGCAAATTTTACAGTTTGTAGTGATGACAGGGTTGACCTTATTGTTTTTATTCTTGCGGGGAAAAACCTTGGGACAGATTGGACTCCGTCCCTTTTCCAAAAGAAATTGGTTTTGGAAAGCCGTAGGTTGTGGGATTGTTTTATTTTTTGTTATGCTTTTTGTGTCAGCTTTGCTGGCCAATTTATTTCCACATTGGGCCAAGCCGCAGGCCGTAACCGAGATGATTATGCAGGCGCATAACGATTGGGAGTGGTTTGCAGTTATTTTGATGGTTTGCATTTTGGCGCCAATTAGCGAAGAATTGTTGTTTCGCGGTTATTTCTATCATAGTTTGCGCAATCGTTATTCCCTGTGGAGTAGTGTGCTTGTAGCATCCTTGCTGTTCGGCTGTATCCATTATGATTTATTTCGTTTGTTACCGCTAACCTTTACGGGAATTTGTTTGAATTTGGTAGCCATTCGTTCCGGTTCTCTCTGGGGGTCGATTGTGATGCATGGGGTCTGGAATTTTATGATGACGTTGGTGATGATGGCTTTTTAAATGACACAAATAGATTTGTGCAATAAAATCATTGGTTCTGTAAAGAAGGTATGAAATAAAATAACCATGAATAGCGTGGGAGTAAGATTCATTTAGGGAGATAAAGGCTTTGATATAAAGGGCTTTCATGACTTTTTTCCCTAACAACTTAACAGAACCAAATCATTTACAAGGAGTGTTTTATTTGAAAGTTGGAGATATAGTTCAGTTGACCATTACGGGGATTTCTCATCAAGGATATGGTATCGGACGTTATGATAATATTGTGGTTTTCGTGCCTGGTGCTATGCTGGAAGAGCAGGTGGAAGCGCAGGTTGTAGAATATAAAAAGAAAATGGCGACGGCCAAATTGGTGCAATTGCTTGAACCGTCTGCACAACGTATAGAGCCTCGTTGTTCGCAAAGCAGACTATGCGGCGGCTGTGAATTGCAGCATTGTGATGATGCCTATCAATTACAGGCGAAACAAAAAATTGTGCAGGATGCATTGGTACGTTTGGGTAGAGTTGATACACAAGTGGAACCAGTACTGGGTATGGCAGAGCCTTGGCGTTATCGGAATAAAGGAATTTTTCATGTCAATTACAACAATGGAACAGTGCGTCTGGGCTTTTATGAACAGGGCAGTCATCAATTCGTTCCAGCGGCTGATTGCCGATTATTCAGCAGAGCTGTCAATCAATTGCTGCATGTTTTAGAGGACATGATACAAAATAGCGGTCGCGCCTATTATATTCAAAAAGTAATGATTCGAGAAAGCTATTATAATGGTGACTTGATGGTGGTATTTGTCACAGAAGAAGCGGCGTGGCGGCTGCCGGAATTGGCGGAGCAGCTAATTCATTACCCGAGCGTAGTATCGGTGTATCATAATATTAATACCAATCTAAAGATTATGCTGGGGCGTAGTTTTCGATTGTTAGCCGGACAAGCAACCATAGAAGATACCATTGGCGAGTTTCATTTTCAAATATCGCCACAATCGTTTTTTCAGATCAACAATCAACAAACGCAAGTATTGTATGAAACAGTCTTGAAGTTTGCTCAATTAACCGGTAAAGAACAATTGGCCGACATTTATTGTGGGATTGGCACGATTTCTTTGTATTTGGCCCGGCATGCTGCGCAGGTTATTGGGATTGAATCGGTAGCACAGGCTGTGCAGGATGCTAAGGAGAATGCGAAAGCAAACGGCATCCAAAATTGTACTTTTATAACGGCGAAAGCTGAGGATTGGCTTCCCAGATGGGTGCAAAAAGGAAATCAGTTGGATGTTGCAGTAATCGACCCACCCCGCAAAGGCTGTGAAACACCGGTCTTAGATGGGCTGATTACCAGCGGTGCAAAACGGATTGTTTATGTATCCTGTAATCCTTCCACATTAGCACGAGATGTGAAATACCTTTGTCAATATGGGTATCAGGTTGTAAAAGTACAGCCGGTAGATTTATTTTGCCAAAGTTGGCATGTTGAGTGCGTAGTATTGATGTCAAAAGTCGAGAAGTAGATATGCTGAAAAGGCTTGAAATCAAGGGATTTTCAAAAATGAGGTGTGATTTTTGGCTGCATCAAGTTGGCGAAAATCCTTGTAAAATCAATGCGTGGAAACATATCCATATGGAGAGTTGTGTTGATGGAATGGATATTGGCTATGTTGTGTGGAAAGGATGGATATTTAATATGTTGAGTGGACAGGACTGTTGAATTGGCTAATTACTATATGCTATTATTGGCTTATAGTAATTAGGCGATAGATGGGAGGATGATAAAATATGCAGGAAAACTCAAAAATACATTTCATACCTCCGGTACCAAAACGAGAAAAACATGTCGGTATTTATTGTCGTGTAAGTACAAATTCGGCGGAGCAGCTTCAAAGCTTGACTGCTCAAGTATCTCATTTAACAAGATTTACGGCAGCTATGCCACAATGGTTGCTGTCAGATGTTTATATGGATGTTGCGACAAGTAAAACAGGGTCGTCACGCAAAGAATTTAATCGAATGTTAGATGACTGTCGATTAAATAAACTGGAAATAGTTCTTACTAAAAGCATTAGTAGGTTTGGCAGAGATACTGTTGAAATTTTAGATGCACTACATCAATTAAAGCAACTCGGTGTAAGCGTGATATTTGAACAGGAAAAACTGGATACTGCAAATACGGATAGCGACTTAATGATTTCAATTATTGAATCTCTTGCGCAGGCGGAAAATGAATCAAGAAGTGAAAATATAAAATGGGGTATTAAGCAACGAGCAGCATCAGGAACTTCAAAACTTTATGACAGGAGGTGCTATGGATACAAACATGATAAAGATGGTGAGTTGATCGTTGATGAAGAAAAA
>CABUKW010000149.1 GCA_902492275.1 uncultured Peptococcaceae bacterium
CGCCGCCTACTACCCCAACAGGAATTTTTACGCCAGCTTTTTTCACAGCTGCACTATACTGTGCATTATGACCAGCTGGTAAATAATGACTAGGGAAAATATCGGGCCGGCTGGCAGGATTCATTCGATTGCCGCAAGTCATGTGTACCATATCGATGAAATCTTCCAACATTTTAACCTGCTCAATAGCTTCTTCAATTTCAATCCCGCCGGGCGTCATCTCAGAACCGCTGAGCCGCACATCTATTAATAAAGTATCGCCTACTTTTTGTCGAATTCGTTCCACCACCATACGTGGAAAACGCATGCGGTTTTCCACACTGCCGCCATAAGCATCGGTTCGTTTATTAAACAACGGAGAAAGAAAACTGGACATCAGCCAGCCATGGGCAAAATGCAGACAGATTAAATCAAACCCGCTGCGTTTTACCAAGGCTGCCGCCTCCGCATACATGTCTGCCACCTCTTCCATATCGTCTGGCGTCATGGCCTGCACCTCTACGCCGCCTGGCATGGTCAACGCACTGGCACTCATGATTTTTTTGCCGCCGCCCGGTTTCATCCAGGCACCTTGATGATAAATTTCGCAGCCAGTTTTTGCACCGTAAAGATGGGCGTACTGATTGAGAAAATGACAACTCATAAACTTATCTTCGTTAGCCAAACTCAAGGAGCGTCCGTTATTTTCCAGCATAGGGATTACAACCTTCGCTTGTACCAATCCGAAGCCACCTTTGGCAAAATTGCCATACAAATTGACGCCGAAATCATTTAACGCTCCATCGGTATCTTGTGCTAATGGGCAACCCATAGGCGCAGTAAAAATTCTGTTTTTAAATTCAATTTGATTTTTTCCTGCAACCAACGGTTCAAACAAATGAGGATATTTTTCTTTATAAACTGGTTTCATAATCATTCCCGACCTTTCTCTATAATATCAATGCAGCGTCAAAACCTGTGGAAACAGCGCCGAAAACAGTACCGACCTTCTTGCAGTCCCCGACGGCAATCACATCATAGGCACTGCCTTCAAAGCTATCGCGCACTTGAGCGCGAGATTGCATACCAGAAGCAAGAATCACAGTCTCAGCAGCAAAGGCTTTGGTATTTCCCGCACGATCAGCAGCTTCAACGCCCTTTTCAGTAATCGCAGTACAACGCAAACCGGTTTCTATACAAATCTGCGGATCTCGCTGCATAAAATCCAATGTACGAACACGCTCGGTAAAGATTGCTTCTGGTGCCAATTCTTCGCCCATTTCTAAAATGGTAACCTGCTTGCCATGCTTGGACAAATGCAAGGACAATTCACAACCGACCATACCGCCGCCAATGATTACAACGCTGTCACCTAAGCAATCTTCATGGCCAAATACCTCTAACGCTGTCATCACGTTTTTCCCGTTCACACCAGTAATTGGTGGAATAAATGGTTCCGCACCTACTGCCACAATGACTGCGTCTGCACCTTCTGCATAAACCTGTTCCGGCGTAGCTTCTACCCCTAGTTTGACAGCAATCGGCGCTTTCTCCACTTGACGAATCAGATATTCCCGGAACGCTTTCATTTCCCGTTTAAACCATACATAATCAGCATAAAATAACTGACCGCCCAATTTCCATTCTTTTTCATATAAAATCACTTCATGACCTCTTGTACTGGCTTCCAAAGCCGCCTGCATACCAGCCACGCCGCCGCCGATGACAACAATTTTTTTACGGCGTGTTGCCGGTGGGAAATTTTTACGCATAGCGCCGTGTCCAAATAACGGATTAACAGAACAAGTGCTTTCACCAGTAGCATCCTTTCCCAAAGATAAATCGCCACATCGGCAACATTTGATACAAGGACGGATATCTTCCTCTCGCCCGGCCCGTACTTTCTCTGCCCAATCGAAATCTGCAATAAAGTTTCTTGCCATTACCACATAATCGGCCTGTCCCTGTGCTAGAATTCGTTCTGCCACCGCCGGACTATTGATGTTGCCAACTACACCAACTGGAATTTTTACGCCAGCTTTTTTGATTGCCTCCGATAATGGCGCATTATGACCTGGCTCAGTAAAATGGTCGGCGCCGATATAACCTCTGGTTAACGGTTCCAACCGCGTACCGCTGGATACATGCACCATATCCACAAATTCTTCTAACATTTTTACAATCTCAACCGTATCTTGAATTTTCAGACCATTGAGCGTCATTTCATCGCCGCTCAACCGCAATTCCAACAAGAAGTCCTTCCCGACAGCCTGACGTACACGCTGCAGCACCATTCTTGGAAAACGTACACGATTTTCCAGACTCCCGCCATATTTGTCCGTACGATGATTAAACATCGGCGATAAAAAGCCTCCAAACAACCAGCCATGGCCATAGTGCAACATTGCCATATCCAAGCCGCCTCGTTTTGCCAATAAACAAGCTTTGGCAATGTTTTCAGCCACCAATTCCATATCTTCTTCTGTCATTTCTCTGGATAAGATACCATTTGGCATCCTGCATGCCGAAGCTCCCATAGGTCCCAAATGTCCTTCATTAAACCTTGGAGATGCAAACTGACCAGAATGATTAAATTCAATAGATGCCAATGCGCCATAAGCATGGACATAAGTGGAATACCAATGCAAGCTTTGCAATGCTTTTTCACTATAACAATCCACATGACCTTCATGCGCAGTGCTATTCAGTGCATCAATTTTCCCTTCTCCGATGGTTACAACGGCCGCTCCGCCTCTGGCTCGATCACCATAAACCAGAACTCCCCGTTCATTTAACAAATCCTGATGATCTGTGGTAATGCCGTGATGAGTGGGCGCTGCCACAATACGATTTTTTAATGCTTTCCCACTTACCTTTAGCTTCTGAAACAGATGCGGATACTGTTCCTGATAAAGCTGTACTGGTTTTTCCATAGTTCTTGCCCCCTATTAATTATTTCAATATGTTTCATATTTTCTTTGTATATGTATTATATAAAAGCCTGATTTTTTTGCATAGAAGACAGTTTCGGGATGCTTATTGTCGAAAAATTCGACAATCTCATTTATTCGTTGTTCAAAATCCCAGGGTAGACAAAGCAAGAGAAAAGTTCTATACTCAATTCATAGTGATTGATTACGTGGGAGGATTTGTTATGCGTTTAGAGCATTTGCGCTATCTCTTGGAAATTGACCGTTGCCATTCCATCAATAAAGCAGCGCAAAATTTATTCATCGCACACTCTACTTTATCGTATATTTTGCAAAATATCGAAAACGATTTAGGCTATTTAATTTTTGAGCGCTCTAAACAAGGCGTAATGCCCACAGTGCAGGGGCAAAAAATTCTAAAGGATATTCAAACCATTTCCAATTTGGTTGACACTTGGACTCTTACAGCCGAACAACAGCCCGCAATCAGCGGCCATGTGCATATCACCAATTTACCTATCTTCTCTCGAATCTTTCGTTTAGGATTGTTTGTTCGTCTGCAAGAACAATATCCTGATCTGCATCTTCATTTCCATGAAGCCCAGTTGACATCTCTAGAGGAGTTATTCAGTCTCTTAAAAAAATCAACTTCTCGCATTTTTCTGGGACCATTAACTGAAGAAGAACAGCACATTTTTGAAACACGATTTACTGATGATGCAGCTTGGAATTACTGCTGTATTAACGTAGACACCATGGCCCTGTTTGTCAGCGGCAACAATCCTTTCGCCCAGCGGAAATACTTACAACCAGAAGAACTCCACGCATTGCCGATGTTATTCTATCCGAATGTTGATAAAAAGTTTGGATACCATGCTATTCTGAAATATTTTTCTGCTACCCAAACCTATACCATGAGCACTTCTGATTTGATTTTAAATATGGTAGCAGATGATGCTTGTACAGCATTGGCCAGCCGTTTATTGCTTTCCGATTCTCCATTATTAAAAAATGGCCAAATTATACAACTGCCAATCGCTGGGTACCCCATGTCCATGATTTACTATTTACTGTTTCCTGCTGAAACGCAAATCTCGCCTGCTGAAAAAATTGTTGCATCTGCTATTCAGGAAGCCTTTGCCCAATTGGAAGAAAAATTTTTAAATTGCTAGCAAAATAACAACGACATTTCCCACCAGCCATTTCTTTCTTGAAAACTGATACAAAAGAACTAGATTATCTTTGCAATAGAAAGCCTCCCGCAGCACGGCTATAACCGATTGCGGGAGGCTTTTATGCCTGCATGGCATCTACTTATCTTATCACGTTTCATTCATCAATGCTTCCAACATAGACCCATAAGCCGTTGTTGCTGTCACTTTCATATAATCCAGCAACAGAAAATCGGTCACACTGTATTGTGTCAATAGTTGGGCCAAGTCCTCCTGACAGGTACGCGGGTCAATAGCTACGATGGTTTCATAGCCTGCCGCCAGCCATGGCACCAATGCATTGCCGTAGGAATCCTTTACCACAGCCAGCACCCGGCCATTTTGAGCATCTCCCTCCACCACCGTATAAGGATAATCGCCACTGATGAAGATACCATAGTCGGCTTTCCCGGCGTTGAAGTTTTCATTCAGCATAGGCGCTTGAAAGGATTTTTTTCTGCCCGTCCTCATAATAATACATGGTCGCCCGATTGTGATGCCCTAACCGTACATAGTAAACCACGTCTTCAAGATGCTGCTCTAACTGAGCTGTGAGATGATTCAGAGCCAACTGGCCCAGATAGCCCGACATGGTATGCACTTCATATTGCTCCAGCGCCGGCAGCGTTATACCTGCCGCTTCGGCAAATGCCTGAGCGCCATAATATGCGCCCAACGCCGTCCAATGATGGTCGGTGCGGAAATAAACAGGCTCTGCCTGGTGCTGCTCCAGCCTTGTATACACATCAATGGTCCTGATGCGGCTGTCCAACTGCCCGTATACCTGCCAAATGGCCTGCTGCTGATTATCCGATAGCTGCCGGTATTGCTGTTCCTCAAAGGCAATCCGCATAGGCACCAGCATGTGATACATCCTTATCTGTTCCGGCAGCCAATCGGCATAGGCATTGACCGCCCGGGCATAGCTGTCGCAAGCCTGACTGTCATAGTGATACAGCTCCAGCAAACGATCCTCCAAAACCAGCAGCTCCTGCTTGGCCCCGTCCTGCGCTGCCTGAGCGCCCTGCTGCACCCCCACATCGGCAGTGGTTTCCACAATCTGCACCGAAGCAGCCTTCCCACTGCAAGCCATAGCCTGCTCTGCCGTTTCCGCCGCCTGCAGAAACAACGCTCTGCCCGGTACATGATCGCTGAGATAGTCCTCCCATTGACGGAAATAGTTGCCGGAAAGATAGTTCTGCACCGAAAGCTGTGGCTTGACCTGTAATGTTCGGTTTTCCTGCTGGGACACCGTCTGTTCGCTAAAGAATGCTCCGATATTCAAGCCTGTACAGCATAACGCCAGTACAAGAAAGCCGCTTAAAATCTCTGTCTTGTTCTTCATCACACCCACCGCCTAAAACCGAAAATAAAGAAAAGGATTGTAGCTCTGCCCCACCAGCAGCACCACGCACAGCAAGCCCAACGCCAAAAGACCGGTGAAATTTACTCCAGACAGCCGTCCCAGCTGCAAACGCTGCCAAAGCCGCGCCGGATAAGGGGTAGCGCCTACAGCCAGCACCGGCAGCAGCCAAAAATATTGCTGCACAACGCTAACTGCCCGCAAATCCCATAGCGCAATACCGGGCCGCAAGCCCAGAAAGGCCAATAAAAATTGCTGCAGCTGCGCCAAATCGGTGTAATAAAAGAGCGCCCAGCCCCATAAAACCACCACTGCCGTATAGCACCAGCCCAACAGCCGATGCTCTCGCAAAAACCCAAATAAAAATTTTTTCTCTATCAGCAGCATACAGCCGTAATACAAGCCCCAGGCCACAAAATTCCAGCTAGCGCCGTGCCACAAGCCGGTTAAGGCCCACACGATCAGAATATTGCGCAGCTGATGCCGTCGGTTGCCGCCTAAGGGGATATACACATAATCTCGAAAGAAGAAGCCCAGCGAGATATGCCAGCGCCGCCAAAAATCGGTCACAGAAGCAGACAGATAAGGATAGCGGAAATTTTCATGATAGTAAAAGCCAAACATACGGCCCAAGCCAATGGCCATATCCGAATAGCCGGAAAAATCAAAATAAATCTGAAAGGCATACAGCAGAATCCCCAACCAGGCGCCTGCCACAGAAAGCTGCCCCACATTACCGTCCAGCAACAGCGCTGCCGCTTCTCCGGCATAGTTGGCCAGAATGACTTTTTTGCTCAACCCGCAGACAAAGCGCCAAACACCCTGCTGAAAGCCTGCCAGCGTAATAACCCGCCGCTCCAGTTGTTGGGCAATATCGGCATAGCGCACAATAGGGCCTGCCACCAACTGCGGAAACATGGCGATATACAGCAAATAATTGCTATACCTGCGCTGTACCTCCACCTTGCCCCAATACAAATCCAGCAAATAGGACAGCGATTGAAAGGTGTAGAAAGAGATACCGATCGGCATTTCTATCTGCGGCACCGGTAAGGTTATAGGCAATAAACCATTTGCCACTTCCACCGCAAAGCCCAAATATTTAAAGCAAAACAACACGCCCAGGTCAAACACGATCGAGCCCCACAACGCCACCTTTGCCTGCCACCGGCCCCGATAACGGTCTATACGCCGTCCATTCCAATAATCTAGCGTGGCTGTCAGCAGCATGGCGCAAATCCACAACGGCTCCCCCCAAGCGTAAAAAAACAGCGAAGCCGCTAGTAAAATCCCATTGAGCCAGCTAATGCGGCCATACAAACGATAAACCAGAAAATAAAGGCCCAACACCACCG
>CABUKW010000150.1 GCA_902492275.1 uncultured Peptococcaceae bacterium
GCAAAGCGTGATGAACGTCAGTTCAGCAAAGCTGCACAGACAAGGCGATGTCCGAAGCCACGGAGGGATCGGGCAAAGGATAGCAAAAAAACACAAAGTGTAGCAAAAAAACGCAAAAAATAAAAAACAGGAGGAATCACACGATGGACAACATCTCCATTCGCAAAAGATTATCCATGATCTTTTGCAGCAGCAACAAAAACCGCACCCTCAACGTGCAAAATCCACGCTCCAGCCTGGAAGCCGAGCAGGTATCGGACGCCATGGAAACGATGATCGGCAAAGCCGTTTTGATGGACAGCGAAGGCGCGCTGCTAGACACAGCGCTGAGCGCCAAGCTGATCACCACCACCGAGCAGCTGCTGTTTGCTGAAGACTGAACTCCAGCAAGCCGCCGTTCGCTTCACCAACCGATCCCCACAATTATGAATTGGAGGTATCCTCTCATGGAAACTGTTACCAAAAGTAAAAAATTAAACATGGGCTTTCAGACCGACGCAGAAAGCAATGTCAACCTGAACATCTACAATCCCGTATCTTCCCTCACCGCCGAAACCGTATCCCAAACCATGCGCAACATGATCGGCAAAAACGCCCTGCAAGACGCCAAGGGCAATCCAGTCACCAGAGCAGTCAGCGCTAAAATTGTCGAAGTGACAGAAACACCACTCTTTTAACCAGGTTTCGCCCCTGCAACCTATCCGCCGGACAGAATACAGCAAAGAACAAACCTCGCTCTATCCTTTTATGGGGTTAAAATTCCCCGCTATCTTTGCCCAAATTCCGACTTGGGGCGGACAGCGCCGCAGGCTGTGCAAAGCGTGATGAACGTCAGTTCAGCAAAGCTGCACAGACAAGGCGATGTCCGATGCCCGACGCTTTTTTTGGTCGGGTACACGGAGGGATCGGGCAAAGGATAGCAAAAAACCGCAAAGAATAGCAAATAAAAACAAAAAGTGCAGCAAAAAACCGGAAAGGATGATTTTCTATGCAAAAAGAACAAATCGCCATGGCAGTCCGCACACTGGTCTTATTTCTGGCTCTGCTGAACCAACTGCTGATGGTGTTCGGCTACAGCATCCTGCCCATTTCCGAAGAACAATTCGGAGAACTGCTCACCGCAGTATTCACCACCATAGCCGCCCTCTGGACCTGGTGGAAAGACAATCGCTGGAACAACTGACACGCTCTATCCCTTTTATAGGGTTAAAACTCCTCGCACCTTTGCCCAAACTCTGCCATGAAATACGTTCTACCCCTTTTATGGGCTCAAAACTCCCCGCTATCTTTGCCAACATTCTGCCTCAATAGGAACAAACGATGCAGACTGTCTTTAGGCAGTGGACACAGTCCACATAGCCAAAGACAGACAAATCGTTGTCCATATTGGGCAGAATAGGCAAAGGATAGCAAAAAGACTCAAAGGATCGCAAAAAAACACAAAAAATAAAAACAGAAAGGAATCCCACCTATGAGAGACTACGCAAAAGAACCGCTGCGAATTTTCATCGCCGCAGGCCACGGCGGTCCGGACCCCGGCGCTGTCCATGGCGCGCTGCGGGAAGCCGACTGCAACCTGACCATCGCCATGCTGATGCAGCAGGAGCTTTCCCGCCATGGCGTTCAAGTTAAACTGTCCCTCCAACGGGACGAAGAAGATCGGCTGAAAGACGAAATTGCCGAATGCAACGCCTATGGCCCCGATTTTGCCATTGCACTGCACACCAATTCCAGCACAGACGGCAAAGGCACCGGCTTTGAAGTCTATCACCAACTGGAAAACTGGGCCAACAGCAAACAATCCATCAAAATGGCCAAGCTGTTCGACCAGAACGTCAAAAAATATTTTAACGTCCGCACCCGGGGACTAAAGCAAAACAGCCGACTGGGCTGGCTTAATCAGGTGCAGAGCCCCTGTATTTTGGTGGAGAGCTTCTTCATCAACGGCCCCAAGGCCCTCTGGTACAGCGACCCTGTGCAGTTGGCGCTGTTCAGCAAGGTTTATGCCAGAGCCATTTTAGAATATTACGCAATCCCCTACCGCTCCAACGATATTTTCACGCTGCGTATGCAGATGGTCAACGAAGACTTACAAACCGCGAAAGCCTGCAGCTGCTCGGCAGTATTGCTGAACGGCAGCCATTTTGTCAACCTGCGGCAGGCGGCAGCGCTGTTCGGCTGGGCCGTCCATTACGATGAACAGACCAAAAAAACTTTGCTCTACCCGCCCCAATATTTCGCACCCAGCGATTTCCAAAGCGGCCTTCTAAAACTCAGCGACTTTCCCTCCCCCACCGAACGCATCCTGGCCGGTATCTCCGTCCAAAACGCCGACAGCACAGCCAGAAACGACTACAGCTTTGACGAATACGGCTATGACGAAACCGGACAATTAGAACAGTATTACCGACTATAATAAATCGCTAGTCCCTTTCGCGCCTGGCAGCATCACACCCTACAACCTATCTGCCGTACAGGATACAGCAGGAAACTATCCACTCTCTCCCCTCCTATGGGTTTCAACTCGCTACCAACTTCATCAAAATTCTGCCATGAGACACTTTCTATCCACTTATGATTTTAGACATCCCTGTTACCTTCGCCCTAAACACACCGTTCTGACGGCAATAGCCCCTACAATCTATCTACCGCACAAAATACAGAGGAAACTATTTGCTCTCTACCCTTTTATGGGGTAAAAACTCCCCGCTACCTTTGCCCAAATTCCGACTTGGGGCGGATAGCGCCGCAGGCTGTGCAAAGCGTGATGAACGTCAGTTCAGCAAAGCTGCACAAACAAGGCGATGTCCGATGCCCGACGCTTTTCTAGTCGGGTACACGGAGGGATCGGGCAAAGTGTAGCAAAAGAATGCAAAGTGTAGCAAATAAAACCGCACAGTGCAGCAAAAAAGAAAAAAAGGAGAAATTGCGTTGTATTTAACCGACCAAGAAAAAGAAACCATTCTGCTTTTCACCGAAGGAGATCACAGTGTCCAACTGGCTACCTACAATGAAGACATCAAAACCACGTTGGAACTGTTTCATAGCTGTTTTCCGCAGGCTTGCTCGCTGCTTTATCAAACGGCGGAAGGACGGCAGACTTACAGCATCGCCAAGGACTATCTGGCGCTCTGTTTCTTTCCCCTTTTGCTGAAGGATCCGCGCTTGCAGGCTGCGCTCAATCATTGTTTTCCCAGCGAAACTGTCACCTGAACTGAAGTATCACAGAACATATTGCACGCAGCAATCATCTAATTGCAGAAAAAGAGCGTACCGCAGTGAGGACACTGGTCTTCCTGCGATACGCTCTTTTTTGTATGTCCGCCAGCCAGTCGCAATTTGAGGGATTGACGGCCTGTTAGAATCTCTTGGCGGCGCATACGTAAGTGGGTTATGAAAAAAAATATGTGCAAGAGGCAGAAGGTCTGCTCTCAAACAACTTTTAAAAGGCGGCCTTATTCATAGCGCAGCGCATCGATGGGGTCGGCCGCCGCCGCCCGCCGCGCCGGATAGATGCCAAAAAAGATACCGACCACAGCGGAAAAGCCTACGGCAACTACCACAGTCATGGGATTGACCACCACCGCCAGCCCCATCAGCAAGCCGCCCAGCGATACAATCCCAATGCCCAGCAGCGTACCGATCAGACCGCCGGCCGCCGAAATCAGCGCCGACTCGATCAAAAACTGCACCAAAATATGACTGGTGCGGGCGCCTAACGCCTTGCGGATGCCGATTTCTCTGGTACGCTCTGTCACCGATACCAGCATGATGTTCATAATGCCGATGCCGCCCACCAGCAGAGAAATGGCGGCGATAGCGCCTACTGCCATGGATAAGCCCGACATTACGCTGTCCATAGTGCCCAGTTCATCCCGAGCGGTCACATACATAATTTCATCGGTGGTGCGGTTGGTCATACGGGCCACATAGTTGGTCAACTGGGTGCGCAGCAGCTCGGTGTCAATCCCTTCGGCAGCGTAGCAGTTCAACTCCCAGCCGTAACTGTCCGGCGTAAAATAAACGGTCAGCGGCACATACACCGTTGCCTGCCCACTGCCCATCATGGCGTTCAAAAAGCTGTCCGGCTCTTGATACACGCCCACCACCGTAAATTCTTCCCGATCGGCGCTGTCCAGCAAATACATGGTACGGCCCACGGCGTTGTCGGTGCCGAAATAGTCCTGGGCTGTTTTCTGCTCGATGACAATGCTGCGCCGCTTGGCTTCCACATCGCTTTCGTTAATCATGCGGCCATACAGCATATCAATGGGCTGCACAGCGTCATAGCCAGCGTCAATGGCATAAGCGCTGACCTTTTCCTGCTTGCGCCTGCCGTCCGACAAGGTCAGCGAATTCTGGCAATAGGTGTCCACATAGGGCAGCCGGTCGCCAAAGGCTTCTTTCACCGCGTCCACATCGTCCTGGGTGAACATATCGCTGTCATAATAGACGTTGTCAGCGGCCATCGTATAGACAATCACCCGGTTAATCCCCACATTTTCATATTCGGCAGCAATGACCGAGCGCATGGTATCGCCGATGGATACAATGGCAATGACCGAGCCAATGCCGATGATAATGCCCAGCATGGTCAAAAAGGAGCGCATTTTGTTGCTGCGGATTGCCGACAGCGCCAGCTTGATATTTTCCAAGAAAAGCATCATAACGATTTCTCCACCTTTCTGTCGTGGAGCAGCCGGCCATCTTCAAACCACAAAACGCGATTGGTGAAGGCGGCCACGTCGTCCTCATGGGTGACGATAATCACCGTCACGCCCTCCCGGTTCAACTGGGTGAACAGCTCCATAATTTCCACTGTGGAGGTAGAATCCAGATTGCCGGTGGGTTCGTCGGCCAACAGAATGGGCGGTTCGTTGGATAAGGCCCGGGCAATGGCCACCCGCTGCTTCTGCCCGCCCGATAATTCATTGGGCATGTGGTCCATCCGCTGCCCCAGCCCCACTTTGTCCAAGAGCTGCTTTGCCCGCTCCAGCCGCGCTTTGCCGGGCACTTTGGCATAAATCATAGGCAGTTCCACATTTTTTAACGCCGAGGTGCGGGGAATGAGGTTAAAGGCCTGAAACACAAAGCCAATTTTTCGATTGCGAATGTCCGACAGTTCATCGTTGCTCTGCTGGGAAATATCGATGCCGTCCAGCAGATACTGGCCGTCTGTCGGCCGGTCCAGACAGCCCAGAATATTCATCAGCGTCGATTTTCCTGAGCCGGAATGGCCCATGATGGCCACAAACTCGCCCTTTTCGATGGTTAAATCAATATTTTTTAGGGCATGAACCTGCACAGCGCCCGAATCGTAGATTTTATTCAAGTTGGAGATACGGATTAATTCACTCATAGCTTCGCTCCTATTAATCTACACCGTCTGCCCCGCTACCGTCATGCCCTCGGTGATGCCTTCCGGATTTAAAATCAACAAATCGCCGGACTGCAGGGCACTGCTGATAAGCTGGATATTCAAATCGTTCTCCAAACCCAGCTCCACGGTCAGCGCTTCTACCGTATGATCTTCTTTCACCCGCATCACCGTGCCGGTGCCGTCGCCGTTATCCAGCACCGCTTCTATGGGCGCCGTCAACGCATCGGCCGCTTCGGCGATAATGATTTCCGCTTTGGCGTTAATGCCGGCAATCAGAGCGTCGTTGCTTTCTGTCAGACGGATCACCGTCGGAATGACCCGTTCAGCCGCGCTGCCTTCTTTCAATTCGCCGGTAGGCGATATCCGGTCCACCACGCCGCTGACCGTCTGCCCTTTTAACACGTCGGCGGTAATTTCCACCGGCTGGCCTACGGCAATATCGGCAATGTCATACTCGCTGACCGCCACTTCCATTTGCAGCTGCTGCAGATTTTCCACCACAAACATGGGTTTGTCATCATCGGTTTCATCGGCAAAACGTCCCACGTTGATATTGACTCGGGTAATGGTTCCGTCGATGGGACTGACGATTTTCCCGTCGGAAAGGGAGTCCTGCTTACGGGCCAAAGCATTCCTGGCCGTTTCGATATTTTTTAAATCAGAGGCATTGCCCTGCACCTGACCGTCCGCCACACGAAAGCTGTTGATGACGGCCTGCGCCTCGGCCAAAGCCGACTGGGCCTTCTCGTTTTCTTCGGCAGAAACACCGCCCACTTCAAACAATGCCGCATTGCGCTCCGCGTCTTTCTGTGCATTCTGTAAATTCTGCACCGCCTGTTCATATTCCGCCTGCTTGCTGCGCAGACTGTCCTCATATTGGGCCTGGGCCAACGCCAGCGCATCCTGGGCCGAGCCGATTTCATCGGCCATGGCGTCGGTATCCAGAACGGCTAAGACCTGCCCCTTGGTCACCCGGTCCCCTTCCTTCACGTTGATGGCTGTCACCTCATAGTGCAGATTGCTGACAATTTCCACCGTTTCCGTACCTTCCAGCGGCGCTTTCAACGAAACCGCGTCCCGCAAAGTCTGCTGTTCCACCGCAACCACATTTACCGGAGCGGCTGTCTCACCGCCGCTGCGAAAAAATAAAAATCCACCGGCAGCCACAGCTGCCACCACGACTCCGGCAAGGAGTTTCTTTTTGGTCAAAAATTTTTTCTTTTTCTGTTCCATCCTGTTATCCGTCCTTTTTGTTTGATGAATGCAACCACGTTCTTTACAAGCAGTGTAGCAAATGAAGCTTACAACAAGCTTACAATTTGCAAATATTTTTTAGAATGTTCTTTTTTTGCTGCCGCATTGTTTTTTTATTTGTTACCCTTTGGCCGTTCCATGTTTTTGCTATCCTTCGCCTGTTCCATTTTTTTGCTATCCTTTGTTTTTATTTGCTA
>CABUKW010000151.1 GCA_902492275.1 uncultured Peptococcaceae bacterium
CACTGGCTTTCCCCTGGGCAGCCAGACGGGCGATGGTAGCCGTTACCTCCTGTCCGCATTGGCTAATGCCTTCTGCTACCACACCATTGTCGGCGCAAAGCACCACCACCGCTTTTTTCGCCAAGTTTATCTGCTCTGTCCGCTGAATACTGCCAATCTGACAAAGCAGTGTTTCTAAATGCCCCAGACCGCCCAACGGCTTGGCCACAGCATCCCAATGCTGCTGACAAATTTTCTGATAGGTTTCATCAATCGGTTTTATTTGCTGTAACAATGCTGTTAAAGGTTCCATACGCTGCCGCCTTTCTGAGAAATCCCCGTGCAAAATCAGGATTGCTGTAAAAATATAAATGAGGAAAACCAGCATACAAATTCTCATGACTGTTGACGCAGCGCCAACTGCGCTGGCGTCCTGCTTTGTGGGCCAAAAAACCGTCTCCGCAGCAATCGCTTTCCCAATAATGAAATTCATGCCCGCGGATTTGCAAATCATTTTGCGCCGACAAATTTTCTCCCTGCGCTTCCAATGTGACATAGCCAAAACGCTGCAATTTTTCCGCAGGCCATGCTCTGCCTGGCAAAGCGCCGACAAGGGGCCACCGCTTGCCTTCTGCGTCCTCCAGAATTTGATGCAGATATAGAAATCCGCCGCACTCAGCAATGACCGGCATGCCCGTATCAATGGCATGTTTGATTGCCGTCAGCATATCCTTATTGGCTGCCAAAGCAGCGCCGTACAATTCTGGATAACCGCCGCATAAATATAATCCGCAGCAATCCTCCGGCAGCCGTTTGTCCTCCAATGGACTGAAAAAGGCCAGCCTTGCGCCCAACTGAAGCAACACCTGTAAATTTTCTTCATACAAAAAACAAAAGGCGTTATCCCGCGCTACGGCAATGGTTACTGGCTGTGCTGTCGCTTGTTCCAGCACAAAAGATTTTCGCGGCAAGGGCTGCGCGGTATTGGCCAACTGCACCAGGCTGTCCAAATCCAGAGATTGTTCTGCCTGTTGGGCCAATTCATGCATTTTTTCCTGTAAATGCTGGATTTCCGCCGCCGTCACCAAACCCAAATGCCGGCTGCCCAGCGCGAAAGCCTCTTTGTTTGGAAAATAGCCGAACGGCTTTACCGGCAAATCGGCAATGGCTGCACAAACTTCTGCATATAATCCGGCAGAAAGCTGATTAAAGATAACGCCTGCAATATGATGGTCATTCCGCCACAAAAAGCCCCGCAGCATAGCCCCAATCGAATTACAACCCATACCACGACAGGAGAGTACTAAAATAACTGGCGTTGCCGTGAGGCAAGCAATGTGCCAGGCGCTGGCTTCCGTACTGCTGCTAATGCCGTCGTAAAAACCCATAGCGCCTTCCAACACACACAAATCATAATGTTCTTCCTGCTCAGCCAGGCGGCTTTGCAGAAATTCAGGCGGCATAAAAAAACTGTCCAGATTTCCCGCCGCCGTACCGGTAACGGTGCGATGAAACATAGGGTCAATATAATCCGGCCCGCATTTCAGCGCCGCTAAACCATAGCCCCGATTTTGCAGCGCCTGTAAGACGGCGCAGGTAACGGTAGTTTTCCCACAGCCGCTGCCTGTGGCTGCAATCATAATCCGCGCCATATTACCGCCCTCCTCCGCTGAAAATGAACACAGGATTCTGCGCCTGCAGCAAATGCAGATTACCCCGCGGCTCTGCCCGGCTGACAGCCAACTGCACCACATCATAATCGGGCAAAGCCAGTTCTGTAAACAACTGCTGTAACTGCTGCACCGTTTCTAAGGTCACCGCTGTAGCCACAATACGGGCTTGTGGATTTTTTTTCAGAGCCAACAGCAGAATTTCCCGCAGGTTGCCTTTGCTGCCGCCAATAAATACTGCGTCCGGCGCTGGTAAGGCTGATGCCGCCGCAGGCGCCAAACCTGCAACGGGAACAAGATTGGCAGCGCGCCATTTTTTTCGGTTAGCCTCAATCAGCGCCAGCCCTTCCGCATTACATTCCACCGCATACACCTGACCCTGCCAGGCAGCCAGCGCCATTTCCACACTGACCGATCCAGTGCCCGCGCCAATATCCCAGCAAATCATCGTGGACGTCAGTTTTAATTTGCTCAACACCACCGCCCGTACCTCTTGTTTCGTCATAGGCACCTTGCCCCGCACAAACTGTTCATCTGGAATTCCCCGCGGCACGCTTGCATTGGCTTGCTCATGGACAAACAGCAGCACCGTCATAGGCGCACAGTTTAAAGTCTGTAAATCGGCGGCACAGTATCGTTCAATTTTTTCATTATCGGACGTCAGATTTTCTCCCACATAAACAGTCACAGAATCTAATCCATACTCGCAGAGCAATTTTCCAATTTCCGTTACATTATTGCCAGTCAGACAAAAGACCTGGCGGTGCCGTACAATTTCCTGCACCAAATTTCCCTGCACACCATGCCAAGTGACCAGCCGGACATCCTCCCAAGCTATCTGCAGCTTAGCGCAAAAAGCGCTAACCGAAGAAATTCCCGGATAAAACTGTACAATGCAATCAGGCAATTTGCCATAGTTGGCCGCAGCGCTGTAAAACCCTACATCGCCGGAAACCAAAATCGCCGCATGCTGTCCTTCCTGTTCGGTCAGAATTTGCTGTACACGTTCCAGCGTTACCGCCGGATAGGCAGGCTTATTCCAACGGGCAGCCATATGCAGCAGCCGTGCCGAGCCTATGATATAGTCCGCCTGTTCTATTTTTTCTACCGCCTCTAGGGTCAATTGTCCCAAACTGCCCATACCAGCGCCAATGACTGCAATTTCTTTCATGATTCTCTCTCCTGCTTACTTTTTGTCCAGTTTCTAGGTTTACTGCTCATGCATGATCTGCAAAATCTGCTGCTCCATTTCCTCCAGCAGCAACCCATGTTCGATCTGCGGCCGCTCCAATACGGCAATTTCCATGCCACAATCCTGAGCTGCCGCAATTTTTTCCGAAAAGCCGCCATTTTTGCCCGACTCCTTGGTTACCAACACCGCAGCCTGCCAATCTAAAAACATTTGCCGGTTCAGTTCCCGGGAAAAAGGACCCTGCACCGCAATCACCTGCCGTCCCTTCAAATGCAGCTTGGCGCACTGCTCCAACGCTTCCTGATTGGGCAATACCCGCGCCACCAGCCGTTTTTCATATTGGGGCAATAACTGAAACGAGCACAATTCCTTGCTGCCTAAGGTAGAAAATATGATGCCTTCTGTTTTTTGCAGCCATTGCATCAAATCTGACACTGCCGTAAAATAATGACAATTCGCCGCCTTTTCTCTGGGCCGCAAAACTTGATAATAGGCTATGCCGGCAATCTCACAGGCCGTTCGGATATTTTCTGTCACAACCGCAGCATAAGGATGGGTGGCATCAATTACCGCCAGAGGCTGTTCCTGCGCCATTTGCCATAGCATTTCTTCCTTTTGCAATCGTCCGCAACGCACTTCCAGCCAGCGGTACTGCCGCTGCAAAAGAGATTCTCCGTAAGAGGTGGCTACAAAAACAATAGCAGGAATCTGCTGCGTTTCTAAAAAATCGGCCAACAACCGGCCTTCTGTTGTTCCGCCAAACAAAAAAATTTTTTTCATGCCCACTCATCACTTTCTCTGCCACAAAGGAAGTAACTGCTCTGCACCACTGCTCTGGCATAAAATAGCCGGCAACAGTTCTTGATTGGTAAAACAAATCAATTCTAGCTGCACCGCGGCAGGAACTTTTTTCTGCAGATAATTCTCCATTTGCTGTAATAAAACCGCCATGGCAGACTCTAACAAACCTGCTTGCTGCAACAACTGCAAAGCGCCGTCGGTGGTCACACAACCGTCGATCTGCCGCAGTAACTCCAAGCCGGCTCCTGCCCGCAGCGCACAGCGCAGCAGCACCTCCAGCCGGCCGTCGGCTTCTGCCGAGTGCGTATTCATGATACCTGCGCCCAGCTTGCTCAATTTGCCGATATGCCCCAGCAGCAGAATTTTCTGAAAACCATACTGCACAGCCAATTCCAAAGCAGCGCCAATATAATTGCTGCATTTCACCGCTTCGGTCAGCTCCAAATGCAGATAGGACTGGGCAAAGCGCTGACCGTAATTGCCCAATACCAACAATAAATGACGGTTTCCTGCGGCCTGCAGCACAGAAAGCTCTGCTTCCATGGTGTCCAGAAGGGCTTGCTGGCTCATAGGCTCCACAATGCCGCTGGTACCTAAAATAGAAATGCCGCCCACAATGCCCAATTTAGGATTATAAGTTTCCTGCGCGATTTGCTCTCCCAAGGGCGCCCAGATTTCAATCTGCAAACCGCCGGTATAGCCATACCTCTGGCAGATTTCCTGCGCCGCTTCCAAAATCATCTGCCGCGGCACCTTGTTGATGGCGGCCGCCCCTACGGGCTGATTCAAACCGGCTTTTGTCACCCGTCCAATCCCCTGCCCGCCGTCGATGGTGATTTGCTGGGCTGTTTTTCGCACAGTGGCATAAATCAGCATTCCGTCGGTCACATCGGGGTCGTCGCCAGCCTCTTTCCGCACTGCGCAGCTGGCCTGCGCTTCGTTAAAGCTGCAATTCTCCAAAATCAGCTGCAGCAGCCAGCCCTTTGGCGTCAATAACGGCACCTGCTGCACAGGCTGTCCCGATAAAAGCATCTGCACCGCGCCTTTCGTCGCTGCGGCAGCACAGCTTCCGGTTGTATAACCGTAATGCAGCCGTTTTCCTTGGGTGTACCGCGCTTGTTCCATACCCTACGCTTCCTTTCTGTTATGCCGCCGTCTGTTGTTGAAAAAATTCTCTGCTACTATTTTAGTCGTCTGGGAAAGAGACTGTCAAGCAAAGCCTGCTTGTTTCTCTGTTGTTTTTCTTTATCGCTGTAAAAATAACAGCCGATTGTACCACGGAAAGACAAAATTTCTGTTTCACCTTTACAGGAAATCGGTGCAGAAAAAAAGAACTTTAAATACAAAACCATTTCGAATATAAAAAATTGAATATAAAAAAGACAGAGTACGCTTCTGCCTTTGGTAAAAGGACTCTGTCTTTTCTAACACAGTTTGACAACCTGATTTTAATAGATGGAAAACGGCAGCGGAATACTGATTCCCACCGCGTTGTTCACGCCCCAAAGCGTCAGCTGCTGCGGTCTTACCCATTGGCCATAGTTGCTTACCTGGTTCCAGACAAAATTTTTACTTTCCGCTTCGCCGGGCGCCATCACCATTTCATGGGGCAGGCCATTGTCATAAACGTTGTCGGAAAATCGATACAGTTCTTGCCCGTCGCTGTTGGAAATGTAAAAATCAAACAGCTGCTCTGACGGATAGCGCAATACCAACGTTTCATCGGAAATATTCCGTTTGCGGAAGGTAATGTAAACCTCTTCCCCTTGGGTATACCGGGCTTTGTTGGTTGTCAGAATATAGCGAAAATCTCCGATTTCCTCCCAGGTGTAATTTAAGCCGTCCAAATTGGGCTCATTCCCCGGCCGATTGCCATTGGACAAATCGGGAAAACTGGGCAGCGGCTGTGGACGATTTTCCAAATCGGGAAAGCTTGGTAACGGCTGCGGACGGTCCGTCGGCGGATAGTATTGACTGGGCAGACAGGTCACCCCTAAAGCACGCCAGGTGTTGTTATCCACATTACCGGTCTGAGATAAATTATTGTTGCGCTGAAAGGCCAGCACAGCATTGCGCGTCGATTGTCCGAAGATGCCGTCTACCCGCAGATTATAGCGGCGCTGCCGCAGCAGATTCTGCACAAAAGCTACCGCCGAACCGCGGTTTCCCAGCTTCAGGGTTGGGCATTGTCCAGAACAATTGCAATTGGTCATTCCATTGACCCCCTTTCTTTTCACTCTCTGTAGTATATGAAAAAACAGGGAACTGTTGACACAAAACTTCGATTGACTATCACTACAGAATGTTATAAATTTATAGTAATGAACGCTATGTTAGGAGGAGATTTTTTTGAACAAACTAGCCAAATTAGGCAAAGTAGGGATCCTTATCGCCATACTGCTTGTGCTGGCTGTCTTTCTGCCGCAGATTGCCCACTTTTCCACCGACTACCTATGGTTTCGGGAATTAGGGTATCAAACGGTATTTTTGAAATTTACCTTTGCTAAATTTGCCATAGGCTTTGTGGTGTTTTTGCTGGTGTTCCTGCTGACCTATTGCACCTTGCAGGTTACGACCAAATATCAGCCGGAAATAACCATGGAAAACGATACCGTTGTCAACGTGCCGGGCAAAAAAGCCGGCAAACGGCTGTTGGCGCTGATTCCTGCGCTGATTTTAGGTTTGCTGGCAGGCTGGCTGTCGGCTACTGCCCTTTGGCAGAATATTCTGCTTTTTCTCAACCAAACGCCGGCCGGTGTAACAGACCCTGTTTTTCAGCGGGACATCAGTTTTTACTTTTTTAATTTATCGTTGCTGGAAACCGCATATCAACTGGCCATTTTCTTTCTGTCGGTCATTTTCCTGTGCAACCTGCTGATTACCTTTTATTTGCAGGGTTTTCGCAAAAAAACGGTAAAACTCATGGCCAAACGCATTGTCTATTTTGCAGTGGCTTTCTTGCTGCTGCTCATCGTCGGCTTTCAGCTGCAAGCCGCCCAACTGCTTTATACCCAGGACGGCTCTGTTTACGGCGCTGGTTACACCGATTTGAAAGTAACGTTGCCTATGTATTATCTGGCTTCTGCTGCTTGCGTATTGGCCGCCGTCACCTTGCTGGCCGGCATGAAAAAGAAAAGTTTCAAGCTGGCCGCTATCGGCCCTGCCGTGCTGGTGCTTGTTTT
>CABUKW010000152.1 GCA_902492275.1 uncultured Peptococcaceae bacterium
AAAGCCGCCGTAAAACATAATAAAAATTAGGGCAATGGAACAAATCTGCTCGGCAAAGCTAAAATTGTCAAACTGAATTTTTAATAAACCGTCACTGCCAAACACCATGCCCAACACAATAAAGGCCAACAGCATCGGCACGCCGATTTTGTCGGAAATCCGGTTGCATAAAATACAGCCCACAATGACAATGGCAATCAACAACAACATTTGAATCATAGGCAACACACTCCATTTAAACTTTCAAAAATTTCTCTTTTTTCTTTATTCGTTTTCGGATCGAAATTTTCCTTACCTAGCAGCGAAAGAAACTTTTTATAGTATGAAATTGCTGTTCCAAACACCAACCCAACCAGGCGCCCGCCACGTTAAAAATCACGTCGTCCACATCGCTGACGCCGCTGCCAAACAGCCATTGCAGCACTTCCACAGAAACCGACAGCAGCAACGCCGCACCAAGCACCGCTCTGCCGCAGGCAAACCGCTGCGGCCAAAGTTTGGGCAGCAGCAAGCCCAACGGCAAAAACCACATCACATTCCCGCAGATGGGATAAACAATGGCCCACCAGCCCGCTTTCGCTTGCTGTAAGGTGTACCACAAGGGCGCCAACTGTACCGTGCTGCCATCATGGGGCGCTGCCAGCAAAGAAGCCAGACCGACGCCGCCGCGAATGACCGTAATTTGCAGCAAAGCCGCCAGATAAAACACCAGCAAACTGCTCCACAAAAGTTGCTTTCTTTGCAGCCCATTCTGCAGCCCACGCCATCCGCCGCTGCGAATACCATAATAAAAAAGCCACGCCAGTTCCACGAGCATAGCAAACCGCAGCGCCCGTGCGGTATAAAGTAAAATTCCCTGCAGCGACATCCGAAACCTCCTCCGTATACGGTTATTGTAATTGTTATTGTTATCGTTATTGTTGTTATTGTTGTTATTGTTGTTATCATTGTTATTTTCTCTATTATTACAAAACAGCGGACATCTTGCAAGCAAAAATCCGCTTATCCCGTACTACGCCTTTTCACTACGGCCAGCAATATACAGCGTAAGTGTCAACTTTCTTCTCAACCAATATGGTGGCCTGAGATTTATGTTTATTCAGTTAATTTTAGATAACAATCAGCCCTGCAGGAAATCTGCAGGGCTGATTGTGTTGCTTTGTTTTCAATTTTGTGTTTACAATTTTTTGTTTTCAGTCTTTATAAACGCAACAGGATACCGCCAACGCCGTATAACGCTTAGTCGATAGAAAGACTTGTCCAGTTTTCCGACGGTCTGGAACCGGTGTATACATGCTCGTTGGTTGCTTCAATAACTTCATAGTAGTACCATGCGGCAGAATCGTTGTCCGGCCAGATTTTGAAGTTCAGCAGCTTACTGTTGCTGTTCACACCGCGATTGAGCACACGATTGATAATGGTCATAGCTTCGGCGCGGGTGATGGACTGATCAGGCTTAAAGGTGCCATCGGTATAGCCCAATACCCAACCGGCCTTGGTGGCTGTTGCAATGGTTCCATAAGCCCAATGACTTTGTGGTACATCGGTGAAACTGCAGGTTGCTTCTTTCTGTCCAATGAACCGTACCAGCATGGTCACAAATTCGGCGCGGGTAATGCTTCTGTCGCCGCCAAAGGTACCGTCTGGGTAACCGGAAATATAGCTGCCCTTGGCCATGGATGCAATCGGCTGGCGATACCAGGCATCGGCCGGTATGTCGCTAAAACTGTGCAGCGTGGTATGAATAGCTGTCTGCCGTTCTGCTGTCAGCAAACGATAGAGCATAGCAGCCGTTTCGGCTCTGGTGACCGGATTATCGGGCCGCACAGTGCTATCTGGATAACCGCCCACATAAGCCACATGGTCGGCGCTGTTCAAATCGGCAGGCACATAGCTGCCGCCGCTGCTGCCACCACTGCTGCTGCCACTGCTGGATGGAATCCGTTCAAAGGTGGCGGAAATGGTATGGTTGTTCCGGATATTTGCAAAGATATATTGATCTTTTTCTGTGAGTTTCACCGTTTCGCCGTCCACAGTTACCTATTTGATGCGATAGCCGCTATTCGGCTTGATGGTGAAGGTCTGGTCGTCATGCTTCCAAACGGTAGCCTGATCAGGTGTAATAGTCCCTTCTCCTTCTGTCTTCGTAGTAATTTCATACTGTGGATAAGTGGCAGTCACCGTATTGCCGTATAGATGCGAGTTTTCTTCTGGATTGGCGCTCAGTTGCTTATTGAGCTGTTCATCAATATATTGTGTCGCATGGACGAGAGCGGTTGGATTACTGCTGTCTCCTCCAAAATATTCTTTCCATGCATCATTTGTATTTAAGTTCAAAATGCTACATCATAGCGAACACTCGTATTTGTTTTAGAAAAGTCGATGGTCCCTGACACATGACCTTTAGACTGAATCTGAAAATTTTCTTTATCTTTCACATTGCCCTTTAATTTCAGGGAAATACCAGTCAGCTTCATCGGTTGTATTAATGCAGCATAATCCCGTGAGCCTGATATCCACTGTACCCGAATGGTAAATGGCTGCATGCCCCCATCAGCATCCATCAGCGATTGAGCAGGCACTGTGATAATATGGGTGCTGTTTTCTTCCGCTTGTGCTTGCGGCATCATCCCTTCCCCCGCAGTCAAAGCTACGGCAGCCTGAGAAACCGGTATCGATTTATCCCCAACTAGAACTGCAACCGGCTCAAGAAATGGACAAGTAAAGGTAAAGGAAACATTTCCGTCTTCATTTATCGATGCTAACGCCAACTGGTTATCAATGTCAACATGGATATCAAAGGTCGCAAAAGCAGAATCCCACATTACCTTTCCAGCCAGCATCGCTGCAACCTGTTGGGTCATTCGTACCGTGGCCTGATAATGAATAATGCTTTCCTCGTCTACCACTATGGCATCTTTCGTTGCCTCGCCACCATTTTCTACCCATTGTTCAATCTTTGCAGCATTTCCATTCTCCGCCAGCAGAAAATCAAGCTTTGGTGCTGTTGCACCTTCTTGGGTTTTTGTATATGGCGCTATTTTATCCCACTGAGCGGTAAAGGTAATGGTCTTGTTACTATCTGCAAGCGTATCCGATTGGGCTGTCAAAGCACTGGTGTTGTCTGTAAGGTCAGATAAAGCCTTAACAGAGGTACCGCTTTCATAAGAATTGCCATTCTTATCCTTCCAACCGGCGAAATCATAATAGGAATCTTTTCCGTCCTTTGTGCAAATCATCAGATAGTCCGTATATTTGGGATCACCAACACGAAAGTTCTTACCTTCTTTTACGTTCATAACAGTGCGATTCTCTACCATCTGAGCAAGGGAAATACCGTCATCCGTAATTCGCATAGCCTCATTGCCTTTTTCATCCTTTTCAACTGGATAAATTGCTTTGACCTTACCATACGCATCTGGTATCGAAGTATCATATTTGATTTCATAGGTTTCTCTTGACGTAAAAGGAACGTTCCACTCTTCAGGAGCTACGTCAGTCCAACCATACCAGATATAATACCTATTGTTACCATTCTTTGAGTATGGGTCAGCCGTAATTGCTGACGGAGAAAACAGATATGCGTCTTTATCTTCATCTTCCGCTGCCTGTCTGATTTTTTCTGCATTCAATATTGTCCCTGTTACAGCACCAGTAGTACTAGCTTTATTGGCCCAGTTAATCTGATATAAATAGTATTTGTTATCATTTACAATCACGTATGGGACTACGTTACGATTGTTCTTCTCATCCTCCGTCATATCTTTGGAAGTCACCCACAAATCAAGGCTTTCTTCTGCTGCAGTCCAATCCAAATACCGCTCGGTCGAATTTGCATACGGTGTCAGATTCCCAGCACTTTGGGTAGCACCATCCAAACTCTTTGTGGAAAATGAGGTACGGTCATCCGCCATTAACTTATGCATTACGAGGATATCTGCACTGCTGTCAAACTCTGCAAATGCAGCAACCGGAAAACAGGATAACACCAGCGCAACAATCAGCAGACCACTGCATAATCGCTTCCATGTCATTTTTATGCGATTCATTAAAACACCTCTCTCGGTTTATACAGAGCAACACGGAAACCGTGTTGCCCCACATAACAAATTACATTAAGAATTGCTCTGGAAATCATACGTAACGGCATCAAAGTCAAAATCTGTATCGGTGCCCTCAGCCAGTTCCCAATAGTTGGCGCCATTGGCATTGAAACCAGCCGCAATAAAGTCATCCTCTGTTGTGTCCGCACTTATTTTAAATGCGCCGATATCCGTTCCACCATTATCAGAAGAACCGACAACGTCCATTGTGGACCAGCAGAATTCACAGTAACCTCCGCGTACCTTCTTGCTGACCACACCGCCCTTACTGCCTTTCAGGGTAGTAGAAAGTGCGGTTGGCGAAGTGGTAGAATAGCAATACTGCACTTTGGCGTTGTTAATGCCCACAATACCGCCGCCATTGGCTGCACCGGTAATACGGGTACCACGGCTGGAGCAGAACTTCACGTCGGCATTGCGCAAAAAGCCCACTACGCCGACAGCGGTACGGCCTGTAGCAGAACCGCCGGTGACCTGAATATTTTGAATCAGCGCCCGGTTGTTATAAGCGCCATCCACCAAGCCAGCTAAGACACCGGCGTAGGTGCCAGATTTTTTTGCCTCAATATTATCCAGTTTCAAGTTGGCAATAATCTGGCCAGGCCCGATGGCGGCAAACATGCCGCTACACTCAATGTCACTTTCGCTGGAAGAATAGTAGGCGCTGTCTACTGCTCTGAACTTGGCATTGGAGATGGTTTTGTTCTGTCCATCGAAATTGCCTTTGAATACCAGGGAATCATAGGTTTTTCCACCGCAGTTGATATCATCTCCCAGCACAATCAACTGACCGGACACAGCTTCGGTGGAATTGGCCACAAAGGTTTCCCAATCGGCCAAGTCTTTGATGGTAGCTGTTCCATGTGCTTTCAGTTGGGTTAAGAAATCGGTCGATTCTACAGTGCCAACCTGACCATAAACAGTCAGATTGCCTGCCACCTGTGCATTGCTGGCCAGAGCCTCATTGTGGCTTTCATCGGTAAACCATGCCTGGGCAAAATCAGGCTGGGGAACCGTTACACCGGCAGGCAGCTGCCATACATAGGACGTGTCGCCGACCACATAGGTAACGGTGTACAGGGTGGCGTCCGGCGCACACAGAACCAACATCACATTGGCGCTGTCCTTGTTGATTAACAGGGTACGCGCTTGACTGGTGCTATTCATAGCTCCGGCAGCCAGTTGCAGGTTCTGATTTTCCAAGGCAATTGCCAAGCCGTCCAGTGTCATAACTGCATTGTTAAATGTCCCGCTCCATGTAATGCCATCATTGGAAGTCAGGGTCAGGCTATAGGCAGCATTGTTTAAGTTAATTTCTCCATAGCTAACATTAAAATTCAATGTCGCACTATTTTCGGAAGCTGCAGATACATACAAATCACCAGCATTTGGTGCGGAGTTCTGCACAAAGGTAACAGCCTGACTAGCGGTCAGGGTTACTGTGCAATCGGACAATAACGCGGAGCTGGGGGCATTGATGACAATATTTCCACCCTCTGTTGCGCCATAGGTCTGTCCTCCCACTGTAATCGTTAAGCTTTCCACTGTTGGAACAGTTGTTTCTGTTGCTTCTTCTGTTTCAGTCAGTTCTTCTTCGCCAGCTTCTATAGCAGGCTCAGCGGCCACTTCATCTTCCGTGATCGCTTCTTCTTCTACAACTGGTACCTCCGGCTCCACAACATCTTCAGCCGGTGCTTCCGGTTCTTCTGTCTGAATTGCCGGCGCTTCTGGAAGGGCCTCTGCTGCTTCTACAGCTTCTACTGCTTCCACCACCGGAGCTTCCTCCTCTGCTGCCATGGCGTACTGAAACACAGAGCCAACGCCAAACGGCTGCAAGTACACGTCTTGTCATTTTTTTTAAATAAATTACCTCCTTTTATTCTAAGCCTTTTCTTACACGTTCCTCTTGTTTTTCGCCCTTCACCGTCCTCTCGTCAAGTAGACAGCATTCCAAAATCGCATATGAAATTCACCATGTTTGAAAAAGAGACCAAAAATGAAAAATATCGTAGCAACCCTTATCGTGCAGTAAATTTCAAACGTGATGAAAAAGGTAACATGATATGTCCAAACGGCAGAAAATTTATTTTTAAATGCAACAGAGCTGTGAAAGGGAACCGTTATGGAAGGAAAGAAGAACTTTACGAATGTGAAAGCTGTGAAGGGTGTCCGTACAAAGCAGAATGCTGTAAGTCAGCAAAAGGCAATCGCACAGTGAGAATAAACAGGGAACTTATTTCTTTTCACAGGGAAGTGATTTCAAATCTGGAATCCATACATGGTGCATTGTTATGTATGAATAGAAGCATTCAATCCGAAGGAACTTTTGGCATTATAAAATGGAATCGTTCCTACAAAAGATTCTTTCGGAGAGGAAAAGAAAATGTAATTTTGGAGTTCACACTAATTTCCTGCGGGTATAACCTTTATAAATACCATAATAAAAAGAATCGGCAATTATTGGCAGCATAGTCATGTGTTCTACAAATATCTTTTTAGAAGCCTGTTTTGCGCCAGGCTTTTGTTGGTGTGCCTAAAAACGCTGAAAACAAGCTAAAACATAAGAGCAGCCATGATAGTTACTAATCTGTGCTATCATGGCTGCTCTTTCT
>CABUKW010000153.1 GCA_902492275.1 uncultured Peptococcaceae bacterium
GCTGCGAAAGGTAGTATTGACGACGTTTTCTTCATCTTCCAGCGATAACTCGGTAAGCCGCAGATTTTGGCTCAAAATTTGGCTGCCCAGTTCATCCAGCTCGGTCTGCACCACACGGGCACGACGGTAGAACTCTTCCAGCTGATTCCAGTCCTGTTGAGACAAGGGCTTTTGCTGCAATACATTTTTGCGCAGCAGATAGTAGCTGTATTCGGCCACGTCGTTCAAGAGCAAATCGGTGCTTTCCAGTTCGTGCATGGCCACAGGCAAGCCGCCTAGATAGTTGATGGCGCTGTAGACCTCTCGCCAGAGGCTGGATAAGCCCAACAATAACTGTTCCTGGCTGGTGGTCACTAGAAGCTGTGCCAACTGACCGTTCATAGCCTGAATGGAGTCGGATAATTCCCCGAAGTTGCGCTGATATTGGCCTTCTGCCTGGTAGGCGATGGTTTGCTGTTGCTGCTCTAAATCGTTGAGTCTTTGATTGTACCACCAGGCGCCGCTGAAGAGCAAAAGCAGCAAAATACCGATAATAAACAGTAAAAAGTAATTTTCTCGTTTCATAACTCACACTCCAAACACATGCTTACCGATTTGGGTTACGATTGTGCGGGACCAGATCCATTTGCTGGTGGCTGTGGCAGGATTCCAGTAATACAGAGCGCCATAGGTAGGATCCCAGCCATTGATAGCAGCTTTGGCCGCATTGATAGAGGTTTGATTGGGCTCCATGTAATATTGTCCATCGCGGACAGCGTCAAAGGCGCCGGGCTGGAAGCATACGCTGTAAACGCTGTCAGGAAATTTTTTATCCTTGACCCGGTTGAGAATGACAGCGCCCACCGCCACTTGTCCCACATAGGATTCGCCGCGGGCTTCGCCGTAAATCATTTTGGCCAGTACCATCACGTCGTTTTGACTGTAGGTGCCGCTGGCCGCGGACACCGTTTGTTGCTGCGGGGTGGGAACCATTACTAGCAGTGTGGTGCAGAGCAGGATAGAAACTAGCTTGCAGACGATTTTATGCTGTAAAAATGGATACATCGTTTATCCCTCCTGTTTTTCACTAGTATGTGAAAAATGGAAGGCGTTCATACGGCAATTTCAGCAAATTTCCAACCGCGGTTTCATCTGTTTTTCCGATTGCTGGAGAAACAGTACAACTGAAATGGTTTGGCGAGGCGCTTTCAATATTTAGATATGGTTTGTGTGTAGAAACTTTACGAAAAATAAAAAATTCCGGCAAAATCCAGGATACAGAGGTGATGGTGGAATGTTGCCGGAATGGGGTGCGGTAATCTACGGGGTAATAATCACAGGGGTACCGATGGCAACTGCTTCAAATAGCTGCTCTACGTGGGCATTGTGCATACGGATACAGCCATGTGAGACTGCGGCGCCGATGGCCTGGGGCTGGTTGGTGCCGTGAATGCCATAACCAGGGCGATTAAGTCCCAACCAGCGGCTGCCAAAAATGCCGGAATCGGGGAGGATTTTTTTATTGATGATATGCCAGTTGCCTACAGGCGTAGGCGTTTGGCTTTTTCCAATGGCGATGGGAAACTGATAACGGAGTTTATGGTCCTGATAAAGAGAAAGCTGGCGCTGCGCCAGCTCGATAACAATATAAGGCTGTGGCATAGGCGTTACACCTCATCTACATGAGAATTTTTCTCTGTAGTATATGCGATGCACAGCGCGGAAGTGTGCTTTTACGATAAGATGGTAATTTCATCGCCGGCCTTGGCAGTACCCGATTGCAGAATTTTGACGAAAATCCCTTCTCGGGGCATGACACAATCTCCTGCTGTTTGACGAATCGCGCAATCCAGATGACAGGTTTTGCCGATTTGCGTCACCTCGGCCAACGCTGTGCCAATGCGCAGCTTGGTGCCGGGCTGTAGCTGGTACAGAACAATTCCTTTTGTGAGGATATTTTCCGCGAAATCACCGGGTTTTAGTTGGAAAGAAATTTTGCTTTGCAGATTGTCTACACTTTCCTGGGCCAGCAATGATACCTGACGGTGCCATGGACCAGCATGGGCGTCGCCCACAATTCCCCAATCGGCCTGTAGAGAGATTTGTTCTACCGGATGTTTTTGCACACCTTTTTGTTGGCTGATACAGACAGCTAAAATAGTTGCCATAGACGGCTCCTTTCCGCAAAATACGGCCATAAATCCTAGCCGCATGCTATGCTTTATCATAGCATATACTGGCGGCGGGAAAAAGTCAAGGCTTTTCTTGCTGGCGTTGCAGCTAGGCGGCGATGGTCTGTTGTGGTATAATCAAATAGCGGAGGTGGCAAGATGATTATTAAACTGATTCAGCCAAAAATGCAGATGCGGCCTATGGATACCGGACTGAAGACCCGTATGGCGCCGTCGTTGGGGCTGCTGACAATCGCGCAGCTCTTGTATCGCGAACATACTGTAATTTTAGAAAATGAGAACATAGAAGAAATAGACTACGAGGCGCCGGTGGATTTGGTAGGGATTACGGTTACTGTAGATGTAATGAATCGAGCCATCGCCATTGCTCAGCGATTTCAGCAGCGCAAAATTCCGGTGGTAGCCGGAGGCATTCACATTACAGCCTTTCCAGAGCAGGCACAGCAATATTTTGACGTCGTCTGTATTGGCATTGCAGAGAAGACATGGCCTCATATCGTGCGGGATTTTCAACGGGGTGCGCTGCAAAAAATTTATCACTGTCAGGAGCCGGTTTATCCGCAGGATTTGGTAGGGCCGGCTTATCATCTGATTGATAAACGCAAATATTTGTACAGCAATATTGTCAGCGCCAGCAGAGGCTGTCCATTTCGCTGCGATTTTTGCTATAATAGTTGTGCAGCCTATCGGCATGTTTATGTAAATCGGGAAATTGCTGCTGTATTAGAAGACATTCGGCAAATTGGAAAAAAGCATATTATGTTTATTGATGATAATTTTATTGGAAATCCAGCCTGGACATTGGAATTTGTGCGCGCCTTAAAGCCGCTGGGTTTGAAATGGAATGCTGCGGTATCAGCCAACATTGGAGAGATGCCGGAGCTATTAGATGAGATGAAAGAAGCTGGCTGTCAAAGTTTGTTTATTGGTTTTGAGAGCATTAATGACGCGTCTGTGTCCGATGTGCATAAAGTACAAAATCATGTGGAGCAATTTGATGGGTTGGTAGATGCGCTGCACCGGCGGGGAATTATGATTAATGCCAGTTTTGTATTTGGGTTGGACGGCGATGATGTGACAACTTTTGCCCGTACTTTGGATTGGATTGTGGACCATCGAATTGAAACCGTTACCTCTCATATCTTGACGCCCTATCCGGGAACAAAGGTATATGAGGAATTCGTGCGGCAAAATCGTATCACCACATTTGATTATGCCCAGTATAATACGGCCCATGTGGTGTTTCAACCTAAGAATATGACTGCGCAGCAACTCTATGATGGGTATATTCAGATGTACAAGGATGTTTACAGCTTTAAAAATATTCTTCGCCGTATGCCGGAAGCTCCTGAACAGAGAGTTCCTTACTTATTGTTTAATTTGTTGTATCGAAAATTCGGAAAACTGACCGACCAGCTATGTCAGATGGTCAGTTATGAAAAAATAGGATGGATTGCTGAAAAGTTATCTTATAAATTGTGATAGAAAGGAAGCGTTGGGATATGAACCGCTTGGAACAGCAGTTTCAGTTTATCTTAGAAATTGATAAAGCTAAACGAATTAGCCGGCAAACCTATTGCACAGATGGTGTGACCAAAGAAAATGATGCAGAGCATGGCTGGCATGCAGCGTTGATGGCCATTTTGCTCAGCGAATACGCCAACGAGCCAATCGATGTATTGAAAACAGTGACCATGTTGTTGATTCATGATATTGTGGAAATTGATGCAGGGGACACTTATGCCTATGACGAAGAAGGCATTGCCACCCAAGCGAAGCGGGAACAGCAGGCGGCCCAGCGCATTTATGGGTTGCTGCCAGAGGAGCAGGGAAATCGTTTGTTGAATTTGTGGCGGGAATTTGAAGCGGGAGAAACTGCAGAGGCCAAGTTTGCCAAAGTGATGGACAGAGTGCAGCCGATTATGTTGAATGCGGCTACTGACGGCAAAGCCTGGCAGGAGCATCAGGTGCAGCTTCGCAAAATTCTAAATCGCAATGAAAAAACAGCAGAAGGTTCCACTGTTTTGTGGGAATATGCGTTGCAGAAATTTATCTTGCCCAATGTGGACAGCGGTAAGATTTTGCATGATGAAAAGAGAAAATCTCAATTTTGAGGGAGAAATCATGATTTTATTACAGCTATGGCCAGAATATTTATCAAAAACCATGCCGGTTTTAAACGGCAGCTTGCTTTTTGTGTATCTGCAAATGGGTGTAGGCGCTGTGTTGCCCATCCTGACCTTGTTCCGGATGGTGAAGCGGGAGGATACGGCGGAGACGGTGTTGCTTTGCATAGTTCCAACCGTTTTGATTGCCACAGTTGCCATTGTAGAGCCGTTATTTTTTGGTTCCTTTTTGGGCGATGGATTCACCAAAACGGAAGCGTTACGGGCGTTTTTATATCGACGGGAGTTTTTTCGGGAAGCCATTTTTCTATGCGACATTTTTATCGTCGCTGTTACTGTGTATTTGCTGGTGGAACGAAAGCAAAATCAGTTCAGTGTTGCCAGAACCGTGGCTTATACAGGCTTTGAATTTTTTGTAGTGCTGGCAGTGATCCTTCTGCGTATGGATTACGAATGGAACGCAGGGCATCTATGGCTGACGCTGCCTGCTTCTGCGCTGAAATGGTTTATCTATGGCTTGTATCTGCTGGCAAACAAAAGTTGTTTTTATTTGCTCTGCTTGCTCTGGTATTTCTTGTTTCATGAACGGCGCAAGGCTGTGACAATCGCCGATGCCAGAGGCTACAGGGTTTGGCTGCGGCATTATTATACCAAAAGCTATCGCGTGATGGCCGTTGCCTTGTTGCTGTTTGCCTGTCTGTTTACAGGAGCGGTCATCGTTCCGCTGTGGCAAGAGAACGGGCTGCAGCCGTTTGTTATTGGCATGACACTATGGGGCTTGGTAATGGCAGCGTTGGGCTTGTACCATTTGCTTTGCGCCTGTTTTCCCATGATAGTAGCAAATTATCGAACTATTTTTACTTGGGGCGATAGGAACACCGTTATTCAACAGTTATACGCAGAAGTGATGGAGCAGCCTCCTTTGCTGCGGAATGAGGTTGTGCTTGTAACAAAAAATTTCTTGATTCTTCGTGCCTTGGGATGCTGCCGGATTTTTTATCGGCCATTGCTGCAAAGCTATGCCTGCAACGCTGGACAATATTGCTTGCATTTTGTAGATGGTAATACTTGTATCCTGCGTACATCTGATCGGCGACTGGCTGAATTACTTGGAAGATAACGTAAAAATGAAAGATACAGCAAGAATATATTTGAAAAAGCTATAATATCTAAAAATGGCTGTTACCATATTGGTAACAGCCATTTTTTTACAACAATGTGTCATATGTGCAACAATAGAGTATTTAATCAAGATAGAAAGCATTCATTTAGATAAGTTCTTGCGTATCGTGTGATGAAAAAAGATGATGTCCTTATTGCTTGGATTCTAAATTAGGGTATTGCTATGTTTTGATGGAGAAATCAGTGTCATGTAATTTTTATGAGTGCATCAATAAATCGTTCGATGAGAAGAGAATCAGCATTATCTTGGTGAATCAAATAGCTGGCATGAAATGGGAAGCATTCTTTGATTGGAATATGTAGGATTTTCCCGCTGAAGTCATTGAAATAACTGGGCAGATAGTTATTAACTTTTACTGCCAGAGAAACGGCCAAATTATCGCAGACCAATTGATGCGAAACGCCATAGCTGTGTGTTGCTAAAATATAGGGCTGCCCGTATTTTTTCAGCTCATTTAATAAATCATTGCCGCTGGAAAGATCGTTTAAGGCTAAGGGATAGTTTAAGAGCGTTCGCAGTGAGATGGAATTTTCCAAGGATAAGGGTGATTCCTGGCTGACTCTGGCCAGTAGTTGAAAATCAATAATTTCTTTTGTAATTAAGTCAGCTGAAACCGTCGTATTGGAATTCGTGGTTGCACTGTCATAGGTAGAAATAATACCAATATCAAATTCTTTGTTCTGGATGGCTTCTTTGATCTCTTCACGAGACAGTGTTTTGATGATTGGATGTGTTTTGGGATAATATTTGTAAAAATGGGAAGCAATTTTTGGCATAATTAAGGTATTAATGCCTGGCTCGACAGCAACGGTAAAGCTGCCAGAGAGCTGGGTATTGTTTTTCGCAGCAATTTTTAATTTTAATTGATCAAGTTGAATCATCATTTGCTGCGAAATATCAATCAGTTCTTGACCGATTTCGGTAGGAAAAACACCGTGATAGGTGCGTTCTAATAATTTGGTATCTAGCTCTTTTTCTAAATTTTTAATGGCTGTGCTAAGTGTTTGCTGACTGACATAAAGCTTGCTGCTGGCAAGATTCATGGATTTACGTTTGGCAATTTCACATAGGTACTCTAATTGTTCCAGTCGCATACAGTTGCTCCTTGTATAATGTATTTAGGTTGTTCAAGGGATACCTATAAACCCTTAGACCAGCTTCTTTACATCTCCAGTGTAATAGGAGATAATTGTTTTATTAGATTGAGAG
>CABUKW010000154.1 GCA_902492275.1 uncultured Peptococcaceae bacterium
AGCGTCGCTGCTGGAAGTGGAGAGCGGCAGTAACGATCCCTGTGCCTATATGCTGACGGTCATGTTATTATCGATGATGGGCGCGGGCGGTCAGGAAATCTCTATCGCTTCGCTGATTTTTTCCCAGTTATTTTTCGGTTTGCTGTGCGGCGTAGGAATTGCTGCGGCAGCTATTGCGGTGCTGAAACGGTTTGAATTTGAAACAGAAGGGTTTAACGCCGCCTTTGTGGTGGCGGTAGCGTTGTTGTCCTATGCGCTGCCTTCCGTATTGGGCGGCAACGGCTATCTGAGCGCTTATCTGGTGGGGCTGCTGCTGGGAAACAGCGATATTCCCGATAAAAAGGTGCTGGTGCATTTCTTTGATGGCGTCACCGGTCTGATGCAGATGCTGATTTTCTTCCTGTTGGGTTTGTTGTCCTTTCCGTCCCGTTTGCCGGCTGTAGCGCCGGTGGGCTTGCTGGTGGCGCTGTTTTTAACCTTTGTGGCCCGTCCTTTGGCGGTGGCGGTTTTGCTGACGCCTTTTGGCGCCAAGGTCAATCAGCAGCTCTTGATATCCTGGGCGGGATTGCGGGGTGCGGCGTCCATTGTGTTTGCCGTTATGGCCATCGTCAGCGGTGTGCAAACAGAGAATGATATCTTTCATATTGTATTTTTTGTGGTGCTGTTTTCGATTTTGTTACAGGGAACGCTGCTGCCCTTTGTGTCTTACAAGCTGAATATGGTGGATATTCACGGCAACATCTTCCGCACCTTTACCGACTACAGCGAGGAAGACGATGTGGATTTTATCCGTTTAACCATCAAAAACGGTCATCCCTGGGCCGGACAGCAAATCAAACATCTGGTGCTGCCGCCGGATTGCCTGCTGGTGATGATTATCCGCAGCGGCGAAACGCTGGTGCCCCGCGGCGATACGGAAATCTGCGCCGGAGATGTGATTGTGTTGAGCGCCTTGTCCTATCGGGATGAACGCAATATCAAGCTGCGGGAAGTGATTGTCAAAGAAGGCGACCAATGGTGTAATAAAGAACTGGGCCAGGTGCGGATGCCCAAAGGCACTTTGGTAGTGCTGATTCGCCGCGGCGGCGAGTCCATCATCCCCAACGGCCGCACCAAAGTGCTGCAGGGCGATGTGGTAGTCATTAATAAAAGCAGCCGTCTGGCGGTGTAGACAGGGGTTGAACAGGCGTAAAATCGTTTCAAAGGTCCTCAGATCAGGATCGCGAATAAATCGAAGTGCAGCAAATCAAACGTAACGTGCAGTAAAAAACAGAAAGAAGAATCCTACTATGAAAACTCTAAAAAAAGCATATTGCAGAACCTATCAAACAATTTTTAAACTGGCGCTGCCGGTTTTGCCTTATCGCAAGCCGCAGGTATTAAAAAAAGTGGATCTGCTGCCGGCTTTGTTTGTCTCGCAGAAAGTGGAGCGAGTTTTGCTGGTTACCGACGCCAGCATTCGCGCTTTGGGCCTTACCAGTCATTTGGAACAGGTGCTGGCACAGAAGCAAATTCAGTGCATTGTGTATGATAAAACGGTAGCTAATCCGACGACCGTCAATGTGGAGGACGCCCGTATGCTGTATTTGAAACACGAGTGCCAGGCCATCATCGGCTTTGGCGGCGGTTCGTCCATGGATTGCGCTAAGGCAGTAGGAGCCCGCATTGCCAAGCCCAAGCAGAGTTTGGCCAAGATGAAAGGCATCTTAAAAATACATAAGCGGCTGCCGCTTTTGGTGGCCATTCCCACCACAGCCGGTACTGGCAGCGAAACGACTTTGGCTGCGGTGATTACTGACAGTGTGAGCCGGCATAAATATCCTATCAATGATTTTGTGCTGATTCCCCATTATGCAGTTTTGGATGCGGAAGTGACCCGCACTTTGCCGCAGCAGGTGACGGCCACTACCGGCATGGACGCGCTGACCCATGCGGTGGAAGCCTATATTGGCCGGTCTACCACCAGAGAAACCCGTCGGGATGCGGTGGAGGCCGTTAAATTAATTTTTGCCAATTTGGAATTGGCCTGCGCCGATGGCAGCAACATGACGGCAAGGGCCAATCTGCTGCGGGCATCTTTTTTGGCTGGCAGCGCTTTCACCAAATCCTATGTGGGCTATGTGCATGCGGTGGCCCATTCGCTGGGCGGTCAGTATAATGTGCCCCATGGTCTGGCCAACGCCGTATTGCTGCCTTATGTGCTGAAGGCTTATGGCGAAACGGTTTACGCCAGTCTGCACCGTCTGGCGGTAGCAGCCGGTGTAGCGGAACAGGACGACAGTCCGCAGACAGGCGCCCGAAAATTTATTAACGCCATTGAAGCGATGAATGAGAAGTTGGGCATTCCCCGCACCATTGCGGGCATTCGGCAGGAAGATATAGAACAGTTGGCCCGCTATGCCGATAAAGAGGCCAATCCGCTTTATCCGGTGCCGAAGCTGATGGACGCCAGAGAATTGGAGCAATTTTATCGTGCAGTAATGGAGGAAACAACATGAACGAACCGGAAATTAAAAAAATTCTGGAGGACCAGAGAGCATTTTTTGCCAGTGGACAAACTCTGGCCGTAGAGTATCGCATTCAGGCCTTAGAAAAGCTGCAGAAGGCAATCAAACGGCATGAACGGCAAATTCATGACGCGCTGCGGCAGGATTTGGGAAAGAGCAAATTTGAAAGTTATATGTGCGAGGTAGGGTTGACCTGCAGCGAGATTTCTTATATGCTGAAGCATGTGAAACGGTATGCCGCTCAGCGGCCGGTGCTAACGCCGCTGGCCCAATTTGCTGCGAAAAGCTATACCAAGCCGGTGCCTTATGGCGTAACGCTGATTATGAGCCCTTGGAATTATCCCTTTATGCTGACCATGGAGCCTTTGGCAGATGCACTGGCTGCCGGCAATACGGCTGTTTTAAAGCCCAGCGCCTATTCGCCCCATACCAGCGCTGTCATTCAGGAACTGATTGCCGAGTGCTTTGCGCCGTCCTATGTGGCGGTGGTGACCGGCGGGCGGCAGGAAAATACCTGTCTGTTACAGCAGCCCTTTGATTATATCTTTTTTACCGGCAGCCAGGCGGTGGGCAAAGAGGTCATGCGGCAGGCCGCCGAGCATTTAACGCCGGTAACGCTGGAGCTGGGCGGAAAAAGTCCCTGTATTGTCGATCGCTCCGCCAATCTTGCACTGGCCGCCAAGCGGATTGTGTTCGGTAAATTTTTAAATTGCGGGCAAACCTGCGTAGCGCCCGATTATGTTTACTGCCATGCCGACGTTCACGACCAGCTGGTGCAGGCGATTGTCGGACAAATTGAAAAGCAGTTTGGCAAGGAGCCGTTGAAAAATAAAAATTACGGCAAAATCATCAATGAAAAACATTTTACCCGTATTAATGGCTTGATTGCGCCGGAAAAAGTGGTGTGGGGCGGACAGGCGAAGCCGGAACAGTGCCGTATTGCGCCTACTGTGCTGGATAACGTGACCTGGGACGACGCGGTGATGCAGGAGGAAATTTTTGGTCCGCTGCTGCCCATTTTAACCTATGAGAAGCTGGAGGACGTGGTGCAGGTGGTCAACAGTCATCCCCATCCTTTGGCATTATATTTATTTACCGAAGAGAAGCAGACTGTGCGGTATGTGACAGCCCATTGTCAATTTGGCGGAGGCTGTATCAATGATACCATTATTCATCTGGCCACCAGCCGGATGGGCTTCGGCGGCGTAGGGGCCAGCGGAATGGGCGCTTATCATGGCAAAGTTGGCTTTGAAACCTTTTCCCACCGCAAAAGTATTGTAGACAAAAAAACATGGATGGATTTGCCTATGCGCTATCAGCCTTATCGGAAGGTATACGAGGGATTGCTGCGCGTCTTTTTGCGGTAGACCACAGTAAAAAATCCGGTTGCAGAGTATCTCTGTGACCGGATTTTTGTGTGCAAAGTTTTTCTGCGATTGAAACAGTTTTGGACAAGGGGTATGGTTTTCAATGTCTGTTTTCAATACCTGTTTTCAATATCTTTAGTGGGAAAGTAAATATTGCTGTAAATCAGCCACCGTTTGGGCAATATAAATTGCGCCGCTTTCTTCCAGTTCGCCGGGAGCAGCGAAGCCGAAGGCCACGCCTACGCAGGGAAAGCCCAGCTTTTTAGCGCCGATGACGTCGTATTTGCGGTCGCCAATCATCAACAACTGTTCAGCAGGGGGATGGTGCAGCTGGCGCAGCGCTTCGGCAATGACCTCTTGCTTCTCCACGCGGCTGCCGTCCAGATTGCTGCCCAGAATGACCTGAAAATATTGGTCTAAGGCAAACTTTTGCAAAATCTGCTCCACAAAAACGGTCGGCTTGGAGGAGGCCACCGCCAAAATTTTTCCCTGTGCCTGCAGCCGCTGCAGCATGGCGGCAATGCCGGGATAGGGGAAGTTTTCAAACAGTCCCACCGTGCTGAACCGTTCCCGATATTTTTCTACGGCGTAAAGAGCCTGCTGCTCCTCTAATTGATAAAACTCCAGAAAGGATTGGCGCAGCGGCGGACCGATAAAGGGCACCAGCTTGTCTAAGTCGGGCTCGTAAATGTCAAGGGCCTGCAGCGCGTACTGCACGCATTTGGTGATGCCTTCCTTGGGATTGGTCAGGGTACCGTCTAAATCAAACAGAAGATAGTTGTACATACTGGTTCCTCTTTCCTTGTGTGAGATTGGTGCTTGTCGGAAATAAAACAGTCCTATGCTCCCGAAAAAAGCGGCAGATGATTGGAGCATAGGACTGTTCTGGGTTGGCCTTTGTCAGAGCAAGGCTACATGGTTTCTGTGTTGGCGGCAGATTGTTCTTCTGCAATATCTGGGCTGGAGGCAGCAGCGTCGTTCTGTTCCGTTACGCTGTCTGCGGCATCCAGTTGGTTGATAAATTGCTCCAACTGGTCCAGATAACGGCCATAATCGGCCCAATTACCTTGCTGTGCCGAAGTTTTAGCATTCTGATACGCAGCTTTGATTTGTTCCACCACTTGACGATAGGTAAGGACAGACGTCGTATCCGACGGTTCTGTCGTGATGCCTTCGGTGCGGAAATTGGTGCCGAACAGCTGACTCAGCGCTTCGTCCAGCGTTTTGGCCATGACAACTTTATCTTGGTAAGCCACTACAATACGCACCACTTCCGGCAAACTGTTTTCACTGTTGGTAGTCAGATAAATAGGCTCTACATAAAGAATGGAATTTTTAATAGGAATGACCAGCAAATTGCTGCGGATCACCGAAGAACCTTGCTGATCCCATAAGTTGAGATTTTGCGAAATTTCCGAATCGTTGCTGATACGGGACTCTACCTGCAGAGGTCCGTATATGGTGGACTGTTTTGGGAATTTGAACAGCACCAATTCGCCGTAATGTTCATTGTCGTTGCGGGCAGCCAGCCAGGAAACCATATTTTGTTTCTGGGCCGGTGTAAAGGGACGCATCAGCAAAAATTCCAATTCATTAGAGCCCGGCAGCCGCATGTTTACAAAGTAAGGTTCCATTTGGGTGGTTTCGTTGCCATAAATTTCGTTGGCAATGTTCCAAACGTCTTCTTTGTTGTAGAATACAGTCGGGTCTTTCATGTGATACTGTTGATAAATTTCAGTCTGCACTTCAAATAAGGTGAGCGCATATTTTAAATGCTGCTGCAAATCCTCCGGCATTTGGTCCAAAGGCTGGAACAGCCCTGGGAAAACTTTGGCGTAACTTTGAATCAGCGGATCGGTCGTATCGGTGATATAAAAATTGGTTTCGCCGGTGTAGGCGTCAACGGTGACTTTCACTGAGTTGCGAATATAGTTTTGGCCGTAGAACGGGGACTCCTGATTGGACACCCGAGCGGCGTAAGGATATTTGTCGGTCGAGGTGTAAGCGTCGATCACCCAAACAAGCCCGCCGTCATGAATAACCAGATAAGGATTGCTGTCAAAGGTCAAAAAGGGCGCGATTTTCTGTACCCGCTGGTGAATATTGCGGTTCAGCAGAATTTTGCTGTCGCTGGTAATCAGATTGGAAAACAGAATTTTGTAATTGGCCCGATCTAAGGCAAACAGCGCTTTGTTGGCCAAATTCATAGGAATGCCGGCGCTGCCTTCATATTGGGATTGGGCGTTGGTATCGCCGATGGGATAATCAAATTCGGGCTCTTTGGTGTTGACAATGACATAATCGTTGGTCAACTGACCATAATAGATTTCCGGACGGGAAATTTCCAGTTCCGGCACCTCGGTGGTCGGCGGAATATTTTCTACCCACATTTCCGGCTGCCCCTGGGTGGTAATCTGGTTGACAGGCGTTACCACAGCGCCGTAACCGTGGGTGTATTTCAGATATTTGTTGACCCAGGTTTGTGCGCTGTCATCCAGACTGCTCTGATCCAACTCGCGGGCAGACAGATAAACCTGCTGCTGCGCGCCGTCAATTTTATAACGGTCGATGTCCACATCGACAAATTTGTAATACAGACGCATGGTTTGCAGTTGGTTAAAGACTGTGATGGTAGGACGGTAGTCAATCAAGCGAATATTTTTGATGGTGTCCATTTCTTCCTGCAAATCGGCGGCGGTCAGAACGCCGTCGGCGCTGAATTCTACTTCTCGGATTTTGTCCAGTCCGTAAGCTTTGTTGGTCATGTCAATATTATTGGCAATGTAGGGCTGTTCCTTGGCAATTTCGGCAGG
>CABUKW010000155.1 GCA_902492275.1 uncultured Peptococcaceae bacterium
CATTTTAGACGGCGATATCACCGGCCCCAGCATTCCAAAGCTGTTCGGTTTGCATGGAAATCCTGAAATGAGTGAATTTGGCGCTTATCCGTTAAAAAGCGCCGGTGGAATTTCCGTGATGTCTATGAATCTGCTTCTGCCCAACGATGAAGAACCGGTTGTCTGGAGAGGTCCCATTGTTTCCGGCGTCATCAAGCAATTCTGGGAAGAAGTCGTTTGGGGCGATTTAGATTATCTGGTTATCGATTTGCCGCCAGGAACCGGCGACGCCCAGCTGACCATTCTGCAGAACCTGCCGGTAAACGGCGTTTATATGGTAACGTCTCCGCAGGATTTGGCCAATATGATTGTCCGCAAGGGGATTAACATGGTAAACATGATGAATATCCCGGTGCTGGGCATTGCAGAAAACATGAGCTATCTGTCCTGTCCAGACTGCGGCAAAAAAATCTATCTCTTTGGGGAAAGCAGCATTGCAGACACCTGCAAAAATTATAAGGTGCCATTAATCGGCAAATTCCCGCTGGATCCACAACTGGCGCAGTTGGGAGACGCCGGAAAAATCGAAGCATACGACGGCGAAGTTTTGAAAATTATGATGGAAAATCTGCCGGACTTCCTGCCTGTTCAGAATTAAACAAAAGGAGCGCACAACATGAAATTCGATAGTACACTCGTAACTGTAGACGGCAAAGAAATCGTCATTGTAGCAGTAGACACCCACTTCTTTGTATTGCCACAGGAAGAAAAAAGCGAATTGGTCCGCAATTTCTTTGCATACTTCCATAAACCAATCGTTTTGATGGCCGTCAACCAACAAGGCGACATGCAATATTTTGGCCGTCCGGACTTAACCGCTATGGTCGCCAATCTGAAATTTGGCGAATTCAAATGGCAAACTAACGAAATTGCCGACTAAGCTGAGAAATCGCTTTCCATCTGCAATGGCAGTATCATTCATTCGGTAAACAAAAGGAGCTGTTCCATAAAAGACCATTGTGCTGCGCTGCATCCCAGTCCTTCGATGCAGCCGCCGATGGCTTTTATTGGACAGCTCTTTTTCGTTATCCGAACCCATCCGAATTCGTTGTGAATGAACCAATCGCCCTTTGCTGAAGCTGCTGTCTTCTGGCTACTTGTTTCCGCCAGCCTTAAAATTATAAATGGGCTTGATGACAGCCTTTATTTCCACCGTATCCCCAATTTGAGAGATGATTTGCTCCATCGGCTTATATACCATCGGACATTCATCTAAGGTATCCTCCCGCACCGAAGTGCTGTAAATGCCCGCCATCTCTTTCTGAAACTGCGACACGGTAAAATGATTGTGGGATTCCCGACGGCCCATCAAGCGTCCGGCCCCGTGGGGCGCCGACTGATTCCAGTCATCATTGCCCTTTCCCTGACACAACAAACTGCCGTCCCGCATATTCATTGGAATCAGCACCGTTTCTCCCTTACGGGCAGAAATAGCGCCCTTGCGCAAAATACGCTGTTTTACATCCACATAATTGTGAATGGTGCTGAACTGTTCTTCGATTCCCAGCTTCATGCCGCGCACCAGCTCCTGCATCATAATCTGACGGTTCAGTGCCGCAAACTGCTGCACCAAAGCCACATCATGCAGATAATCCTCCATCTGGGCTCCGCTGAGCCAGGCCAATTCCTTATTGACGCCGCCATGGCCCTGACTGCGCAGCGTTTCATAGGCCAAATGCTGATAATATTTAGCCACCTCCAGTCCCAAATGACGGCTGCCCGAATGAATCACCAAATATAGCGAACCGGCCTCGTCTTTATCCACCTCAATAAAATGATTGCCGCCGCCCAAAGTTCCCAAACTGCATAAGGCCCGCTCCATTTTTATTTTCGCCGCTTTGGCGCAGCGCAGCTGCTGCAGATCCATCTGCTTGCTGCCGGCATGGGAGCGCTGCCGCACAGCAAAACCAGAAGGAATTTTTTCATAAATCAGCTTATCCAACCGCTGTAACTCGATATGCTGCTGCTTTAACCGCACCGTTTCCATCCCACAGCCAATATCCACCCCTACCAAATTGGGGACAATCTGCTCCTGCACAGTCATGGTGGTGCCGATGGTGCAGCCAGCGCCAGCATGCACGTCGGGCATAATCCGAATTTTGCTGCCCGCAGTAAAGGGCTGATTGCATAAAAGCCGCAGCTGCTGGTCGGCGCTGGGTTCTAACTGCTCGGTAAAAACTTTCGCTTCGCTGTAAGCGCCTTTTATCAGTATCATATCCTTTTCCCTCCTAATATCCTGATCTTCTCATCCACTGTTTTTGCTGGCTGCGCCGATAAGCTTTGGGCGCTTCCGGTTTTCTTGTCACCGGCGATAACTCGCCCCAGCCTTTTCGTTTTTGCTGTGCCAGCGCTTTCTTTGCTTTCTTCGATAATTTATTGTCTGGAATTAATTTTTGCATCTTCCTATCTTCTCCTATTTATTATTTGTTATTTGTTGCCGCTGCCCCTTTCTTGCTGTTTTTGCGCACAAAAAAAAAGACACAGACCAAACGTCCGTGTCTTTGCACACCAAACATCCTCCTACAGACTGTCCAAAAACAACCTGTACGCACAGCATCACACTGCGCAAAAACAAGCAACGGGCAGCAAAACGCACATAGGACACTGCCCGCCGCCGGTTTGACATTCCGACAAAGACCGGACCGCCGCATAAAAACGGTTCACAAAATAAGTTCTGTTTAAATCCTGCATGGCTGCTGCCTCCTTTCCTTTCAAATTGATTGATACTGTACCACAGAAAACAAATTCTGTCAACTATTTTTCCGAAATGAATTGCCCACTCCAGCTTCCAACGGTTTCCGCCGCTGATAACGCAATTCCGCCATTCCGTTATAGCGCTCCACTCCAATCAGCTTCAAAGGCAGTTCCCGTTCCTGTTGCGAAAACAGCCGGATACCGTTGCCCAGCAGCGTAGGAATAACTGTAACAAAAAGCCGATCCAGCAAATCGAGCGCCAATAGCTGCTGCACCACATTGGCGCCGCCGCAAACCCAAATATCCTGACCGGGCTGAGTTTTGAGCGCTGCTATCAACTCTGCCGGACTTTGCGACGTAAAAACAATCCCCTCTGCGGCGGGCAGCTCCCGATGGGTCCATACATAAGTTGTTTTTCCACAATAGGGCCATGTTTCCGGCGACAGCTCGGTGACAATCTGCCGGTAGGTGTGATAGCCCATCAGCACAGTATCGACCGTTTCGCTGAAAGCCTCATAACTGCCTGGATGCAAGCTGTCGCTGCCGTCGCCGTCCAGCCAAGCCACACCGCCATTGGCATCGGCCAGATAGCCGTCTAAGCTCATGGCGATATACAAAATTACATTGCGCATACTCTGTTCTTCCCCCGTTCCGCCAGATCACTCCACGATTGATTCTGCCGGTTTTTCCGGCCCGTACTCTTTGCGATAAACACGGGCGGCCAACGATTTATCGGTATACCATTTCCCCACCTGCGTCGATTCAAATTCTTCCAGCTTAGAAGGGTCTTCCAGCAATTCTTTCAGATAATAACCGGCCAATCCCGAATTAAACCGGCCCAGCCAATCACGGCAGGTGCCGCAGCTGCAACCGCAGGTACATGCACTGCCTGTTTTTTTGGAGCAAAATACATTGGTTACCTCTTTCATCCCGCATCATCCCCTGTTTATTTGTGATATAGATTATTTTTATTTTATTGTATCAGATTCTGCTGCCATTGGCTATCCCTATTTTGCCAAAGCATGAAAAATAACGCCTGCACCAAGCGAAAAGACCATTGCAAACGAAAAGACCATTGCAACCAAAACAAATCTGGTCTGCTGCAATGGTCTTTTCCTGAGAACTTTTCCTGAGAACTTTTCCTTACACTTCCGGCGCGTAATCATATCCGGCAAACATGCCGAATTTGACGGCAGGCTGCACCGCATAAAGCTGACTAAAATCCTTTTTGGCTTGGGCTATCGCTTCTTCTTCGCTCATGCCAGCGGCCAGATGGCAGGCTTTGCGCTGCTGCCGGTATTGCTTGGCAAAGTCTTCGCAAACGTAAATTTTCTTGTAGGCCTTATACAGCTTTTGCAGCACAATAAAACGATACCGGTCAAACTGGGGATTATATTCAATTTCACCGCGGTGAACGCTGATTTCCCGATAATCGCGGTCATCCAGGCTGATGCCCTCCCAAATTTGCTCGGCCCGGGCAATGGCCTCTTCCTTTTGCAGATAATACTGCAGCGCCGTTTCATGGTCGGTCATATCTCGATCTTCTACACTGTATACGGCAACGCCGGCATATCCGTCGCCCAACTGGGCTAATAACTGTTCAAAATCCATACGAGTTCCTCCTGTTTTTGCTGTTGCTACTATCTTACCCTGTTTTTCACCGTTTGTATCCAGTCTTTGGCGAAAAATTCCCAAGGGATGTGATGATTTTTTGCAAGAGCAGGGGCGGCTATGGTATAATAAATCGAAACAGGATCCTATAACAGACAGGGGAAACAGTATGACATTATTCGAAATCAATAAACAAGAAACCTTACAAAAAAACGCGCCTTTAGCGCAGCGCATGCGGCCCCAAACGCTGGACGAAATTTTGGGCCAGGAGCATATCATCGGCCCGGGCAAACTGCTGCGCCGGGCCATTGAAACCGACAAGCTTTCGTCGCTGATTTTTTGGGGCAGTCCGGGCTGTGGCAAAACCACCATTGCCTCAGTGATTGCCAACGTGACTAACAAATTTTACGCCAGCTTAAATGCCGTGACCGACGGCGTGGCCGATTTACGGAAAATTACGGCCAAAGCAGAAGAAAATCTATCCATGTACGGCAAACAGACCATTTTGTTCATCGACGAAATCCACCGGTTCAACAAGGGCCAACAGGACGCCCTGCTGCCCTGGGTAGAAAAAGGACTGATTGTGTTAATCGGCGCCACCACCCAAAATCCTTATTTCAGTTTAAATCCGGCGCTGTTGTCCCGTTCCATGATTTTTGAGCTGCAGCCTCTCAAAAAGGCAGACATTGAACAAATTTTACAGCGCAGTTGTGCCGATGTAAAACGGGGCCTGGGCGCTTACAAGCTGGAGATTACCCAAGAGGCTGTCGACCATCTCTGCAACTGCTGTCAGGGCGACGCCCGCATTGCCCTCAACGGCTTGGAGCTGGCTGTGCTGTCCAGCCGGCCCGATGAGCGGGGCGTGCGGGTGATTGATCTGTCGGTCGTTGAAGAATCGATCCAACGACCGGCGGTGATTTACGATAACACCGGAGACGAGCATTACGATATCATTTCCGCTTTTATCAAAAGTATGCGCGGTTCCGACCCGGACGCCGCCATTTATTATCTGGCCCGTATGCTGGACGCCGGGGAAGATCCGCTGTTTATCGCCCGCCGCATTGTCATTCAGGCGGCGGAGGATGTGGGCCTAGCCGACCCGCAAGCCTTACAGGTGGCCCAGAGCGCCGCTGCCGCCCTGCAATTTATCGGTATGCCGGAGGGCCGCATCATTTTGGCCGAGGCCGCCCTGTACGTGGCCAAAGCGCCCAAAAGCAACAGCGCCTATCTGGCCATCGACAACGCGCTGGCCCAAGTGCGGGCCGGCAACATCGGCCCAGTGCCCAACCATTTAAAAGACAGTCACTATGCCGGCGCCCAGAAGCTGGGCCACGGCGTGGGCTATCAATATCCCCACAACGCGCCCAGCGGCTGGCTGCCCCAGCAATATTTGCCCGACAATTTAAAGGACGCGGTCTTTTATGAAGAAAATCCGCGGGATTATAAAGGCTTTCGGAAGGAGACAAAATCATGAGCCAGAACAAACCGGTCGTAACCTTAGGGATGAGCGGCGGCGTGGACAGCTCTGTATCGGTATATCTGCTGCAGCAGGCCGGTTATGAAGTCCATGGCGTCCACATGCTGATGATTCCAGAAGCATTTCATCCCAACCCCACGGCGGTGCAGGACGCAGAAGCAGTGGCCAAGCAGTTGGGCATTCCCTTTTCCGTGTTAGACGTGCGGGAGCAATTTCAAAACATCGTCATCGCCCATTTTGGCCAAGAATATGCCAAAGGCAGAACCCCCAATCCCTGTGTGCTTTGCAACCGTCAGCTCAAATTTGGGCTGTTTGCGCAAGCAGCGCTGCAAGCAGGCGCCGATTATATCAGCACCGGCCACTATGTCCGCACCCAAAGCACTGCCGATGGCCGGAAGCTTTTTTGCAAAGCCCTCGACGCCAAAAAGGACCAGAGCTATTTCTTGTCCATGGTAGCCGCCGACGTCGTCGACCGCTGCCTGTTTCCGCTGGGCAGCTACACCAAGGAGCAAGTGCGGGCCATTGCGCGGCAAATTGGCCTGCCGGTGGCAGAAAAGCAGGACAGCCAGGAAATCTGTTTTATTCCCGACAACGACTATAAGGCGTTCCTGAAAAAAATTTTGCCGGCCGACGCGTTCCACCAAGGCAAGGTCTTTTATGCCGACGGTCAGTTTTTGGGCAATCACGATGGCATCCAAAATTACACCATCGGGCAGCGCAAAGGGCTGGGCATTGCCTTAGGCAAGCCGGCCTAT
>CABUKW010000156.1 GCA_902492275.1 uncultured Peptococcaceae bacterium
GCTTTTTCATTTTTCTCATCACTACCCACTGGCTTGCCGATTTTGCTTGCATCGCCTACCACATCTAAAATATCGTCGGTAATCTGAAAAGCCAAACCTAACTTACGGGCATACTGAGTCAACGCCGCTAATTGCTCGGCATTGGCTCCACCCAATATCGCACCCATACGCACAGAAGCCTCAATTAAAGCGCCAGTCTTATGATTGTGAATATAATTTAACAAATCGGCGGTAGGCTTCTCCTGCTCAGAAAGAATATCTACCACTTGACCGCCAATCATCCCAGCTGTGCCGCTAGCTCTGCTCACTTCTTTGATAATTTGCAAAATCTGCGTGCTATTACTTCCATCATCCATATTGCTTAAAATCTCAAAGGCATAGGTAAGCAAGGCATCGCCAGCTAAAATCGCCATGCCCTCACCAAACACCTTATGATTAGTGAGTTTACCCCGCCGATAGTCATCATCATCCATTCCAGGCAAATCATCATGGATTAGCGAGTAGGTGTGAATGCATTCCATAGCACAAGCACCATCCAAAGCTTGCTGCCAAGAACCGCCAACAGCCTCGCAAGCCGCCAGACACAATACTGGACGGAACCGTTTTCCGCCAGCAAACACACTGTATGCCATGGCCTGGTGAATTACTTCCGGATAAAGGGTTTCTGCAGGCAACAACTGATGCAAACGGGCATCGGTAACATTGCGCACTTCCGCCATATATGCTTTGATATCCATACCATCAAACCTCCTTCGCGCCAAAGGCATTGTCAGCCTTTTACTGCGGCAGTTCCCAGTCCACAAATTCCTCGCCGCGCAAAATTTTCAATTTTCCTTCTGCTGCCGTCAACCTGGCCTGGCAGATTTTGATATATTCCAGACCATCTTGAAAACAACTGATAGCTTCTTCCAAAGGCAAATCACCGCTGTCTAAATGGCGCAATACCTGCTCTAATTGTTCCATTGCCTGTTCATAGCTTACTTCTTTTTCATCCATGTATCTTCCTCCTTGCCAGTCACTTCGCCCCACAAGCGTCCTTGCTCCAGCACAACAGTAAATTTATCTCCTAATGCCAATTGACTGGCCTGCCGCACAACTTGCCCTCTATCATCTTCACACAGCGCATAGCCACGGCTCAACACCTGCAATGGACTCAACGCATGCAACTGCTCTGCACTGGCTGACAACTGCTGCCGTTTCTGCTGCAACAATCGCTGCAAAATCTGCTGCAGCCGTTCTGTGCGCTCATCCAGCAATTGCTGCCGGTCCTGCCACAATAATTCCGGCTTCTGCAACAACCGATGCTGCGCTAAATGCTCCAGCCGCAATTTTTTCTGCTGCAAATAGCTGTTATAACGCTGCTGTAAGGTACGCTGCCGCAAAAATAAGTCCTGCTGTAACTGTTCCATTACCGGAACAGCCAGCTCTGCAGCCATAGACGGAGTGGCGGCCCGTATATCAGCAGCAAAATCAGCCAATGTAAAATCGGTTTCATGGCCCACTGCGCTGATAATCGGAACCGGACTTTGCACAATTTTCCGCACCACAGCCTCTTCATTGAAGCACCATAATTCTTCCAGCGAACCGCCGCCCCGCCCAGTAATAATGACATCTAAATCCATCTGATACAATCTATCCAGCGATTGGCAAATAGAAACAACCCCTTCTTTTCCCTGCACAATAGCCGGCACTAAATAAATGGCAATTGATGGATTACGGCGACGCAAAATAGAAACCATATCGCGAATGGCCGCACCAGTCGGAGAAGTTACAATGCCTATTTTTCTGGGCAAAAAGGGGAGTTTCCGTTTGCGGCTTTCCGCAAACAAGCCTTCTGCCAATAGCTTGGCTTTTAATTTCTCATAGGCCGCATGCAGCGCACCGGCACCGGCTTCCAACATCTGCTCCACATAAAGCTGATAAACGCCGTCTCGTTCATACACCGACACATAACCCGAGGCAAACACCTCCATGCCATGACAAGGCGCAAACTGTAGCTGCTGGGCATTGCTGCGGAACATCACGCATTTGATACTACCTGTCTTATCCTTCAAAGAAAAATACATATGACCGGAGCTGTGATGGGTGAAATTTGAGATTTCACCACGCACCAGCACATTACTCATACGGCCATCTCGTTGCAGTAAACTTTTTATATAATTGTTAATATCGCCGACACTCAGAATTTCTCTTTGCATCTGCATGCTATCACCTGCTTATTTAGCCAAAATTTTGCCGTGCAGCAAAGCGTCAGCCTCTTCCGCTGTCACTTCCCGCTCTATTATCTGCGGCTCTGTTTGCGGCAGCGCTGGCTCCTCAGCCATTACTTCCCGGGCAGCTTCAGTCACCAACTCTGAACGTTTCTCTTCGTTTTTCAAAACCTTATCCAAAATACTGTTAACAAAGGCCGATGATTCCTGTTTTCCATAAATCTTCGCCAACTCCAGTACCTCATTAATAGCCCCTTTCGGTGAAATATGAGCACTGTACAGCATTTCATATACAGCCAACCGCAGCAAATTGCGGTCCACACTCATCATCCGCTCTACATGCCAGCCCACTGTATTGCGCTGAATAATCCCGTCAATTTCCGTTAAATGTTCTTCTACAGCTCGTACCAGTTCCTGACAAAATGCTCGCTCCCGCTGCGTTAAACCGTCATTTTCCATAGTACAGCGCAAAGCTGTTTCCAAATCATTTTTGCCCATATCAATTTGATATATAATTTTAAATGCTGTTTCTCGGCTTTGATGTCTCACACTTTACACCTCTGTTTCTTCTTTTTCTGCGTCATCTTCTACAGACTCTGTACGTCCAAAGGAAATACCCTGCACATAAATGTTGACCTCTTTTACGTTTAGTCCTGTCATCGTCTGTACCGTATCCCGTACTTCATTTTGGATTTCCAGTGCCAGTTTGGGAATTCTTATCCCATATTCTACAAAAATATTTAAGGCAACCACTACATTTTGCTCTGTGATTTCCACCTTAACCCCTTTGGTCAGATTTTTCTTGCCTAATTTTTCTGTCAGACCAGAAGCCATACTGCCTGACATCGCTGCCACACCTTTAATCTGCGCCGCTGCCAGGCTGACAATACTAGCCACCGCTTCTTCAGCAATCTTGATGCTGCCATAAGCATTGGTAGTTTCGCCCGCTTCATATTCCTGGTTTTTATTTTCAGGCATATTCTTCCCCCTAACTGTCCCAAATTAATACTCTCTTAAGTATAACAGGATTTCTATAAAATTCAAACTGCTTTTGCATAATTTCTGCATAAAAAAATCAGAAAGAGATGGACAGCTTTAAATGGCTGTTTCTCTCTTTCTGAAGTTTATTTTCGACTCTTTTTCTTTCTCTGCACTAGCTTCTAAGCGCAGCATATATGCAGAGATTTCTTTATATTTATGCGCCACTTCCGGAATTTTCCGTTTTTTCTTCTAACGGCACCAAAATGATTTGCTCCGGTAAATAATCGGTATTGCGCTGCACTAAATCATAAATTTTTTCATATTGACTGGACAACGCATCGCCATCCACAATGATATTGGCCTGCGTCTTACTTAATACCACCAGACAATGGTCGATGCCTTTGGCCTTTAACAGTAATTCTAGGCGCTGCTCCTGATATTGAAGCACCTCATAGGCTTTTAGACATTGCTGTTTTTCATCAAACTCCAAAACAGCCAGCCCATCTTGTAGCTGAGTCCAACTGCGGTCCCGTTCCATACGCAATGTAGCAAGGCGATTTTCCAAATCAGCTGCCAATGTTTCTGGTGCTGCCTGTGCTTCTGCGAAATCTGAAAATAATCCGGCTTCTGTTGCAGCCTGCATCTGCTCAGCAGTATATTGCTGCTCCCAATCTGCATCGTTGACTGCAGGTTGTCCTAAAGTTGCCGTAGCCTCCTGTTCCGACATAGTGCCATAAACCAAATTCCAGATAATCCCCACAGCAAATAACGCCACGCAAAGAGCAATTATCAATACCCGAACAGCTTTTATAAACTCATTCATCAATCAACGCTCCTCGTATAATAAGTTTGTAAGCAAAAAAACAGCTTACAGACTTATTCTTTTTTGATTAGACAGAAGGATAATTCTAAACATCCTTTCCGAAGATTCTTCTTCAATCATGCTGGTTCATCCATTCTCTGTCTATTGGTTAATAAGTTACTTTATAGTCATGGTCCCAGATGTTACAATAAGTTCTATAAGAACTGTAGCTATGGTTATTGCTTCATCGCTCCTGCAAAGCGTTTGCTATTGCCAAGAATGCATGCAACCCTAATGCTACGCTAAGACTTATTACACAAATGCTGCATCCTGGTATCTAGCCACCAGCAGGGTATTTCTGCCAGGTAATGCTCATAACGCGAGGTTTAGGGCAGCGTAGTGATCTGGGATAAGCCATGATTACTCTTCTTCATTTTTATCGAAAGGTGGTGACGATCCGTGAAAGAACATATTGATTACCTCTCAACACTGTTTGTGGGCATTGACATTGCATCCCGTATCCATGTTGTTTCTGCACTTGATTTCCATGAGAAGTTCTACATCAAGATGAAACCAGTAGAAAACACTCAGGAAGGTGCAGCTCTTATTGAACAGATGATTGCTGATGTATTAGAGCACAACCATACATTCAAATACGTTGTTATCGGTATGGAAGCCACTGGTTTCTATGGTGTCCATCTGGCTAATTATCTTTCTGCCAGTGACCTGCTCGCACCATTCTCTGTCAGGGTTTTCTGCCTCAATCCAAAGGAAGTTAAGAACTACAAGAAGTCCTTTAACGACATCGGAAAGAATGATGGCATAGATTCCTATGTGATTGCTGATTTTGCCCGTGTAGGACGTATTGCAATAAAACCCTGGCGCGGCTCCCAATACCTTGCCCTCCAGCGGCTTACCAGACACCGTACGCATATCACTGAATGTATCGCAAGAGAAAAAACTTACATGCTTAACAACATTTATCTCAAGTTCAGTGAATACGCATTGCTTCGTGATGGTCAACATCCATTCGCTGACAAATATGGTGCCACAGCCGAAGCCATTCTTACTGAGTACACAACGAATGAAGATATTGTAAACTCATCAGTAGAAGACCTCGTCGCTTTTATTAACTCTAAAAGCAAAGGCCGTATTGCTGACCCAGAAGAAACAGCAAAAATCTTACAGGCTGCAGCCCGCAACTCATACCGGCTTGATAAATGCCTCTATGAGCCGCTTACTATCTCAATCGCTTCTTCATTTAACTGTATCAGTTCCTTTGAGAAAGAACTGAAAGCGATTGATAAAGCAATCCTTCAAACAGTTCAGGGACTAAACCCTGACGAGTACACTGTACTGAATTCCATTCCCGGAATCGGTAAGGTTTATTCAGCCGGTATCTTAGCCGAAATGGGTTCCATTAAGGCTTTTCCGAATGCCAATGCTCTCGCAAAATACTGCGGTATCGTTTGGAACGATAATGACTCTGGCGACTTCGTAGCGGAGGACAAACACATGAGCAAAGCTGGCAACAGATATCTGCGCTACTACATCATAGAAGCTACCGGAAGCGTAATAAGACACTGCCCCGAATACAAAGCCTTCTATGACAAGAAATATGCTGAAACAAGAAACCATCAGCATAAACGAGCACTCGCGTTGACTTCCCGTAAATTTATACGTCTGCTCTTCGGTCTGCTGGACAAGGGCCAACTCTACTCTCCGGAAAAGAGTAGGTAATCCACACCATATATCGAACTTACGTTTCTTTTAGACCGTAGGTCTATTAAGGTTACCCTTTTCCAAAAAAATCTTTTTCATTTTCCTCTTGACATATCACCAAATTGCTTTCACATGTATATCACGCAATTTGTTTATGCTGGGCGTCCACCACAAAACCATATTTTTTATATCATTCCTGCATCCATACTTCTTAGTCAGTTCCTGCGCCCGCCGGTTATATTTATCCATATCATAATCTTGCAGGAATTCTTTATATATCTTCCAACAATCGTTATAGATTCCGCTTATACGGCTATTAATTTCATCCATGACGCTCCTTTCCGTTACCACAGCTACCATTTTTATCAAGCCGTTACCCAAATGGTGAAACCATGGAATCCCTTATAAATACTGGATTCCCGTTGCTTTTCCCTACTCAGTTACCGGGTTACCACACTGTTTCCCATATAAGGGAAAAATATTTTACACTATCTCGTACATTTTATTTCTTTCTATAAAGGCGGTTTTCCCACGGTAACCAGGTAACTTGGTAACCTTAACAGAAGGGCAGCTCCTCCTGTTCATAGTTTTCCGCCGGCTCAAACCCATCTTTATCTACATCATCATTCAGCCGTAAGAACACGCACCTTACCGAATTCCCATCCACTTTTTTTACTTTTGTCATACGTCCGGACTGTGTCTCAATCAGCCCTTTCCGGTCAGCCCAGGAAAGGAAAGCTTTATCTGAAAAGCCTCCGCTTTTACATAATTCTTTAAATGCCTGTCCATAAATAATGGCAAGGTCGGGTTTTAACACTCCTCA